>VXYS01000004.1:300000-600000 GCA_009845905.1 Gammaproteobacteria bacterium | reverse complement strand
CGATACGCCATGGATCTGGACGAGCAGGAGGAGATGATCCGGAACATGAACCGCGACGCCCTGGCCGAATTCTGGAATTCCCATATCGGATACAAGGGAGCGATCGCACTCGCCGTGGGCAACTTCGATACTGCGGCGCTGGGTGGGCGCCTTGACGAACTTTTCGGCGACTGGGAGGCGGCCGTGGATTACCTGCCGGCGCCCAACCAGCACCATCCGGTGCAGGCGCGCGAGGAATGGCTGGACACGCCGGACAAGGCCAACGGGTTCATGGTTGCCGCGCTGCCTGTTCCGCTCAACGTTCGCGATGCCGATTACGCGCCGCTGGTCATCGGCACGCGCATTTTCGGCGGCGGGGGCTTGAGCAACCGCCTGATCAATCGCCTGCGCCAGAAAGAGGGCTGGTCCTACGGCGCGGGCGGCGGCATGAACGCGTCGGAGCGTTCAGGTGACGACAGCGGCGCTTTGTTCATTCAGGCGATCGCGGCCCCGGAAAACCTCTCGAAGGTCCGGGGCGGGGCGCTGGAGGAATTGCAGCGCGTCATTGATGACGGTTTCACCCCCGAGGAGCTTCAGGACGCCGTGGACGGCGCCATTTCGGGCGACCTGAACTCCTGGTCAAGCGACGCAGCCCTGACCGGCATCCTCAGTTCCGGTGCGGAACACGGCCTGGATGCGCAGTGGTACGGCGCACTGCATGAGCAGTACAGGGCGCTGACGCTTGACGACGTCAACGAGACCTTCCGCAAGTACTACGCGGCCGACGATTTCCTTATCTTCATCGGCGGCGACAAGGCCAGGGCGGAAGACGCCGGCTAGAGTTGCGCGATGCCGTGTCCGGTGCGGGTGCGGCGCGTGCGCCGGGTCTCCCGGCGGATTTCGAGATTGGCGGCGCGCACCTGCGGATCGACGTAACCGCGCGGGTGGTCCAGGTGCAGGCAGGTTACCCGGTGGCGAATGCGCTTGCCCCGGACTCCCGCGTTCTCCAGGCGCTCGCCCAGCTCCCGGTCCTCTCCGCCGTAGCCCATCCGCTCGTCGAAACCGTTTGCCGCGAGGATGTCGGCCTTCCAGCCTGATGCGTTGTGACCGTTCCAGCCGGCGGTGGCCGGGGATATGCGGTCCAGCACCGTCCCGAAACCCTTTCCCGCTGTGAGTTTGAGAAGCTTGTAGGTCGGCGGCATGCCGCGGCTGCGCAGCCATGAGGCGGAGAAGCAGCGCCCCGTCGCGATGTCTTCCGGCCGGATGTTATGGGACAGTCCCAGCGGCAACCTGAGCAGGCCGCCCGAAAGGAAACGCCGCGGTTCGGCGAGGTCGAGATGACGGGACACGAATTCGGGCTGCGGAATGCAGTCCCCGTCGGTGAAAATCAGGTATTCGCCCCGCGCCCTGGCGATGGCCTTGTTCAGGATCCGGCACTTGCGAAAGCCGCGATCGTCCTGCAGGACGTGCCCGATCTCAAGCCCGGTGCTTCTCCGGGCGCTGCGGATGACTTCGGCCGTTTCGTCGCCGGAGCCGTCGTCGGCCACCACCACCTCGAATTCCCGGCGGGTCTGATGGGCGAAGCCGCAAAGCGTCTTTTCCAGCCATTCGGGCTGCCGGTAGGTGCTGAAAACGACCGTTACGTCAAACGGCCGTTTGCTCATGCTTCACCGGCAGCGCGCTCCGTCCCGCCGTCCGCATCGACGCGGGGAAGACTGTCCGGGTCCGGGACCACGACGCCCACGGAAACAACCAGCTTGATCGCGTCCTCCACGCTCATGTTCAGCTCGATCAGGTCCTTCCGCGGAGCCACGACCAGAAACCCGGAGGTCGGGTTGGGCGTGGTGGGCACGAAGACGCACACCGAGTCCGGCGTGTGTTCGGCAAGCTGGCCCACCGTGCTGGACGTTTGAAAGGCGATGCAGTAGATGCCCCTGCGCGGGTATTCGATAAGCAGCACGCGGCTGAACGAGCCGCGCTTGCCGCTCAGGACCATCTCCAGAAAGCCCTTGGCGGCCGTGTAAATCGTCCTCACCAGAGGTATCCGCCGCAGGACCGATTCCCAGAGGCCGATAATGCGCCTGCCGAAAACGTTGGCCGCCACCAGTCCGGTCACGAACAGCAGCACCAGGCTGAGCACAAGGCCAAGCCCGGGAATCGGGAACCCGAGGAGCGCCTCGGGACGATACGGTTCGG
Source organism: Gammaproteobacteria bacterium (assembly GCA_009845905.1). Taxonomy (NCBI): domain Bacteria; kingdom Pseudomonadati; phylum Pseudomonadota; class Gammaproteobacteria; species Gammaproteobacteria bacterium. Next base: position 597,825 of record VXYS01000004.1, on the reverse strand, counting down.
GAATCAGCCTCAGCGTCTGGTCGGCCAGGTCGATAAGCAACTGCAGCACCAGCACCGTTATGCCCACGGGAACCCAGACCAGCATTCCCGCCACCAGCACGCGCCTCAGGCGCGGCCACCAGCTCTTAAACATTGCTGATAAGGCTGTCAGGCATTGCTCAAGCGGCGGCTGCGTCGGACGCCGGGCTCGTGCCGGATTCCTTGCCCGAGGAAGAGCCCGACTTGTCCTTGCCGCCGGTGTCGGATGCCGGCTTGCCTGCGCCGTTTCCCGCGTCCTTGCCTGCGCCGTCCTGCTGGTCGCGCCCGCTGTTCTTGAAATCGGTCTCGTACCAGCCGCTGCCCTTCAGCCGGAAGTGCGGCGCCGAAACCAGCTTCTTCAGGGCCGGCCGCCCGCATGCGGGGCAGTCTCTGAGGCGCGGATCGCTCATTTTTTGCAGCGCGTCCAGCCGGTATCCGCACTCGCGGCATTGATATTCGTAGATAGGCATGGGAGCAGGAAAAGAGCCTTCGGGCCGCGGGTAGTTTATAACGGCCGCAATCCGAGTTCCCGCAGTTGCCCCGGTTCGACGGCGGCGGGCGCATCGGTAAGGGGGCAGGCGCCGGACTGCGTCTTGGGGAAGGCGATCACTTCGCGGATCGATTCGGCCCCGGCCATGAGCATGACCCAGCGGTCCAGCCCGAAGGCGATGCCGCCATGCGGCGGGACGCCGTAGTCCAGCGCCTTGAGGAAGAACCCGAACTGCCGGTCGGCTTCCTCGGCCGATAGTCCCAGCAGCTCGAACACGGCCGCCTGCATTTCGCGCTGGTGTATGCGCACCGAGCCGCCGCCGATCTCGTGGCCGTTCAGGACCAGGTCGTAGGCGCGCGACGAGGCTCGCGCGGGACTTTCCAGAAGCTCGCCCGGCGCGGTCACGCCGGGAGCGGTGAAGGGATGATGAAGCGCCTTCCAGCGTTTTTCGTCCTCGTCGAACTCGAATCCCGGAAATTCCGTGATCCACACCGGCGCCCAGCCGCCGCCGATCAGGCCCCGTTCCTTCCCCAGCCGGTCGCGAAGGGCGGACAGCGTGCGATTCACGATCGCGGCCGCACCCGCGCCGAACAGCAGCAGGTCGCCTGCGGCCGGCCCGGTCTTTTCGAGCAGTGCCTCGATCTCCCCGTCGGCCAGGAACTTGAGCACCGGCGACTGCATGCCGTCCCGGCCGGCCGCCGGATCGGCCACCTTGATCCAGGCCATCCCCTTGGCGCCCATGGCCTGCACGAATCCGGTCAATTCGTCCAGTTCGCGGCGCGTCATTCCGCCGCCTCCGGGAATCTTCAGCGCCGCCACGCGGCAGCCGGGATCACGGGCCGGTGCGGAGAAAACCTTGAATTCCGAATCCGCGAATATGCCGCTCAGCTCGACGAGTTCAAGGGGGTTGCGCATGTCCGGCGCGTCGCTGCCGAACCGCTGCATCGCCTCGGCGTAGGTCATGCGCGAAAAGGGATCCGGGAGTTCCACGTCCAGCACGCCGGAGAACACTTCGCGCACCAGGGCCTCCATCAATCCCATCACGTCCTCTTCGTCCACGAACGACATTTCCACGTCGAGCTGGGTGAATTCCGGCTGGCGGTCGGCGCGCAGGTCCTCGTCGCGGAAGCAGCGCACGATCTGGTAGTAGCGGTCCAGTCCCGACATCATCAGCAATTGCTTGAACAACTGCGGGGACTGGGGCAGGGCGTAGAAGCGCCCCGGCCGGTTGCGGGCCGGAGAGAGAAAATCGCGCGCGCCTTCCGGTGTGGCGCGGGTAAGCATGGGCGTTTCCACGTCCACGAAGCCGCGTTGGTCCAGGAACGCGCGTATTGCTGCGAAGACACTGTGGCGCAGGCGCAGGCGGTCCAGCATTTCGGGCCGCCTGAGGTCAAGGTAGCGGTACTTCAGACGCAACTCCTCGCCGGCGCCTTCGCCGTGGTGGAAGGGCAGGTCCCGCGCGGCGGAGAGGATTTCGAGCGACTCGGCCACCAGTTCGATTTCTCCCGTTTTCAGATCGGGATTGGCCGTGCCCTCGGGGCGAATGCGCAGTGCGCCGGTGGCCCGCAGTATGCATTCGGCGCGGGCCTTTTCGGCAACGGCAAACACGGCTGGCTGGTCCGGGTTGCAGACGACCTGCACGATCCCCTCGCGATCGCGAAGGTCAATGAAGATCACGCCCCCGTGGTCGCGCAGACCGTTCACCCAGCCGCACACGTCGACCGCCTGACCGGCGTGGCCGGCACGCAGTTCACCGCAGTAATGTGATCGCATGTTCATTGAATACGCAAGCGCCTGAATGGGGGCCGCAACGCAGCGCCCGGGGTTCCCTTCGTGAAAATCAAGCTTGGTGAACTAGCTTGCGCCGAGTTCCTGCTGCATCGCTTCCATGCGCTCGCGTTCCTTCTTGCCCGCCGGCATGATCAGGCATACCGCCACGACCAGGACCGAGGCGATAGCCACCGCGATCACCTGCCAGCCGTATTGCTCCAGATTGACGAAGAAATCGTTGACCCATCCCCATCGACCGACGAATTCGTACGCATTCCAACTGATGATCGCGGTTGCAATGGAGTAGCGCAACGCCGTGGCGACTCGCTTGAAGCGCAGCAGGCGCCGCAGCAGGTAGATCGCCCAGACCGCGTTCAGCGCGGCGATTCCGTATGTAACCGGATGCTGGTCGCCCAGCACGTTCTCGTCGTAAATGATGAGCAGGAAAAGATAGAAGAACCAGATCAGGTAAATGGTCTCCAGTGCGGTTATCGCCGCGAAGTTGCGCTTGTGCCCCTCCGTGGGTTTGCCGGTGCCCATTCCAAGCCAGCGATGGCACCAGCGGAAGAAATTGCATCGCGTCTCGCGGTTGAACAGGAAATAGACCAGGGTGGCGAGCATTACCCCCAATGAAGACATCATCACCAGGTATTCCGCGTTGGTGGCCACTTCGCCGGTTGCGTCCATAAGGTCCGGGACGCCCAGCCAGATCGCGTAATAGACGAAGGAGAATTCCACCCAGCCGGTCCAAAGCAGCCAGGCGGCGAAGTAGCCGAGCCAGGTTCCGCTCACCTCGCTGTCCTGGCGCATGCCGAGCCAGAGCAGGAATGCGCCGATCAGGCCCATGATGCCGGCCGCGTAATACATTCCCGGCGCACCGATCGCATGCTCGATCTGGATCATTACCGAGTGCCCCAGGCCCTGGGACACGAAGAACACCGCAAAGGGGAACAAACCGATAAACGGTGGACGGGCAAACACCCGGGCCAGCGCGTTCATGGAGCGACCTCCGGAAAGCCGAATTAAACTTCTATACTATACCGCTTCGACGGTTTCGACAGGCGTTAATACGGGGCAGTGAGGCACGTGGGATGAAGATCGAAAACCTTAAGGAATGGGAGGGCCGCGAGCTCACTCCGTCAGACTGGTTTGACGTGGATCAGGCCCGGATCAACGCCTTTGCGGACTGCACCGTGGACCATCAGTTCATCCACGTGGATCCCGAACGGGTAGCGCGCGAAACGCCGTTCGGGTCCACCATCGCGCACGGCTTCCTGACGCTGTCGCTTTCCGTCCACCTCGAGTCCCCCGAAATGTCCGAAATCGAGGGCGTCGGCTTCGTCATCAACTATGGCCTGGACAAGCTGCGCTTCATCAACCCGGTCCCCGCGGGTTCGCGCGTTCGGGTCCACTCCAGGCTCACCGAGGTTCGCGAACGCGGACCGGGCCGCGTGGTCATCCGGCTGGAGAAATCCATGGAAATCGAGGGCCAGGAGAGGCCCGCCTGGGTGGCGCAACAGCTCTTCATGCTGATATCCGAAGGCGCCTGAACCTCGTCTCGGCGTGGACGAACTGTTCAACCTGGAGGGCCGCACGGCGCTGATCACCGGCTCCACGCGGGGCATCGGCAAGGCCATCGCCACGCGGATGGCGGAGCATGGCGCACGCGTGACCGCGTCCAGCCGCAAGGCGGAGGCATGCGAGCAGACCGCCGAGGAACTGAATCTGCGCTTCGGCAAGGGAACCGCCATTTCCGCGCCCTGCAACGTCTACCACAAGGATCAGCTGGAGGACCTCGTGGCGCGCACCCGCGCGGCTTTCGGCGCCATCGACATTCTGGTTTCCAACGTGGGCGTGAATCCGCATTTCGGTCCCCTGCTCGACACGTCCGACAGCGCCCTGGAGCGGATCTGGCGCTGCAACGTCACGGCCAATCTGTGGCTCAGCCAACTGGTCGTTCCCGACATGCGCAGCCGGGGACACGGCCGGATCGTGCTGATTTCCTCGTACGTGGGTCAGACGGCGCACGACAAGATCGGCGCCTACGGCATGTCCAAGGCCGCGGAAATCCAGATGGCGCGGAACCTGGCGCTGGAGTACGGCCGCGACGGCATCACCGCCAACGCGGTCTGTCCGGGACTGATCAAGACCGATTTCTCCCGGGCGCTGTGGACCGACGCGGAAGCCCGCGAGAGCTTTCTCGACACGACGGCGCTCGGACGAATGGGCGCTCCGGATGAAGTGGCCGGACTGGTCGTGTTCCTCGCGTCGCCCGCCGGTTCCTACGTGACCGGACAGGCGCTGCTGGTGGACGGCGGGATCCACGTCTGAGGGCATCATGACGGTGAAAGTGAGCGATCGCGGCCCTGTCCGCCTGATCGAAATGGAATCCCCGCCCGTCAATGCGCTCGGGGCAATGCTGCGGATGCCGCTCATGGACGCGATCCGCGGCGCGTCGCAGGATGACTCAGTTGGCGTCCTGCTGCTATTGAGCAGTTTGAAGACCTGGTGCGCCGGCGCCGACATCAAGGAGTTCGGCCTGTCCGAACTGCCTGCCCCCGAGGCTTCGCTTAACGCAATATGCGACGCGCTGGACGCGTGTCCCAAACCGGTCATCGCGGCGGTGGATGGAGTCGCATTCGGCGGTGGCCTGGAACTTGCTCTGGCCTGCGATTACCGGGCCGTTTCCGGACGCGCCCGCTTTGCCTTTCCCGAGGTCAATATCGGCCTGTTGCCGGGGGCCGGCGGGACCCAGCGGACTCCGCGGCTGGTCGGCGTGGAGCAGGCCTTGCGGATGTGTCTGGACGGCAAACCGGTAAAAGCCCGCAGGGCCCTTGAAATGGGCCTGGCCGACCGTCTGCTTGAAGACGAACTGACAGACGCGGCTTGCGCGTATGCGGAGGAATTGCTGGCGGCAGGCGGGACGGTGCGAAAGATTTCCTCCGGACCCGGAAAACTCCCCCGGCCGGGGGAGGCGGCGGAGGTATTCGCCGGGGCGCGCCAGTTGATTGCCCGCAGGATGCGGGGACGCGACTCGCCCGAGCTGATTGTGCAGTGCATCGAGCAGGCAGTGGCCTGCCGGGACGATTTTCTCGCCGGCTTGGCCGAAGAGCGGCGCCGGTTTGTCCGTTGCCTGAAGAACCCGCAGAGCAAGGCGCTCTCGCACGTGTTCTTCGCCGAACGCGCCGCGGCCAGGGGCGCCGGCGGTGCTGCCGCGCGCGCCGTCGGGCGCGCCGCGGTGATCGGCTGCGGCACCATGGGCGGCGGCATCGCCATGAATTTCGCGATCGCGGGGATTCCGGTGACCGTGCTGGAGACAGGACAGGAGGCGCTGGAGCGGGGTTTGCGCGTGATGCGCAGGAACTTCGAACGGTCGGAGAAGAGCGGGCGCATCCCTCCGGGCGGCGCGGAGCGCTGCATGGGACTGATCACGCCCACGACGGACTACGATGTCCTCGAAGGGGCGGATTTCGCCGTGGAGGCCGTCTACGAGAACCTGGACCTCAAGAAACAGATTTTCGCCCGCCTGGACGACACCCTCGCGCCGGGCGCCATCATTGCCAGCAACACCTCGTATCTCGATATCGACCGAATGGCGGAAGCAACCGGCCGGCCCGGGCAGGTGCTGGGCATGCACTTCTTCAGCCCCGCCAACATCATGCGCCTCGTGGAAGTCATCGAGGGCCGGCACAGTTCGCCGGAAACTGTCGCGACGGCGTTTTCGCTCGCGTCGCGCATGAAGAAGGTCCCCGTATGGTCGGCCAACAGCAACGGGTTCATCGGCAACCGCATGTTGTCGGGATATATGTTCGAGGCCTTTGAATTGTTGTTCGAGGGCACGCCTCCGGAGTCGGTCGATGCGGCCCTGCGGGACTTCGGGCTGCCCATGGGGCCTTTCCAGATGATTGACCTCGTGGGCCTGGACCTGGGTTGGCGGGCCCGGGAGCTGGCCGGCAAGCCGAAGGAGGAGCGAAAACCCGGCGAGCGTCTGGGCGATGCCCTTTGCGAGCGGGACCGCTTCGGGCAGAAGAACGGCCGCGGCATCTACAACTACAGTCCCGGCAGCCGGGTTCCCGAGCCGGATCCCGGGGTCGCCGGCCTGATCGAGGAACTGGCGGAAGAACTGGGCTACGAGCGCCGATTGCCCGCGGAGGCCGAGGAAATCGGCAAGCGATGCATGTACCCGCTCGTGAACATCGGTTCGGCGCTGCTGGAGGAAGGCGTTGCCCGTGCGGCCTCGGACATCGATATCGTCTACGTCTACGGCTATGGCTTCCCGGCCTGGCGCGGCGGACCCATGCACTACGCCGAGCAGCAGGGCCTGGATACCGTACTGGATGACATCCGCGGATTTCACGACCGGTTCGGCGCACGCTGGGCGCCGGCGCAAAGGCTGGTTGCAGCGGCGGCCGCCGGCCGGGGATTCGGCGAAGGCTAGCGAATGACAGCCGGCGCGCGACCGCTGGCGGGGCATACGCCGATGATGCGGCAGTACCTGCGCATCAAGGCAAAGCACCCCGATGCCCTGCTGTTCTACCGCATGGGCGATTTCTACGAGATGTTTTTCGGCGACGCCGAGCGTGCGGCCGTGCTCCTGGACATCGTTCTGACCACTCGCGGACAGTCGAACGGCGAAGCGATTCCCATGGCCGGCGTGCCGGCGCATTCGGCCGATTCGTACATCGCCCGGCTGGCGCAAATGGGCGAATCGATAGCCATTTGCGAGCAAATCGGCCGCCCCACGCCATCCGGCGGGCCGGTGAAGCGCGAGGTCGTGCGGCTGGTTACTCCCGGCACGCTGACCGAGGAAGCCTTGCTCGACAGCAGTTCCGAGAACCTGGTGGCGGCCCTGCACGGGAAGGACGGCGGTTACGGGCTGGCCTGGATGGAACTGAGTTCCGGCAGTTTTTCGATCACGGAATGCCTCGGGCTGGAAGAACTTGAGGGCGAGCTGCAACGATTGCGGCCCGCCGAATTGCTGGTCGGCGAGGGAACGCGGCTGCCGGAGGCGCTGCCCGGCCGGCCCGCGGTTCATGAACGGAGGAACTGGCAATTCGGTGCCGCTTCCGCGCGGCGTTCGCTTCTGGACCAGTTCCGCGTGCATAACCTCGATGGATTCGGCGTCGAGGACATGGACCTGGCTATCGCCGCGGCCGGATGCCTGCTGGACTACGTCAGGGACACGCAGCGCGGCGCCTTGCCTCACGTGCGCGCGCTCAATGTGGAGCGGCCCGGCGACGCGCTCCTGATGGATGCGGCCACGCGCCGCAACCTCGAACTGGACCGTTCGCTTTCGGGGCGGGACGAATACACGCTGGCCGGCATCGTCGATCGTTGCGCCACCCCGATGGGCAGCCGGCTCCTTCGGCGCTGGATCCATCGACCCCTGCGTTCCCACGAGGTCTTGCGGCTTCGCTACCAGGCCCTGGAGGAATTGCGCGGCGAGCAGGATGGGTGGCGGGAGTCGATCCGGGAAGTCGGCGATCTCGAGCGTGTTCTGGCGCGACTGGCCATCCGCACGGCCCGTCCGCGCGACCTGGAGCAGTTGCGGTCCGCCCTGAAGTCCGCGCCGCCGATGCGCGAGCGGCTCACGGCGCTGGACGCTCCGCTCCTGCAAGCCCTGGCGGAGCGCATGGAAACATCGCCGGACGGACTGCGCCTGCTGGCGGAAGCGCTGGTCGAGCATCCCGCCCCCAGGATTCGCGACGGCGAGGTGATCGCCGCCGGATACAGCGCGGAACTGGATGAATTGCGCGAAGTCAGCAGCAATGCGGACGCCGCCCTGCAGGACCTGGAGAAGGAGGAACGCGAAAGCAGCGGCATCGCCAACCTGAAGCTGGGCTATAACCGCGTGCACGGTTACTACATCGAGCTTCGCCGCAGCCAGGCGGACGAAGCGCCGGAGCACTACATCCGCCGTCAGACCCTGAAACACTCCGAGCGCTACATCACGCCGGAACTCAAGCGCTTCGAACACCGGGTACTGGGCGCGCGCGAACGCGCCCAGGAGCTGGAGGTGAGGCTGTACGAGGAATTGCTGGAGAAACTGTCCCGGTGGCTCGCGGTCTGGCAGGACCTGGCGGCCGCCGTGGCCGAAACCGACGTGCTGGTCAACCTGGCCGCCCGCTCGCTGGAACTGGGCTACGCAAGGCCGGAACTTGTCGATCGGCCGGGGATTCGGCTGAGGGCCAGCCGCCACCCGGTGGTCGAGCGCGCGCTGGACTCCGAATTCATCGCCAACGATCTGGCGCTGGACGACGACACCCGCATGCTGATCGTTACCGGCCCCAATATGGGCGGCAAGTCCACCTACATGCGCCAGGTTGCACTCATCGTGATCCTGGCGCACATCGGCAGCTTCGTTCCCGCGGCAGAGGCCGAGATCGGGCCGCTGGACCGCATATTCACGCGCATCGGCGCCGGCGACGACCTGGCCGGGGGGCGCTCCACCTTCATGGTGGAAATGACCGAAACGGCGAGCATCCTGCACAACGCCACCGGACAGAGCCTGGTGCTGATGGACGAGGTGGGCCGCGGCACCAGCACCTACGACGGCCTTTCGCTGGCCTGGGCGGCGGCCGGTTATATCGCCGAGCGCCTGCGCAGCTTCACCCTGTTTGCGACCCACTACTTCGAACTGACCGCGCTGGCCGAAACCGCTGCGGCCTGCGCAAACGTCCATCTGGACGCCGTCGAGCACGCCGGAACGCTGGTGTTCCTGTATTCCGTGCGCGACGGCCCGGCGGATCGCAGTTACGGGCTTCAGGTAGCGGCATTGGCCGGTGTTCCCAGGCAGGTCATAGCGTCGGCAAGAGGGATGCTGGAGGACCTGGAGCAGCGCTCCGGCCGGTTGATTGAGCGCGGGCAGGCGCAATTGCCGCTCACGCTCGATTCCGGGAGACAGGGCGCCGGCCCCGCGCGGGAGGGCGTCCCGCCCTCCGCGAAGACGGGACGCCTTGGCCCGAAGGCTATTCATTCAAGAGCGGAGCAAATGCTGGCCGCGGTTGATCCCGAACGACTCAGCCCGCGCGAGGCGCTGGAGCTGCTGTTTGAACTGAAAGCACGAAGCGGGGGAGAAGATGACCGAACGGGAGATTAGCCGCCTTGCGCGTGAACTGGGCGCCCGGTTGCTGGAGCGGGGCGAGACGCTGGCGCTGGCCGAGTCCTGCACCGGCGGCTGGGTGGGGCAGGCGATCACCGGGCTTCCGGGAAGTTCGGGCTGGTTTGAAGCCGGGTTCGTGACGTACTCCAACGACGCCAAAAAGCGCTTGCTGGGAGTCAGCCCGCAAACGCTGGAAGAGTTCGGCGCGGTCAGCGCCGAGACGGCGCTGGAAATGGCCGCCGGCGCGCTTGAGCGCGGGCGGACGCACTGGAGCCTGGCCGTGACCGGCATTGCCGGACCCACCGGCGGCACGGCGACGCGCCCGACAGGCACGGTGCTGTTCGCCTGGGCGGGCCGCAACGGGCTGCTGGAAGCGGAAGCCATGCGCTTTGACGGCGACCGCCGCGCCGTGCGGATGCAATCGGTGGCGCATGCGCTGGAAGGACTGCTGAAACGCGTCGAGGGGACGGCCGGGGACTGATGCGAAAGGCCTTTTTTCGACGGTTTCGGGTGCGTGCGCCAATAACCCGCTCAACCCGGAGAATTGCCGCCGTGCAATTCGCCGAGGCTATGGAATAATCTCGGTACAGGGACCAGAGCGGGAGCACTTGAGCACGATGAACGACAATCGCAAACGGGCGCTGGCGGCGGCGCTTTCGCAGATCGAAAAACAGTATGGCAAGGGCTCCGTAATGCGCCTGGGCGGCGAGGGCGCCGTGCACGATGTGGAAGCCGTTTCCACAGGCAGCCTGGCGCTGGACCTGGCCCTGGGGATCGGCGGGCTGCCGCGCGGCCGGGTGGTGGAGATCTTCGGCCCCGAGGCTTCGGGGAAAACGACGCTTACGCTCAGCGTGGTCGCGCAATGCCAGAAAGCCGGCGGCACGGCCGCGTTCGTGGACGCCGAACATGCCCTGGACCCGATCTACGCGGGGCGCCTGGGCATCAACGTGGACGATCTGCTGGTCTCGCAGCCCGACACGGGCGAGCAGGCGCTGGAGATCACCGACATGCTGGTGCGCTCCGGAGCGGTGGACGTTGTGGTGGTCGATTCGGTCGCCGCGCTTACCCCCAAGGCCGAGATCGAGGGCGAAATGGGCGACACCCACGTGGGGCTGCAGGCCCGGCTGATGTCGCAGGCTCTGCGCAAGCTGACCGGCAACATCAAGCGCTCCAACACCATCGTGATCTTCATCAACCAGTTGCGGATGAAGATCGGCGTGATGTTCGGCAACCCGGAGACCACCACCGGCGGCAACGCGCTCAAGTTCTACTCCTCGGTGCGCCTGGATATCCGCCGAATCGGGGCGATCAAGCAGGGCGACGAGGTGATCGGCAACCGCACCCGCGTGAAGGTGGTCAAGAACAAGCTGGCGCCGCCGTTCAAGATGGCCGAATTCGACATTCTGTTCACCGGCGACCAATACGGCGTCTCGAAAGCCGGCGAGCTCATCGACCTGGGGCTGTCGAAGAACCTGATCGTGAAATCGGGCGCCTGGTACAGCTACAAGGACGGGCATATCGGGCAGGGCAAGGAAAAGGCGCGCAGCTACCTGCACGAAAATCCGGACGTTGCCGACGAACTGGAGGCGCAGATCCGGGGCGCAGAGAACACAGCGGAGGAACCGGTAGAGGCTGCGAGTGCCTGATCGTTCCGGCCGCCGGGAGCGAGGGCGTCCCGCCCTCGACACAGCTCTGAACCTGCTGGCCCGGCGCGAACATTCGTTGCGGGAATTGCGAACCAAACTCTCCGTGCGCGGCTACGAGGCGGGCGAAATCGCCCGAACGCTGGACAGGCTGGCCGGGCGCGATCTGGTCAGCGACGAACGTTTCGCCGAGGCTTTTCTGCGTTCCCGACTCGAGCGCGGGCAGGGGCCTCTGAAGATACGCGCGCAACTCAGGGAGCGGGGCGTGGAAGCGCCGCTGGTTGACGCAGTCCTGAACGAAGCGGAAGTCGATTGGGACCGGCGCGCGGCGGCCGCGCGCAGCCGCCGCTTTGGTGAACCGCCACCCGGGAATCGGGAGGACATGGCGCGCCAGGCAAGGTTCCTGCGGGGGCGCGGGTTTTCCGAGGGGCAGGTTGCGCGCGCAGTGCTGAACGAAACCGTGCGATGAAGACTGCCGAAATACGCACCGCGTTCGTGGAGTTCTTTACCGGGCGCGACCATCGGCATCTGTCCGGATCGCCGCTGGTTCCGCACAACGACCCCACGCTTCTGTTCACCAATTCCGGGATGGTGCAATTCAAGGACATCTTTCTTGGCCGCGAGCAGCCGCCGCACCCGCGGGCCGTGACCGTGCAGCGCTGTCTCAGGGCCGGCGGCAAGCACAACGACCTGGAGAATGTCGGCTACACGGCGCGTCATCACACGTTCTTCGAGATGCTGGGCAATTTCAGCTTCGGCGACTACTTCAAGCGGGAGGCCGTACGCCTGGCCTGGGATTTCGTGACCAGGGACCTGGGCCTGCCGCAGGAGAAGCTTCTCGTAACCATCTACGAGGACGATGACGAGGCGGCCCGGTGCTGGCGGGAGGAGGCCGGGCTCGATGACTCGCGCATAATCCGGCTGGGCGGTTCCGGCAACTTCTGGTCGATGGGCGATACCGGTCCCTGCGGCCCCTGCTCGGAAATCTTCTACGACCACGGACCGGAGGTGGACGGCGGCCCGCCGGGCAGCGCCGAGGAGGACGGCGACCGCTTCGTGGAGATCTGGAACCTCGTCTTCATGCAATACGACCGCGACGCCGAAGGCCACCTCACGGACCTCCCGAAGCCCTCGGTGGATACCGGCATGGGACTGGAGCGCACCGCCGCGGTGCTGCAGGGTGTAAGCAGCAACTATGAAATCGACCTGTTCCTCGACCTCATTGCCGCCGCCGCCGAAATCACGGGTACGGATGATCGTGGATCCAACTCGCTCAAGGTCATCGCCGATCATGCGCGTGCAGCGGCCTTTCTCGTGGGCGATGGCGTTTTTCCGTCCAACGAGGGGCGGGGCTACGTGCTGCGCCGCATCATTCGGCGCGCGCTGCGGCACGGCCATGAACTCGGCGTCAACGATGCCTTCCTGTACCGGATGGTGGGGCCCATTGACGAGGCGATGGGTGCGGCCTTTCCGGAACTGGCGGAATCGCGCGAGCTGGCCGAGCGGGTGCTGCGTTCCGAGGAAGAGCGGTTCGCGGCCACCCTGGAGCAGGGCATGCGCTACCTGGACCGGACTCTGGAGGACGTGCGCGACGGGGTGATTCCGGGCGAAAAGGCCTTCGTGCTGTACGACACCTACGGTTTTCCCGTGGATCTCACCGCCGATATCGCGCGCGGCCGCGGTCTTTCCGTGGACATGTCCGGTTACGATGCCGCGATGGCCAGACAGCGCGAGCGGTCCCGCAGCTCTTCCGGCATGCGCGCGCAGCAAACCAATACGCCCGGAGGCGGGGGCATCCCGCCCTCGATAGTCCCCGCGAGTGAATTTACGGGGTATGAGCGTCTGGAGAACCCGGCGCGCGTGATCGGAATCCGCATCGGCGGCGAGGCGGCAGAGCGGGCGGAGAAGGGCAAAACCGCCGAAATAGTGTTGGACCGAACGCCGTTCTATGCCGAAAGCGGCGGGCAGGTGGGCGACACGGGAGTACTGGACGGGCCGGGACTGCGCTTCGAGGTCCGGGACACGCAGCAGACTTCCGCAGGACGCGCGCACATCGGCGTCGTCGCCGAGGGGACTTTGGGCGTGGGCGACGAGGTGACCGCCACGGTGGACGCCGGGCGCCGCCGGGACATCGTGCTGAACCATTCGGCCACGCACCTGATGAACGCGGCGCTGCGCAAGGTGCTCGGGAAGCACGTGGCGCAGAAGGGATCCCTGGTGGCGCCGGACCGCCTGCGTTTCGATTTTTCGCATTTCGAAGCGGTTTCGCCGGAAGACCTGGAGCGCATAGAGGACGAAGTCAACGGGCAGATTCGCGCCAACGAGCCCGCCGTGACCACCGAGATGCCGATCGATGTGGCGATCGAGGCCGGCGCCTTGTCGATGGCCGGCGAAGACTATGCGGAAAAGGTCCGGGTGCTGAAGCTGGGCGATTACTCGATGGAACTGTGCGGCGGTACGCATGTGGGCCGCACCGGCGACATCGGTCTGTTCGCCATCGTGTCGGAGTCCTCCGTCGCCGCGGGCGTGCGCCGCATCGAGGCGCTCACGGGTGCGGGGGCTTTCGAGTGGGTGCGCACCTTGCGTCGCCGGATGGGCCGCCTCGCGGGCCTGCTCAAGGGCGGCGCCGAAGATTCGGAAGAGAAACTGAAGGCGCTGATGAAGCGCGCCAGGGAACTTGAGAAGAACCTCGCGCAAGCGCGTGCGCGGCTGGCCGAAGGGGGTGGTTCGGCGACTGTGCCGGTCACGCAAATCGCCGGAATAAATCTGATCGCCGTGCAACTCGACGGCGACGCCGATATGGATACGATGCGCAACGCGGTGGACCGCTACCGCGATCGATACGACCCGGCAGTGGTGATTCTCGGCGCGCGCGACGACGGCAAGGCGCGGATCGTCGCCGGCGTGAGCAAGGGCATCCGGGAAAGCGTGCCGGCGCGCGATCTGGCGCGGGCGGTTGCGGAGCGATTGGGTGGCAAGGGAGGCGGTCGGGCGGACTTTGCGCAAGGCGGCGGGCCCGACGGCGAGGAACTTGAGCGGGCGCTCGAAAGCGTGCCGGAATGGCTGGAGGAGCGCCTCGGGGAAACCGCCGGCTAACGCCTGCAGGCTTTCCGCGCCATACAATTGGGTCGTTTCGGCCCGGATCGAATGAAATGAGCCTGTTGCGGGATCAGCCCAGTTTCACGCTGGGCGTCGAGGAGGAATACCTCCTGGTGGACGCGAAAACACTCGAGTTGGCGGTGGACCCGCCGGCCGGTTTCATGCCCGCCTGTCAGAAACAGGTCACGGGGCAGGTCGTCAACGAACTCATGCGGGCCCAGGTGGAGACCGCCACCAAGGTCTGCGCCGACGTTGCCGAGGTGCGCCGGGAACTGACCCGGCAGCGGCGGGAAATCAATGCGGTGGCCGAGCAGTTCGGGATGCGGATCATCGCCGCTTCCACGCATCCGTCGGCGCTGTGGCGCGACCAGAAGCAGACCCCGTCGCAGCGCTACGTGGCGCTGCAGAAGGAAATGCAGGCCACGGCCCGCCGCATGCTGATTTGCGGGATGCACGTGCACGTGGGCATTGAGGACAAGGACCTGCGCGTGGACCTGATGAACCAGTTCCGCTATTTCCTGCCGCATCTGCTTGCACTCAGCAGTTCCTCGCCGTTCTGGGAGGGTGACGACACCGGCCTGAGCAGCTTTCGGCTGACCATTTTCTCGGGCTTGCCGCGCACCGGCCTTCCGGAAGAGTTCAACGGCTGGAGCGACTACGAGCGCCACATCGAGACGCTTGTCCAGGCCAATGTCATCGAGGATTCCTCGATGATCTGGTGGGACGTGCGGCCCAGCGCGCGCTTTCCCACACTGGAGACGCGCATTTTCGACCTCTGCACTTTCGTGGAGGACACGGTGTGCATGACGGCCTTCACCGTCTGCCTGATCCGCATGCTGTGGCGCCTGCGGGTCAGCAACAGCCGCTGGCGCAGCTACAACCTGTTGCTGCTGGAGGAAAACCGCTGGCGGGCGATGCGCTACGGGCCGACCGACAGCCTGCTGGACTTCGGCAGGGGCGAGATGGTGCCGTTTTCCGACTTGCTGGACGAGCTGATCACGATGATTCGCCACGACGCGGAGTTCTTTGACTGCAAGCTGGAAATCGAACACGCGCGCACGATTCTCGAGCGGGGCACCAGCGCCAGCCTGCAACTGGCCGCCTATCGCCGGGCGCTGGACGAAGGCGCCAGCGAACAGGAAGCGCTGCGCGAGGTCGTGCGCTTCCTGGTCGAGGCCACGATGGATGGCTGCTGATTCGTTGTTGTTCCCCGCCGCCTGCCGCGTGTCGGTGGCGCCCATGATGCAGCGCACCGACCGGCACTGCCGCTATTTCCATCGGCTGCTGACGCCGGAGGCCGGCCTGTACACGGAAATGGTCCATGCGCAGGCCGTCGTCCATTCGACCGACGGTCGCTTCCTGCACCATCATCCCGCTGAGCGGCCCCTCGCCCTGCAACTCGGAGGCAGCGAACCCGAAGCGCTGGCCGAAGCGACGGCGCTTGCCACGCAGGCGGGTTTTGACGAGATCAACCTGAACGTGGGCTGCCCCAGTTCCCGTGTCAAGGCCGGCCGTTTCGGCGCCTGCCTGATGCATGAACCGGAACGCGTGGCTGATTGCGTGCACGCGATGCGCGGGCGGGCCGGGGGCCGGCCCGTAACGGTCAAGACCCGCATCGGGACCAATCACCGGCAGGAGTTTTCGCATCTTCTGGCGTTCGCGCGCGCGATGCAGGAAGCGGGAGTCACGGCCCTGATCGTCCACGCCCGTATCGCCGTCCTGGAGGGCCTGTCTCCGAAAGAGAACCGCAACGTGCCGCCCCTGCGCTACGAGTTCGTTTACCGGCTGAAGCAGGCCATGCCGGACCTGCCCATCGTCATCAACGGCGGTATATGCGCCAACAGCGAGATTGCTTCGCACCTTCAACGCGTCGACGGCGTGATGCTGGGACGCGCCGCCTACTCCAATCCCTGGCTTCTCACCGAGCTGCCCGGCGCGTCGCGGCAGCCGAGGACCCGCGCCCGGGTGGTTGAGGCGATGGTGGAGTACGCCCGGCGCGAGGGGCAGAGCGCAGTGAGGCTCGGTGCGATCACGCGGCACATGGCGGGGCTGTATTCGGGCAGACTCGGCGCCGGAGACTGGCGGCGGGCCCTGGCGCGGCATGCGCCGGCGCCCGCGGGCGAAGCGCGCGTACTGCTTGACTGCATTCCCGATCGCTTGCGCTACGCCGCCTGAGACGGCCGGGAGGGCGGGACGCCGCGAGGGTCAGGCCCTCGCTCCCAGATTAGCCCAGGGCGGCGGCCACGCGGTCGCGTTCGGCGTAGAGTTCGGCGGGTACGCGGTCGCCGTATTGGGCGAGGTAATCGGCGATTTTCCTCATTTCCTCGCGCCAGCCCGCCGTATCCACGTCGAGCAGATCGTTCATGGCCTCGGGAGCGATATCGAGCCCCTGAAGGTTGAGGTTCTCGCGCCGCGGCAGATTGCCCACCGGCGTTTCGCGCGCGTCGGCGCGTCCCTTGCGCCGGTCGAGAATCCACTGGAGCACACGCAGGTTCTCGCCGAATCCCGGCCAGAGGTAGTCGCCCGCCTCGTCCTGCCGGAACCAGTTGACGTGATATATCCCCGGTAGCCTGTCGCTGCGACCGCTGAAACTCAGCCAGTGCTTCCAGTAGTCGGCGAAGTTGTAGCCGCAAAACGGCTTCATGGCCATCGGGTCGCGCCGCAGTCCGTTGTCGGAGTCGCTGGATGCAGCCGTGGATTCCGAAGCCATGGCGGCGCCCATCAGCACGCCGTGGCGCCAGTCACGCGCCTCCATGACCAGCGGCGCCAGCCTCGCCCGGCGCCCGCCGAAGATCAACGCGGATAGGGGCACGCCCGCCGCGTGTTCGGCCATGGGCGAATAGCTGGGATTGCATTGCGCCGAGACGGTGAAGCGGGAGTTGGGATGCGCGGCCTTTTCACCGCTCTTCATCGGTTCCCCCTTCCAGTTCAGCACCGGGACGCCGAACTTGCGGCCTTCCCACCAGGGCTCCTTCTCGCTGCTGAGCCCCACATTGGTGAAGATCGCGTCCCGCTGGAGCATTTCGAAGGCGTTGTTGTTGGTGTCGCGGTTGGTGCCGGGCACGACGCCGAAGTAGCCGGCCTCCGGATTGATGGCGCGCATCACGCCGTCGTCGTCGAGATGCAGCCAGGCGATATCGTCGCCGACGGTCCGGACCTGCCATCCGGGAAATTGTTCCGGCGGAATCAGCATCGCCAGGTTGGTCTTGCCGCAGGCCGAGGGAAAGGCAGCCGCGACATAGTGCTTCTCGCCCGCCGGATTCTCGATCTCCACAATGAGCATGTGCTCCGCCAGCCAGCCCTCCTGGCGCGCCTGCCAGCTTGCGATGCGCAGGGCGTGACATTTCTTGCCCAGCAGCGCGTTGCCGCCATAGCCGGAACCGTAGCTTCGGATGCTCAGTTCCTCAGGGAAGTGCATGATGTAGCGCCGCTCGGGATCGAGTTCGCCGATCGAGTGCATTCCCTTCACGAATTTGCCCTCGCGCTCGATCCGATCGAGCGCCTGCGCGCCCATGCGTGTCATCAGGTACATGTTCACCGCAACGTAGGCGCTGTCCGTGACCTCGATCCCGCAGCGCGCATACGGCGAGTTGATCGGCCCCATGCAGTACGGGATTACGTACATCGTCCGGCCCCGCATGCAGCCCTCGAAAAGTCCGTCCAGCAGCCGGTGCGCCTCGTGAGGGGCCATCCAGTTGTTGTTGGGTCCTGCGTCCTCGCGATCCTCGGTGCATATGAAGGTGAGGTTCTCCACCCGGGCCACGTCGGAAGGGTCGGAGCGGTGCAGGTAGCAATCCTCGAACTGCCCGTCGTTTATGGGAATCAGACCGCCGTCGCGCACCAATTGCGCTACGAGCGCATCGTATTCTTCCCGGGAGCCGTCGCACCAGTGAACGCGGTCGGGCCGCGTAAGGCGAGCAACCTCCTCCACCCACTGACGGGCGCTGGAAGCAGTATTGGGAATCACTCCGGTTATGTAACCGTTCGGCGCGTGAAGAGCGCAAGAATATACGATTTACGCCCCCGAGTGGGCGCCTACGGCGATATTTTTGGCTTCAGACACTAAACAGCCGGAGCGGATGAACCGTCGCCGGATTCACTCGTAGCGAGCAAGTCGAATGGGGAATGATCCTGTGGCGTACGATGCTTGACATATTACGCGGCGCATACTAGCGTAGCCGTGTGATCCAGTCGTATGCCGACGGCGCGACCCGGCGGTTGTTTGAGGATGATCGGCGTCGCGGCTTTCGCGGCCTCGACTATGAGCGGGCGCTGATGCTGCTCGACGCGCTTGATGCGGCATCTTCGCTTGCCGCCCTGCGGGCCTTACGGGCAACCCGCCTTCATGCGCTCAAGGGGCCTCGCAAGGGCCACTGGGCGATGGTCGTTAACGCACGTTGGCGCATCACCTTCAGGTTTCGTGGAGGCGACGCCGGCCAGGTCAGAATCGAGGACTATCACAAAGGCTGAATGGAGAGTCCACTATGCCAAGATTAAGAACACATCCGGGGCGCGTCTTGAAGGCCGAGCTGGCGGCGCGGGACATGAGCGCAAACAAGCTGGCGTTGGCGCTGCGCGTTCCCGCGAACCGGATCACGGCAATCCTGCGTGGGGAGCGCGCCGTTACGGCGGAGACGGCGGTGCGCCTGGGGCGCTTTCTGGGCACCGGCGCCGCATTCTGGATGAACCTTCAAGCATTGCATGACATCTCAGTGGTTGAGACCAGGCAGGGAGAGGCCATCGAGCGAGAATTGGCAGGCGTGCTTGGCACCGGTTCAGCCTGATGCACATTCACATGCGCGGCGCGCGAATGCAGTGAAGAACGCGTTGTACTTTTGCTCTGAATGCGGGGCGGAGAGCCTCAAGTGGCAGGGGCAATGCGGCGCCTGCGGCGCGTGGAACACGCTGCGCGAGGCGCCCGCCGCGCCCGTGCGTTCGGGAGGGAAATCCCGCAAGCCCACCGCCGCCGAGGTCGTGCCACTGAACGAAGTGGCCGCGCAACCGGGCCAGCGCATGGCCACGGGAATGGGCGAGTTCGACCGGGTCCTTGGCGGCGGCCTGGTGAAGGGTTCGGTCGTGCTGCTTGGCGGCGACCCTGGAATCGGCAAGTCCACCATTCTGCTGCAGGTGGCCGGCGGCAATCCGGCGAGCGCGCAAACGCTCTACGTGAGCGGCGAAGAGTCGCTGGAGCAGCTTTCGCTGCGCTCGCGGCGCCTCGGGCTGGCCGACGCCGGAGTGCGCGCGATCGCCGAGACTTCGCTGGATGCCGTGCTTGCGGCAGTGGAGGCGGAGCGGCCCGCGTGGCTGATCATCGATTCCGTACAGACGCTGAGCCTGAACGATGTCAGCTCCGCTCCCGGCTCGGCGGTTCAGTTACGCGAATGCACAGCCGCCCTGGTACGGCTGGCCAAGACCCGCGGAATTGCCGTCACCCTGGTGGGGCACGTGACCAAGGAGGGCCAGATCGCCGGGCCGCGCATGCTGGAGCACATGGTGGACGTGGTGCTGTATTTCGAAAGCGAGTCCGGCAGCCGGTTCCGCGTGCTGAGGTCGGTCAAGAACCGCTTCGGCGCGGTCAACGAACTCGGCGTGTTCGTCATGGATTCCGCGGGGCTGAAGCAGGTGCGCAATCCCTCGGCGATCTTCCTGACCGGCCGCCAGGCCGGCGCGCCCGGCAGCGCCGTGACAGCCTGCCATGAGGGCAGCCGGCCGATGCTGCTGGAAGTCCAGGCGCTGGTGTCCGACGCCGGCGCCGGCATGGCCCGCCGGGTCAGCCCCGGCATGGACCACAATCGCCTCGCCATGCTGATGGCCGTGTTGGCGCGGCACTCGGGCGTGGCGGCTTACGACCGCGATGTTTTCGTGAACTTCGTGGGCGGTCTGCGAGTTTCGGAGACCGCCGCCGACCTCGCGGTGGCGGCGGCGGTATGGTCGAGCGTGCGCAACCAGGCCCTGCCGGACGGCCTGGTGCTGTTCGGGGAACTTGGGCTTTCCGGCGAGGTGCGCCCCGCCCCCTACGGCGAGGAGCGCCTGCGCGAAGCGGCCAAACTCGGCTTCAGGCGCGCCGTGATCCCCGCGGCGAACCGCCCGCGCAAATCTATCAGCGGCATCGACATCATTTCCGTAAAACACTTGAACGAAGCCCTGAAAGCTCTGTCAGGGGCTGCCTGAAGTGAGCGCCCGGTACGGAACTCTTCGTTCCGCTTCCGCATTCTGTTTCGATCCGCGTTGACCCTCCCGGAGAACGAATAAGGTCCATAAAAGCTTGATATGATTGGTGATTCATGCTATAGTTCAGGTTCATCAACGGACTGATACGGAGCCTCGAAATGGACCTTCATCACTCTGCTTCCCACGCCCCTGTTCGCGACGCTGAGCCTCTTCCCGCAGACGCTGTTTACCCTTCTCCCGACGCCGACGTGCGGATGGCCGAGCGGCAACGCGAGGAGAAGGCGCTCGGCGCGCTGGAGGTGCAGATCATGGAGCTGTGGGGGAACATCAACGCGGCCACGGCGCGATTCCTGGAGTTGATCGCGGAGTTCGACCGCCGGGAGGGCTGGGCCCAGCACGGCATGGCGAGTTGCGCCCAGTGGCTTGGCTGGCAATGCGGCATCGGCCGGGTGGCGGCGACGGAGAAAGTGCGCACGGCCCGGGCCCTGGAATCGCTGCCGAAGATTCAGGCGACCTTTGGCGAAGGCCGGCTGTCGTATTCGAAGGTGCGTGCGCTCACGCGGGTGGCGACGATTGAGACGGAAGACACCTTGCTGCACATTGCGCTGAACGGTACGGCGGCGCATGTGGAACGCACGGTACGGGGCTTTAGGCGGGTGAAGCGGCATCTCGAGCGCGCCGAGGCCGAAGCCCTTCACGATCAGCGCCACCTGTTGTGCTGGCGGGAGAGCGACGGCAGCGTCACGCTTAACGCCCGCCTGACGCCGGAGGCGGGCGAGTTGCTGTTCAAGGCGCTGGACGCGGCGCAAGCGCAACTGGAAGAGCGGAGTGAGGAGTCGCTGAAGACCGAGCCTCCGATTCCGGTCGATGGAGATGTTTCCGCGGATACACCTTCTCCAAGCGTCGGTCAGCGGCGCGTGGATGCCTTCGAGCACATGGTCCAGCGGTTTCTGGCCGGTGGCGGTTCACGTTCCACTGCCGGCGCTCACGAGGTCGTGGTGCATATCGCCCACGACGCCTTGTGTGACGTGCCGGAAAGCAGCGGTGCGTCGTTTGACAACGGCCGTCCCGTGGTGGTGGAGACGGCAAGGCGGCTGGGTTGCGACGGCGCCCTGGTCGGCGTGGTGGAAGGCGCCAAGGGCGAACCGCTGGCGGTCGGTCGCAGGACACGCGCCGTCCCGCCGGCGATCCGGCGCGCACTGCGCGTTCGCGACGGCGGCTGCCGCTTTCCGGGATGTGATCGTTCCCGCTTCGTGCACGCGCACCATATCAAGCATTGGGCCGATGGGGGAGAGACTGCCCTTAACAACCTCGTGACCTTGTGTTCGTTTCATCACCGGCAGGTGCATGAAGGAGGTTATGCGGTTCATGTGGACGAGGGCGAGATCCGGTTCACGCGCCCGGATGGTGATGTGATCCCGCCGGCGGGCAAGTTGCACAGGGGGTGTTTCCGCGGAAACACTTGCGCCAAGCCCGGAAACACCTGCGCAGTCACGGGCGCGGAGCAGCTCAAGGCGTTCAATAGGGCACGCGGTCATACCATCGACGCCCAAACCGCCCGTTGTCGCTGGCGTGGGGAGCGTATGGACTATGACATCGCCATCGATGCGCTGTGTCGGCGCTGGGAGTTGCAAGGCGGCCTCGCAAAAAGTTGAACGGAACTCACGGGGGACAGTCCGCGTAGGGAAATCTGAAGTATGGGACGCAATGAGAATGTGAAGTTGCCGGGGGGCTATGCGGAAAATGCCGGACCTTACGCTCGGAGGCTTGCGGAGCGGGTTCTGACTACGCGCGGTGTTGCGCGGCGGCCCGTGATTGTGGGGATGAGCGGGGCGCAGGGGTCGGGCAAGACCACGTTTGCGCATTTCTTCGCTGAGTGGCTCGGTCGTGAAGACGGGGTTTATGCGGTGTGTTTTTCCCTCGACGATGTCTACCTCACGAAATCTGAGCGCGAGGAGCTTGCCCGCCGCGTGCACCCGCTGCTGGAAACGAGAGGCGTTCCCGGCACGCACGACGTTGCGCTGGCGCACCGGGTCCTGGATGCGCTGACGCATCCCGGCGCTGCCCGGAAGATCGACGTGCCGGCATTCGACAAGGCGACCGACGACCGGTCGCCCGAGCGGGACTGGCGGAGAGTGGATGCGCCGGTGGATGTCGTGCTGTTCGAGGGCTGGTGCGTGGGGGCGCGGCCGCAATCATCGGAAGCGCTTGGCGATCCCGTCAACGAGGTGGAAGCGGCGGAGGACGGTGATGCGGTCTGGAGGACGGGGGTCAACGAGCGCCTGCGCACGGACTACGCGGAACTGTTCGCGCGCCTGGACATGCTGATCATGTTGCGTGTTCCGTCGTTCGACAGCGTCTTCGAGTGGCGCGCTCTGCAGGAGCGCAAGCTGCGCGAGCGCCTGCAGGATGCCCCCGCGGAGTCCGAAGGGTCGTCGGGCCTGTCGGCGTCAGGGCTACCGCGCTTCATTCGGCACTACGAGCGCCTGACGCGCCACATGCTGGAGACGATGCCGGCCTATGCGGATGTCGTGATCGACATCGACGCAAACCACCGGATGACGGGTTCTAGAGAGGGTCGCGGATGAAGGTGGGCTGATCGCGAGTGGAGCGCTCGGGATCGTAGCGGTAGCCAGCCTCGGAGAATTCCAGCAGGCCCTTGGCGAAGCGCATGCGACGTTCGATGATGAAGCGCGCCATCATGCCGCGCGCGCGTTTTCCGAGGAAACTCACGAATCGGTACTTGCCGCCGCGGAAGTCCAGAAAGCGCGGAGTGATGACCCGTCTGCCCACGTTCGAAAGGTCCAGCGCGCTGAAGTACTCCTTGGACGCCAGGTTGACCAGCACCGGCGTGCCGCTGGCCTCCACCGCCTCGCGGACGGATTCGGTCAGGCGGTCGCCCCAGAAGTCGTAGAGGCTGGACCCGGACGCCGTACTCAACGGCGTGGACATCTCGAGGCGGTACGGCTGAATCAGGTCCAGCGGCCGCAGGACCCCGTGCAACCCGGAAAGAATGCGCAGGTGCCGCTGCGCCCAGCCAAGGTCGCGCCCCGAAAACTCCCAGGCGCGCAGGCCCTGATAGGCGTCGCCGTTGAAGGCCAGGACCGCCGGGCGGGCGTTCCTGCGGCTGAAGGGCTCTTTCCAGGCCGAGTAGCGGTCCACGTTCAATTTCGCCAGATTGTCGCTGATGCCCATCATCCGCGAGAGCTCGGGCGCCTCGAACTCGCGCAGGCGCTCCACCAGGTTCGCGGAATCTTCGAGAAAATCGGGGACGGTGTGTCGGCCGCGGGGGAGACGCGACTCAAAATCCAGTGACTTGGCGGGAGACAGGATGGCGAGCATTTCTAGATTCCGGTTTGGGTTGCGGATGTCGGGGGTTCGGCCGGCGCCTTGGCCTGCATGACGCGCACGCGGTCCACGGCGTTCTCGGACGTTTCCAGCACTTCCATCGGGAAACCGCCCAGTTCCAGACACTGTCCCTGTTGCGGAATATTACCCAATTTGTCCAGTATCAGGCCGTTGAGTGTCTTCGGGCCGTAGGTCGGCAGGCGCCAGCTCATGCGGCGGTTCAGCAGCCGTATGTTGGCGGCGGCGTCCACCAGCCAGCCACCGTTGCCGTCGGGCTGGACCTCGTCCTCCTCCGCTTCCTGCGAACTGTCGCCGATAAGGCCGCCGGAAATCTCGTGCAGCAGGTCCTGCACGCTTACCAGGCCCTGGATGTCGCCATACTCGTCGACGACAAGGGAGGTTGCGCCGCCGCCGCGGCGAAAGTCGGAGAACATGCGGGTAAGCGAGGTGTGCTCGAACACGTAGTGCGGCGTTTCGAGGAACTCTTCGAGACGGCGTCGATTCAGGCCATTGGAGCCGTTGGCCTGAAACAGCTTGCGCACATGCAGCATGCCCGCCACGCTGTCGAGGTGCCCGCGGTAGCAGGGGAGCACGGAGTGGCTGCTGGCCCGAAGCTGTCGCACGACCTCCGGCCATTCCTCCTTCAGGTCGATGCCCTCGATCTCGCCGCGCGGCGTCATGATGTCCTCGATGGTCAGCGCTTCGAGTTCCAGCACCGCCAGCAGCATCTGCCGGCGCCGGTTGGGAATGCGGCCTCCCGACTCGGTGACCAGCGTGCGGAGTTCCGCCACGGTGAGGTCCTGCCCTTCGTCCCTGTCCGGACGCACGCCGGTCAGGCGCACCAGGAACCCTGCGATCAGGTTGACGGACCAGACGACCGGCCCCAACAGCCGCTGCAACGGGTAGTAGATGCGGCTGGCGATGAGCGCCAGTTTTTCCGGGCGCGCCGCCGCCCATGTCTTGGGCGTGATCTCGGCGACGATCAGGACGATCAACGTCAGCAGTATGGTGCCCGCCACCGCGCCCATCATGCCGCCCACTCGCAGTGCGAGCACCGTCCAGATGAACGCGGCAAAGAAGTTCACGAGGTTGTTGCCGAACAGGATCAGCCCGAGCAGCCGGTCGGGCCGGCTCAACAGCCGTTCCGCGAGTTGCGCGCCGCGATGCCCCTCGCGCGCGCGATGCCTGAGCTTGTACCGATTGACCCGCATGAGCGCGGTCTCGGTGCCGGAGAAAAAGGCCGACAGGGCCAGCAACAGAAAGAAGATGCCCAGAAGGGCGGGTAGTGGGATGTCGTCGCTACTCAAAACGAGTCGTGCGGTAGCCAAACACGGCGAAAGGAGAACATGAGCAGGCAGCCGATGTCAAGTATTCGCGCCGGGAGAGAGGACGTCCCGCCCTCGTCGCGAGCGCCTCGGCGGCTGTGATATGTTCAGCGAAGAAATGACACTCTGATGTCTGTCGACCGGGGGCGATTGGGGAAGATCATGATTACGCGGCGCGATGTGCTGAAGACAGGGATCGGGGCGGCGGGAGCTGCCGGTGCTGCTGCGGCGCTCGCGGTTCCAGCCCCAACTGGAGCGACGGAACTTACGCCAAACAATCTTGCAGAGCGCGTAAAGCGTGTCCGCGTCGGGCCGCTGATGAACCTGGAACAGGCCTACCGGGTCATGGAGGAAGAGCAGCTGGACGGCCTGGTGCTGGCGGAACCGATCAATGTCTTCCATCTGACGGGCCACTGGGGGTCGTTGGCCAAAATGGGCTACCCGGCGCCCGCGTACGCGCTGCTTTCGAAGGACCAGCGCCAGGCCCCCGGCCTCGTGATGGCCCAGTTCATCTACTACTACACCTATGCGGACGGTTATTTCGACTTTCCGCTGCAGACCTGGCTTTTTTCCGGGTGGGACAGGCGCCTGCAGGACGACGGCAATGCCGCCGCCAGGGACGGTGAGCCGCCGGCCAATCCGGCCTACATCTTCGAGGACAAGGGCGAGGTGGATCTGCGGGAGATTGAAGTGCACCGCCGCGGCACATTGCACGCTGCCTTGTCGGAACAGAAGCTAAGCGCGGATGCGCGGTGGGCGCTGGTCAATGCCGTAAAGGGCATGGGCCTGGACCGCGGCCGGATCGGCGTGGACCACCTGGTCGTGAACGCGATATTCGAAACCGCGGGCCTGGACGCCGTTCCTGTGTATGCCGACCGGGCCTTGCGCCGGATCCGCGCGATCAAGTCGCCGGGCGAGATCGAATTGATGACCTTCTCGGCCCAGGCGAACGCCGAGGCCGCTCTTGTGGCGGCCCGCGCCGCGCGCGCCGGCGCCACCTACCAGGAACTTCGGGCCGCGTTCTTTTCCGAGGCGGCAAGGCGCGGCAATCTCGGCGTTTTCATGCAGGTGGACACGATCGGAGCGGAGACCGGCGACGGCGAGTTCCGGGAAGGGCAGGCGTTTCAGATCGACTGCGTCAGCCACGGCTTTCACTATCACGGGGACTACGGCCGAACGGTGTTCCTTGGCGAACCTGCGCGCTCGATGAAGCGCGCCACCGACGCCATCGCGCTCGGCTGGGACGCGATCATGGAAGCGCTGCGGCCCGGTCTGCGCTATTCGGAGATCCGCCCCATCGGGATGGAGGCGATCAGGAAGGCCGGCTACGACCTCGACGTGGCGTTCACGCCGCACAGCGTGGGCCTGATGCACACCGACGATCCGGGGCGCGCCGACAGCCCCTTCTACGTCAAGGAGGACGTGGTGCTGGCCGAAAACATGATCATCAGCGTGGACTGCCCGGTGCGCAACGTGGGCCTGGGCGGTTCCGCCCACCTGGAGGACCTGACGCTGATCACCGCCGACGGCGGCGTTCAGATCAACGATATTGGCGACCGCGTGATCGTCGTATAGATGTAACGCTCACGGGCGCGATTTCACGCGCGCCCGTGAGCGTTACGGACCGCCCCGGGGCCTAGAAGTCCCAGACGGCTCTCAGGTAGTAGTAACCGCCGTTGTACCCGAAGGGCGAGGTGTCCGGCCAGATGAGTCCGGAAGTATTGGACCGTTCCTCGGGATACTCGTCGAGTATGTTTTCGGCGCCAACGATCAAACGCACGGCGTCATTGAACTGGTAGCCGACCTCGACGTCCACGACGGTGCTCGCGTCCACGTCGAAGTAGTTGCTGCCGTCATCGAGCGTGAACTCTTCGTAGCCGCCGTAGTAGCGCACGCGGGCCAGCAGGTCCCAGCGGTCCTGTGAATGACTGAAGGAAAGCGTAAAGCGATTGGAGGGCGTGTTCCCCTCCAGCTGGGTGACCCGCTTGTCGTTGATCACGTCCGGGTCGCGCTCGTCCACCTTGGTGTCGGTCCAGTTGGCCGCCAGGCTCAGATTGGTCTCGCCCATGCCGAAGTCCAGCGGATAGGTGGCGACCAGGTCGATGCCCTGGGTGGTGGTGGTGAAGTTGTTGGTGTAGAACCGCACCGCGGTAAAGGCTTGGGCATCGGCCACGCCTGCGGCCAGCAGCTGTTGAATGTTTTCCCGCGAGAGGTTTTTCTCGGAGCTTCTTGCGATCCTGTCCTGGACCTCGATGTTGAAATAGTCCACCGTGATGTCGAGCGCGTCCAACTGGATGACCGCGCCCACGGTGAGGTTCACGGCTTCTTCCGGCGTGAGCGGCTGGGCGCCCACGATGGCGGCCGCCGGGTGGGTGGGCGGCAACGTGGCCTCATCGGCGAGCATGCCGCCGGTGAATGCCGTGGTCACGTTCAGGATGTTCGCCTGGCCCACCGTCGGCGCGCGGAACCCGGTGCTGGCCGCAGCGCGCAGAGCCACGGTTTCGCTGATATCGAAACGCCCCGCCACCTTGCCGTCGAAGGTGTTGCCGATATCGGCATGGTCCTCGTAGCGGCCGGCCACCTGGAAGGTGAAGGTGTCGGTTACTTCGATTTCCACGTCCCCGTAGGCTGCGTAGCTGTTGCGGCCGAACTCTCCTGCCAGCCTCGGCCCGAACCCGGTGAATCCGTTGGAGCCGATTCCGAAGCCCTGCTGGGCCAGCCCCCCGGGACTGTCATCGAGGAACCAGGAGTTCTCATCGCCGCTTTCCACCTTGAATTTCTCCCGGCGGTGTTCGACGCCCATCGCGATATGCGCGGGCAGATCGCCGATCGTCATGTCCCTGGTCACGTCGAAGTTCACCGTGTAGTCGGTTTGCGTATAGGAGCCGGGGAAGTAATTGATCGGGATTTCCGTTCGCTGGCCGTGCGGCAGCTTGGCCAGCAGTTGCGGGTTGATGGTGTGGCGCATCGTGAAATCGACATCGTTCACGCCGAACACGGCGCTGGCGTCGAACGACCAGTCGCCGATCAAGTCGCCGCGAACCCCGAACGCCGCGGAATAGTCGGTCAGAATGCCACCGAACCTCGGAACGAAGCCGCCGGGAAACGCCGAAATGAAGGAGAAGCAATTGGGGTCGGCCTCAACCGCGGCAATGTCGTCGGGATTGGCCACATTGTTCATTATGCGAATGGGCGGGCATGCGTGGTCGTCCAGAATCCCTCCGGGGGACAGGTCGGCGACCTTCACGGTCTTGTACTCTACGCCGTCAATCGTGACATCGGGACCGGCGAAGACGCCGCTGCGGGTGTGCGGATTACGGAAGTAGAACCCGCCTTCCATCTTGCGCTTGGCGAAGTTTCCGAATGCGTAGGCTTCGCGCCCGCCACCGAGATCGAGCCCGAGATTGGCGAACATCTTGTAGTCGTACTCGAATTCCGGCGCGCCCCACACCATGACGTTGGGGTGGAACACGTGCGGATAGTTCGGGTCCGGGATGTACGGGTTGCCCGCGTCCACCAGGCCCTGGGCGTCGCTGCGCTGCACCGAGCGATCGGTGGGGTCGGACTGCTTGTACTCGAAGCTGAAATTTGCGAATCCGTTGGAGGTGAGCGGAAGGCCGAAGTTGGCCGCGACGTTCAGGGCGTCGCCATCGCCTTCAAAATAGGTGCCGTATTTGGCGGTGATCGTGCTTCCCTCGGCCTCGTCCCTGAGCGTGAAGTTGATCACGCCCGCGATGGCGTCCGAACCGTATTGCGAGGCCGCTCCGTCGCGCAGGACTTCAACGCTCTTGACCGCGATGGCCGGGATGGAGGAAAGATCGGGACCCTGCGAGCCGTCGGCCACGCCGTTGCCGAGAAAGGTGATGACCGCGGCGCGATGGCGTCGCTTGCGATTGACCAGCGCGAGGGTTGAATCCGGAGGCAGCCCGCGAAGCCGCGCCGGCCGGATCAGCGTGGCCGCGTCGTTAATGGCCTGCTGATCAACGTTGTAGGAAGGCACGACGGCCGCGAGCAGAGCGTCCATGTCGGTCGGTCCCTGACTGCCGAGATCGTCTCCGCCGATGTAATCGACCGGCACCAGCGAAGCTGTCGCCGACCTGCCTTCGCGGCGGCGCGTTCCCAGCACCACGATTTCGTCAATCGCGCCGGAGGCAGCCTCCGCTGCGTCCTCCTGGGCGGTGGCCGGAGCCGTTGCAAGTATGCCGACCAGCGGCAGGGAAAGGGCAAAGGAGAGGACTGAAATGCGTTTCATTGTTTGTTCCCCCGAGTAGAAAACAATGCATCAGAACAGCGAGTAATAGTACACCAAGGCTTTGCGCCCTCATTGCTGTATTCTTTTGGCCGTTTCCGGCGCGGGAAAGGGGCGCAGGCCATGAAGCAAAGAGGCGGGTGGACCGGAGCGATATTGATGGCAGGATTATTTGCAGGCGCAGCCGGCGCGGACACCGAGGCGGACCTTCTGGAACGCTCTCGGGCCATCCACGATCGGGTGATCGCCATCGATACCCACGTGGACATCCCGCCGGACTTCGGCACGGAGGCGTACGATCCGGTGCGGGCGAAGCCTCCCGGCCAGCAGGTGGACCTGCCGGGCATGGAGCAGGGCGGACTGGATGCGGCGTTCTTCATCGTTTTCGTGATGCAGCGCGAACGCAGCGAGTCCGGCTATGCGCGCGCGATCGCCGACGCCTTCGTCAAGTACGCGGCCATCCGCAAGATGACGGACGTCGACTATTCCGACCGGATCGGACTGGCGCTTACCGCCGCCGATGTGCGCCGCATACACGCTGAAGGCCGGCGCGTGGCGCTGATCGGTATCGAGAACGGCTTTTCCATAGGCCGCCACGTGAACCTGCTCGACGTCCATTTCGCGGCCGGCGCCCGCTACCTGGGACTGGTGCACAACGGCCACAACGACATCGGCGATTCCGCCGTCCCCAACGTGGCGCTGGGCGAGCCCAGGGCGGAACATGGCGGGCTGAGCGAGTTCGGCCGCGCGGTGATCCGTCGCGCCAACGAATTGGGGATCATGGTGGACATATCCCATGCCTCGGAAGCCACGACCATGGATGCGATCGAAGCGTCCGGGGCGCCGGTGATCGCCTCGCACTCGGCTACCAAGGGCGCCTTCGCGCATGCGCGCAACCTGAGCGACGAAGCGCTTCTGGCGATGCGGGACAACGGCGGCGTGGTGCAGATCGTGGCATTCGATTCCTATCTGCGCGAGACTCCGCCGGAAAAAATCGCCGCCATGGGCGCGCTGTACCGGGACATGAGTCTGAGGAATGCCGGCGATTTCGCCCGCATGTCCCCCGAACAGCGAGAGAACTACTACTCACGCCTGAGTGAGATTACCCGCATGCCGCCCCGGGCGTCGGTGAAGCACCTGGCCGATCACATCGACTACGCGGTCGGGCTGATCGGGATCGACCACGTGGGGATTTCGTCCGACTTCAACGGCGGCGGGGGCATCGAGGGCTGGGACAACGCCGGCGAAACCCTGAACGTTACGGTGGAACTGGTGCGGCGCGGTTACTCCGAGGAGCAGATCGCCAAACTCTGGGGCGGCAACCTGCTCAGGGTGATGGAAGCGGTCGAGTCGGTCGCGGCGGATCAGGGCTGACAGGCCCTAAAGGGGGAGTGATCCGCCGCTGCCGTTTTCGCCATCCGATTTCCTGAGCGTCAGCGGGTCGACGTCCTCCAGCATCCCATCGCTCAGCACCTGGACCTTCTGTTCCGCCTCCTTGAGCACGGCCTGGCAACGGCGCGTCAGCTCCACGCCGCGCTCGAACTGCCTGATCGCCTCGGCCAGCGGCAGGTCGCCCTTTTCCAGGTTGACGACGATCTGCTCCAGATCCTTGAGCGCCTGCTCGAGGCCTTCAACGCCATCGTTCGCTTTCTCGTCAGTCATTCAGGCAAGTCCTCCATGGCCGCATTGTAGCCTCGCGGGGGCGACTGCACTTCGATTTCGCCCCTGTGTGTGCCTTCCTCTCGTGGGAGTCGCCATCCTGGCTCGATTCTCGCTGTCCCTGCTCCAACGCTCCCTCGAGAGGAAGGCACACAAAGGGGCTAAGGCGGCGGCTTTAGCGCATGTTTTCCTCGGCCCGCTTGGCCAGTTCTTCCGGGGACAGGGTTTCCTGGTGCGTTGCGATGCACCAGGTGTTGCCGGTCGGGTCCGTAACGATGGCGTTGCGGTCGCCGTAGAACATGTCCTGCGGCTCCTGTACCGAAGTTGCGCCGGCGGCCAGCGCCTGAGCGTAGCCGGTGTCGGTGTCCGGCACATAAATGTAGAGCATGCACGGCAGGGGCGGGAATTCGTCCTGGGCGCGGCCCATCATGACGTAGGAGTCGCCGATGAGGACCTCCGCGTGCCCCGTCTTGCCGTCCTGGTTTGGGACCCGCTCCTTTTCTTCGGCGCCGAATGCCGCCGTGAGGAAGTCCACGAGTCGGTCAACGTCTTCGACGACCATGTACGGCGTTACCGAACCGTAACCCTCCGGAATGTAATGCACAGCCATGAAAATCTTCTCCTCTTCTCGTCTGAAATCGTTCGGATGCGAGCCGGCGAGGGTACTTCTTCGCACGAACATCAACAAGTGCCCGGGCAGGGGCGCACCCGGAGCAAAAGGCGCACGATTGAGGCTAGAATATCGAGTGCGCGTCACGCTTTCGGAAGGACGCGCCAACCCCGAAAAACTGTTACAGGAAAGATGAGATGACAACGAACCAGGACTGGTGGCCGAATCAGCTAAACCTGAAGGTACTTCGAGAAAACTCTGCCGCGTCGGATCCGATGGACGCGGGGTTCAGTTACGCCGAGGCGGTCAAGACCCTTGACGTGGATGCGCTGAAGCAGGACATCGAGGAAGTGATGACCACCTCGCAGGACTGGTGGCCGGCGGACTACGGCCACTATGGACCGCTCTTCATCCGGATGACCTGGCATGCCGCCGGCACCTACCGCATCAGCGACGGCCGGGGTGGCGGAGGCGACGGACACCAGCGCTTCGCGCCGCTGGGCAGCTGGCCCGACAACGCGAACCTGGACAAGGCCCGCCGCCTGCTGTGGCCGGTCAAGCAGAAGTACGGCAACAGGATCTCGTGGGCCGACCTGCTGCTGTTCGCCGGCAACTGCGCACTGGAGTCGATGGGCTTCAAGACCTTTGGTTTCGCCTTCGGGCGCCCGGACGTCTGGGAGGCCGACGAGACCGACTGGGGCGCCGAGAAGGATTGGCTTGCCGACGAACGCCACAGCGAAGACGGGGAGCTCGAGGAGCGCCTGGGCGCCGACCACATGGGCCTGATCTACGTGAACCCGGAAGGGCCCGGCGGAAACCCGGACCCGCGCGAGGCCGCCCGGTACATTCGAACGACGTTCAAGCGCATGGCGATGAACGACGAGGAGACGATCGCGCTGATCGCGGGCGGACACACCTTCGGAAAAGCGCATGGCGCGGCCCCCGACAGCCACGTGGGCGCCGAACCGGAAGGCGCCGGCATCGACGAGCAGGGCCTCGGCTGGACGAGCAGCTTCGGCAGCGGGAAGGGCAGCGACACGATCACCAGCGGCCTGGAAGGCGCGTGGACCGAGAATCCCGTGAAGTGGGACAACAACTTCATGGAGAACCTGCACCAGCACGAGTGGCAGTTGACGAAGAGCCCGGCCGGCGCGTCGCAGTACGAGCCCGAGAACGCTTCCGAGGTGGCCACCGTGCCGGATGCGCACGATCCTTCGAAAAAGCACGCTCCGATGATGCTCACGACGGATCTCTCGCTGAGGATGGACCCGGACTACGCGCCGATTTCAAAGCGCTTCCTCGAGAACCCGGATGATCTTGCGGACGCCTTCGCCAAGGCCTGGTTCAAGTTGCTGCACCGCGACATGGGGCCCGTCAGCCGGTATCTAGGACCGCTGGCGCCCACCGAGCCGCAGTTGTGGCAGGACCCGGTGCCCGAAGTCGATCATGAGTTGATCGGGGAGCAGGACGTTGCCGACCTGAAAGCCAGGGTTCTGGCCACGGGCTTGTCCGTTTCCCAGCTGGTCTCGACGGCCTGGGCCTCCGCGGCAACGTTCCGCGGCACCGACAAGCGTGGAGGCGCGAACGGAGCGCGCGTGCGCCTTGCGCCGCAAAGGGACTGGGAAGTGAACGACCCGGCCGCGCTGGCGAGCGTGTTGCAGATCCTGGAGCAGGTCCAGGCGGAGTTCAACGACTCGCAAGGCGGCGGGAAACGGGTCTCAATTGCCGACCTGATCGTGCTGGCGGGGTGTGCCGCTGTCGAACAGGCGGCGAGGAACGCCGGACACGATGTTGATGTTCCGTTCTCACCCGGGCGTACGGACGCGTCCGAGGAGTGGACCGACGCGGAGTCCTTCGCCGTACTCGAACCCACCGCGGACGGATTCCGCAACTATCTTCAGGGCGACCATCAGGCATCGGCGGAAGAGCTGCTGGTGGAACGGGCCTACATGCTGACGCTGACCGCTCCCGAGATGACGGCGCTGGTCGGCGGCATGCGCGCATTGAATGCGAATGCCGGGCAGTCGGCGCATGGCGTGCTCACGGACCGTCCCGGGACCCTGTCCAACGACTTCTTCGTGAATCTGCTCGACATGAGCACCGAGTGGCAGGCGTCCTCCGCATCGGAAGACGTTTTCGAGGCACGCGACCGCACGACCGGGGACGTCAGGTGGACCGGCACCCGGGTGGATCTCGTCTTCGGTTCGAACTCGGAGCTCCGGGCCATCGCGGAAGTCTATGGCTGCGATGACGCCGAGGAGAAGTTCGTAAGCGACTTCGTGGCTGCCTGGGGCAAGGTGATGAATCTCGATCGCTACGATCTTGCATGATCCGGGCGGCGTCGGGATAGCACACCGGAGACGATAGGGCCTGAATTAGCGGATAGTTCCCGGGTTACGGCACTGACATGAAGGCCGCCTATCGCGCTGACGACATTGAAGTCCTCAGCGGCCTTGACCCTGTCCGCCGCCGGCCGGGGATGTTCACCGATACGGCGCGCCCCAACTACCTGGCCCACGAGGTGATCGACAACAGCGTCGACGAGGCGCTGGCCGACCGCAAAAAATGCGATCGCATCGATGTGACGCTGTACGGCGACGGTTCGCTGGCCGTGGAGGACAACGGCCGCGGAATGCCGGTGGACGTCCACGAGGAAACCGGCCTGACGGGCGTGGAGCTGATCCTGACGCGCCTGCACGCCGGGGCAAAGTTCTCGCGCCGTCAGTACCGCTATTCCGGCGGGCTGCACGGCGTGGGCGTATCGGTGGTCAACGCCCTGTCCACGCGTCTCAAGGTGCGTGTGCGGCGCGACGGTAGCGAGTGGCACATGGAATTCGCCGGCGGGGAGCCCCAGCGCGCGCTGGAGGCCGTGGGCACCGTCGCGAAAGCGAATACCGGCACCTGGATCCGGTTCTGGCCGGATCCCCAGTACTTCTCGAAAGCCAGTTTTCACCTGCCGTCGCTCAAACGGGTATTGCGCGCCAAGGCGCTGCTGTGTCCGGGGCTGACCGTATCGCTGACCACGGAGTCGGATGGCGCGGAGGAGAAGTGGCGCTACGAGGACGGTCTGGTCCAGTATCTCCAGGAAGAACATGGCGAAGGCGAACGGCTGCCGGACGAGCCGTTGCGGTTTTCCCAGCTCGATGACGAGGAGCGAACGCTCGATTGCGTCGTGCAGTGGGCCGAAGACGGCTCCAAGCGGGTCGAGGAGAGCTACGTCAACCTGGTGCCGACGCCGCGCCACGGCACGCATGTCAACGGGCTTCGAACCGGTCTGACCGAGGGCTTGCGCGAATTCTGCGAATTTCACAAGCTGTTGCCGCGCGACGTGAAGATTTCGCCGCCGGACGTTTGGGACGGGGTGAACTTCGTGCTCTCGGTGAAGCTCGCGGAGCCGCAGTTCTCCGGGCAGATGAAGGAGTCGCTGGCGTCGCGGGACTGCGCCGGTTTCGTGGCCGAGGCGGTGCGCGGCGGCATGGCGCTGTGGCTCAACCAGCACTCCGAACTGGGCGAGCGGATCGCGAAACAGGCGATCGCGGCCGCCCAGCGGCGGCTCAGGGCCGCCCGCAAGACCCCGCGGCGCACCCCGGTGTCGGGACCGGCGCTGCCGGGCAAGCTGGCCGACTGCACCAGCACGGCGCCGGACGAGTGCGAGATTTTCCTGGTCGAGGGCGATTCGGCCGGGGGCTCGGCCCGCCAGGCGCGTCGCCGTGAATATCAGGCCATTCTGCCTCTTCGCGGCAAGATCCTGAACACCTGGGAAGTGGATTCGGCGGACCTCGACTCGTCCCAGGAGGTGCATGATATCGCCCTTGCGCTGGGGATACAGGCGGGCGATACGGACCTGAGCAATCTGCGTTACCACCGGGTATGCATACTGGCCGACGCCGACTCGGACGGACGGCACATCGCCACGCTGATCTGCGCCCTGTTCGCCCGGCATTTTCCTGCGCTGGTGCGCGGAGGTCACGTGCACGTGGTCATGCCGCCGCTCTACCGGCTGGACGTGGGCAAGGAAACTCACTATGCGCTCACCGAAGAGGAGCGCGAATCATTGGCGCGCCGCTTTGCCAAACGCAAGGTTTCCGTGACCCGCTTCAAGGGCTTGGGCGAGATGAGCGCGAAGCAGTTGCGCGAGACCGCCATGGAGCCGGACACCCGCCGACTGATCCGGCTCGAAATGGACGAAGCCGACGATGCGTTCAGGGTGCTCGACATGCTGCTGGCGAAGAAGCGCGCCGCGGACCGCCGGGCCTGGCTGGAAGACAAGGGCGACCTCGCCGCGAACTGATGGCCGGGCCGCAACTGACGCTGGTGCCGCGCGACAACGCGGAAACGCGGCCGCTGGCGGAATACGCGGAGCAGGCGTACCTGGACTACTCCATGTACGTGATCCTGGACCGGGCGCTGCCGCACCTGGCCGACGGCCTCAAGCCGGTGCAGCGGCGCATCGTCTATGCGATGAGCGAACTGGGGCTGGCGGCCACCGCCAAGCCGCGCAAGAGCGCCCGCACGATCGGCGACGTGATCGGCAAGTTTCATCCGCACGGCGATTCGGCCTGCTACGAAGCGATGGTGCACCTGGCACAGCCGTTCGCCTATCGCCATCCGCTGGTGGACGGTCACGGCAATTTCGGCGCGGTTGACGATCCCAAGTCCTTCGCGGCCATGCGCTACACCGAGGCGCGCCTCACCGCCTACGCGCAAACGCTGCTGGCGGAGCTGGGGCAGGGCACGGTGGACTGGACCGACAACTTCGACGGCACGCTCAAGGAGCCCGAACTCCTGCCTGCGCAACTGCCCAATGTGCTGATCAACGGGTCGACCGGCATTGCGGTCGGCATGTCAACGGATATTCCTCCACACAACCTTCGCGAACTGGCCGCGGCTCTGGAGAGCATCGCCGCGCGGCCGAATTTGCATTACGACACGCTCGCCGGCCTGATCCCGGGGCCCGATTTCCCGACCGGAGGGGAACTGATCACGCCGGCGGCCGAGATTCGTGAAATCTACAGGAAGGGGCAGGGCGTGTTCCGGGTTCGCGCATCGTGGAAGCGCGAACAGGACGCCGTCGTGATCCACGAATTGCCGTGGCAGGTATCCGGAAGCCGCGTGCTGGAACAGATTGCCAGACAGATGCAGGCCAAGCGCCTGCCCACGCTCGAGAACCTGCGCGACGAGAGCGACCATGAGAACCCGGTGCGCCTGGTGCTGGTGCCCCGTTCGGCGCGCGTGGACGTCAACGCGCTGATGGCGCACCTGTTCGCCACCACCGACCTGGAGCGGTCACTGCGGGTGAACCTGAACGTCATCGGCGAGGACGGCCGCCCGCGGGTCCGCGACCTGCGCGGCATGCTGGTGGAATGGCTGAGGTTCCGCCGCGCCACGCTTCGCCGCCGATTGAAGCATCGCGAAGACCGGGTGTCGATGCGCCTGCACGTCCTGGAAGGCCTGATGATCGCCTACCTCAACCTGGACGAGGTCATCGCCATCGTGCGTAACGAGGAGGATCCCAGGGCGCGGCTAATGGAACGGTTCAAGCTGAGCGGCGAGCAGGCCGAGGGCATCCTCAACATCCGGCTGCGCAACCTGGCCCGCATCGAAGAAGAGAAGCTGCTGGCGGAGCAGGACGAACTGGAGGCCGAGCGCGAGGTGCTGCGAGCGACGCTGGCGGAAAAGACGAAGTTCGACAGGCTCATGATCGCGGAATTCCGCGAACTGGCCGAGGAGCATGGCGACGACCGCCGGACGCGGATCGTGGACGACGCCGCGCCGGCGGCGGCATACCAGGAGGAGGACGTGACGCCGGCCGAGCCGCTGACCGTCGTGCTGTCGCGCCACGGCTTCGCCCGCGCCGGCAAGGGACATGAACTGGACAGCGCGGCCCTGAGTTTCCGTCCCGGAGACGAACTGCTCTGCGATCTGCAGTGCAAGTCGAATCAGCAGGTCGTGTTTCTCAGCAGCGAAGGGCGCGTCTACACGCTACCGGCGCACAGCCTGCCCTCGGCGCGCACGCACGGCGAACCGCTGTCCAGCCGCTTCAACGTGGCGGACGGAGAGCGCTGGAGAGGTTTGCTGGGCGGCGATCCGGGGTCGCGATGGCTGGTATGCGGGACCCGCGGACACGGGTTCGTCGCATCGACCGTGAAGCTGTTTTCGCGTTCGCGCGCCGGCAAGGCGTTTCTGAACCTGGCCGAGGAGTCCGAGCCGCTGCTGCCGGTTCCGGTGCCCGATTCACCGTGCCGCGTTGCCGCGGTGTCCGGCGACGGGCGCTTGCTGCTGTTCGGCGTTGACGAACTGCCGGAGTCGGCGTCCGGCCGCGGGGTGTTGCTGATCGGACTCAAGAACGGTGAACGGCTGGCCGCGGTGACGATTGTCGGCCCGCGCGACCGTCTGATCGTGCACTGCGGGGAACGCAGGATGACGCTGCGCGGGAAAACGCTGGAGAGCTACCTGGGCAAGCGCGCGCTCAGGGGCCGCATGCTGCCGCGCGGCTGGCAGAAAAACGTGACCATGCTGGCGCGCGATCCTTTCCGGGGCGGATAATATCCGGCCCACGGCTGAACAGGGAAAGTGGCAAGTGCCCCCGACACTGGAAGAAAACCTGAGACACGCCCGCCCGTACATGGAGCGATTCGCCGCCGGCGTACAGGGTCATTTCATCGGCGGCCGGGTTTGCGTGGGCGAATCCGGTGAGACGTTCTCCAATCATTGCCCCGCCGACGGCGCGCTGATCAATCGCGTCGCCGCCGGGAGCGCGGCGGACATCGACGCGGCCTGCGCCGCCGCCCGCGATGCGTTCCCCGGCTGGTCCGCCGTGTCCGGCGAACGCCGCGCCGGGTTGCTGCACGGAATTGCCGACGCGATCGAAGCGCGCGCCGACGAGATCGCACTGGTCGAGTCCATGGACACCGGCCAGGCGCTGCGCTTCACCGCGAAGGCCGCGGCGCGCGCAGCCGTCAATTTCCGGTTTTTCGCGGACCGGGCCCCGGACGCGCGCCGCGGTGCGTCGCTGCCGGCCGCCGAACACGACAACTACACGATGCGCCAGCC
Organism: Gammaproteobacteria bacterium; assembly: GCA_009845905.1. Lineage (NCBI taxonomy): Bacteria > Pseudomonadati > Pseudomonadota > Gammaproteobacteria > Gammaproteobacteria bacterium. The sequence continues at coordinate 559,288 of VXYS01000004.1, read as the reverse complement.
GATCGGTCCGGTGGGCGTGATCACGCCCTGGAACACGCCCTTCATGCTGTCCACCTGGAAGATCGCGCCGGCCCTGGCGGCCGGTTGCACGGTCGTGCACAAGCCGGCCGAATGGAGCCCGCTCAGCGCGCAACTGCTCGCGGAAATATGCAACGAGGCGGGACTGCCACCGGGCGTCCTCAATACGGTGCAGGGCATCGGAGAGGAAGCGGGCAGGGCCCTGACCCAGCATGATGCCATCCGGGCCATCGCCTTTGTGGGCGAGTCGGCTACCGGCGCGCGCATCATGGCCCAGGGCGCGCCCACCCTGAAGCGGGTGCATTTCGAGCTGGGCGGCAAGAACCCCGTCATCGTGTTCGACGACGCCAACCTGGATCGGGCGCTGGATGCCGTGGTTTTCATGATCTACAGCCTCAACGGCGAGCGCTGCACGTCCTCCAGCCGCCTCCTTGTGCAGCAGTCGATTCACGACGAGTTCGTGGAGCGCGTCGCCGGGAGGGCGCGGGCCATCCGGGTCGGCCACCCGCTGGACCCGGATACCGAGGTCGGCCCTCTGATCCACCCGGATCACCTACAGAAGGTCAGTTCGTACTTCGAGATCGCCCGGGACGAGGGCGCGTCCATTTCCGCCGGAGGCGAGCGTGCGGATCTGCCCTGGCCGGGTCACTACGTGCAGCCCACACTGTTTACCGGCGCGCGCAACGACATGCGGATCGCGCAGGAAGAGATTTTCGGCCCCGTACTGACCGCCATCCCGTTTGCCGACGAAGCCGACGCCCTGTCGCAGGCCAACGATTCCCGCTACGGGCTGGCCGCGTACCTGTGGACCGCCGATCCGGATCGCGCGCGGCGCCTGTCCGAGGCGCTGGAAGTCGGTATGATTTGGGTGAATTCCCACAACGTGCGCCATCTGCCTTCTCCGTTCGGAGGCATGAAGGCCAGCGGGATCGGCCGCGACGGCGGCGACTACAGCTTCGACTTCTACATGGAAACCAAGAACGTCAGCATCGCCACCGGCGAGCACCGGATTCCCGGATTGGGGACCGGCTGACGCACCAACATTCGGGGGGCATAGCAAATGTTGATCATTACCCAGGAACCGTGGCATGCGGATGCCACCGGCGCTCGGCTGCTCAGCCTGGCCGAGGCTGCCGCCCTGCAATTCGGCGACATCCGCGGCTCGCTGCTGCTCTTGCCGCTGGGGGAGGCCGACTGGGAGCAGCTTCGGCCCGAAAGGGAGTTGCTCGCCGAGGCAGGCGCGGCTTCGAATTTCCATGGAATCCACATCGCCGGCGCCGTGCCGGTGCTGGCGGCCCATTCGGACGAGCCCCAAACGGTGGGTTTCGTCGTGGACCCCGACGGCAACACGGCCCTGCGCGTTCCGAAGATCACACCCGACTTCATCGAAGGGTTCACCGACAGCGCCTGCGAGCTGGGCAGGCCTGCCGAACTGCCGATCCTGGATACGCCGCTGGGCCGGCTTGGCATTCTCACCGGCGAGGACGTCCTGTATTCGCATTACGCACGGGTGCTGACCTACAACGGCGCCGAAGTGATCCTGAATCCCTGCCGAGAGCGTCGCGATGCCGGCTTCGAAAGTCGCCTGCGCGCCCGCCGCACCCGCGCTTACGAAAGTTCCGCCTACGTGGCGGTCGCCACCCCGCACTCGCAGCTGTCCGGCGACGTGAGCGTGCGCCTGCCGTGTGCCTCCGCGCTGTACCTGCACGACCAGCAGACGGTGGAGGAAGCCGGCCAGGGCGAGAGTTTCCTAAGGCCCGACTTCAGCATCGAATTCCTGCGCCGCAAGCGCTCCACGCTGTTCATGAACCAGCCCGTGTACATGCGCAGCATGCTCTACGCGCCGGGCTATGTTCAGGCCGCCGCTGCCGACCAGGCCGCCGCCCGCGAGATGCCGGCGACCCGCGACGGATGGCGCGAGGAAGCCGGCCGGCGGATCGCGGCGCAGGCGGAAGCCAACCGAATCGACGGGCAGACCGAGGACCAGTACTCGGCGCTGCTGGTTCAGAACGAGTTTCGCGTGATCCACATGGACACGCCCAATCCCGAGGAAATTCTCCGGCAGAACCTCGACGAGGCCATCGGCCTGGCCGCCCGCAGCGCATTTGTTCCGAACGTCCGGCTGGTGTGCTTTCCGGAGTTCTTCATGACCGGCTCCGGCGGGTTCGGCAAACGCACGCCGAAGACCCTGGAGCGCATCGCGATCACCTATCCGGGGCCGGAAACGGACATCCTGAGCGAATTCGCGCAGAAGAACCACGTTTACGTGGCCGGTTCGACGTTCGAGAAGGACCCGCGCTTCCCCGAACGGGTGTTCAATTCCGCCTTCATCCTCAACGATTCCGGCGACCTGATCCTGCACTACCGAAAGCTGCATTGCGCCGACATCTGGGGGCAGTTGCCCGACACGACGCCCGGCAGCATCTACTCGCGGCTGGTCGAGGAACTGGGCTACGACGCGCTGTTCCCGGTGGTGGACACGCCGCTGGGCAAGCTCGCCGCCATGGTGTGTTTCGACCACACCGTGCCGGAAACGGCGCATATGCTGGCGAAACGCGGCGCGGAAGTGATCATTCACTGCACCTCCGATCCGCATGGCGCCGGCCGCCGGCCGTGGGAGGAGTGCCGCATGACCCGGGCCCACGACAACGGCGCCTATATCCTCGCGCCGCGCCCGGGCGGCGAGTACTTCGATCCGCACGCCGTGCATCCGGGTACTTTCCTGCGCGGCTACACGCGCATCATCGGCTACGACGGCCGCCTGCTTGGCGAGGCCGACACTTCGGGCAAGGTGAGCTTCCAGGCCAACCTGGACCTGGCCGAACTGCGCCGCTATCGCGCCAACGCGTCCGCCAACATGCTGGTCTGGGACGAGCCGCGCAGCTACGTGGACTGGTACGAACAGGGCCACGGCCTGCCCGGCGACTTGTGGGCCGGCGATCCGCAGGAGAACCCGTACGCGAACTTCGCGGCGATGAAGGACTCGCTGGAGCGCTTCTACAAGGAAGGAATCTACCTGCGCCCCGGAACATCGCGAACCGGCGCCGAAACCGACGCCCGCAGCCTGATATAGGCCCCCGGGTGGGAGGGCGTCCCGCCCTCCATGCACGCGTGCCTAATATAATCCGCGGCTGCGCGCCCGTAGCTTAGCCTGGATAGAGCATCTGGCTACGAACCAGAAGGTCGGGAGTTCGAATCTCTCCGGGCGCGCCAAACCCTCAAGGGGCCGGCTCCGATCGACGAGGGTCGGCTGAACGGCCTCGCACGCAGCTTGCGACTTCAGTCCACCAAGGAGGATTGTCTTGACCATCGCGGGAAGAATCAGACACCTGACGCGGATCGGCCTTTCGCACATGAATGAAGCGGTCCTGGACGTGTTGTTTCATGCCTACGGGAAGCCGGCCGGGCTTACGGCCGCGCAAATTCACGAACGGATGGGACTGGGCGAAGACTTCGGAAACCCGCCCCACGGCGTCGTCGAGGGCTTGCTCTCCCACCTGGAGGGCGCAGGCAGCGTCACGTCCGCCTCGGCGCGGGGCCCGGAGGGTGAAATCACCTGGCGACTGAGCGAACAGGAATACGCTCAGCGCTGCGACTAGCACCAACGGTAGCGTTCTGCTGTCCCCCTTCCTTCCGGGAGTATGTGAGCCATGGATGGCGGAACCAAGCCCCATGGATGGGTTTATGCGTCTCCCGGAAGGAAGGGGGACAGCAGAACGCGGACGCGCAATGGAGTGGGCCTATAATCGAATGACGCAATGGGAGGGGTTCAAATGACCGACAATCCCGGCTACACGGCCGATTTCATCAAGTCCGACACGGACCGTGCGACGTTCATGAAGGATCCGGCGATGGATCATTTGATGACGGCGCTGGTGTCGGTGAGTACGGAGATCTGGGCGCAGGCCCGTCGCGTGAAGATCATGGAGCGATTGCTGGAGGACCATGGGAAGGTGACCCGCGAGCTGATCGAGGGTTACATGCCGAGCGCGGAGGAGGAGGCGTCCTGGCGGGCCGAGCGCGACCGCTTTATCGAGCGGACTTTCGGTTCGATCACGGTGGGCCATTCGTTCGAAGGCCAACCGACGAGGGGGTTCCATGATCGGCCGGGCGCCGAGGGTCCGATGAATCGCTCCGGCATGGGAGGTGACCCGTCATGATGAATCGACGCACGATATTGGGTTCCCTGGCCGCGGCCTTTTCGGCCACGGCGGCCACGCGCAAGGCGAGCGCGTCCACGGCCGCACCGTCTTCCTTGCCGCTCGACATCGAGCCGCGCGGCACCGTGGGCATACAGGAGCGCATGCCCAGCCTGGACCTGGAGAGCCGGCACGAGTTCCTGACCGGTTTCAGGGCCTGGGCGCAGGGACCGCTGGGCAGGGCCGCCGAGGAACGGGCCAACGCCATTTTCAAGGCGAAGGGCATTGATCCCGAGGGCGACGTTCCGCTGGAGCAGGTCCAGGCGGCCCTTGAGGGCGACCCGATCGTGGGCGCCAGCGTTCGCTACTGGATCACCGGTCAGCAGCATTGCTGGAAGCTGGTTGCCGACGAATTCCACGCCAACTCCGAGGCCTACATGGCCGAGCTGGACGCCGCCGAAAAGGCAGGTCCGGGCTCGGTGACGCTGGATCCCGATTTCAAGGTTCCGGAATACGCTTCCCACGAAATTCACATCCAGCCGGGCGGATATGTGGGTGATCCCTTCGCCGGCTACATTTATCACTACGGCACCAATCACTTCCGGATGGGCAACGAACAGGACCAGCGGCAGAAGCTGGTCGCCTCCACGGCGGAGCCACCGGAAGATGGCCGCTTCAAACGCATTCTCGACCTGGGCTGCGGTCCGGGTCGGCTGACCGTTGCGCTCAAGGACCGGTTCCCGGACGCGGAAGTCTGGGGCATTGACGTTTCCGGGCCGATGGTCCGCTACGCGCACATGCGCGCGGCCGACCTCGGCAAGGAAGTGCACTTCGTCCAGGGCCTGGCCGAAGACACCGGTTTTCCGGACGGCCATTTCGACCTGGTGTATTCCTACATCCTGTTTCACGAAGTGCCTGCTTCCGTCACACGGGCGATCGTGAAGGAGGTGCACCGGATTACCCGCCCGGGCGGTGTGTTTCAGTCCGGCGATTTTCGGGCCGATCAGCGTCCGCCCACGCCCTATCGCAGTTTCCGCCGCTGGTGGGACTACCGCTGGAACAACGAGGTCTGGCGCAACGAATTCCAGGACTTGCATTTCGGTAAAGAAATCGCCAGGGCCGGATTTACCGTGCGCGATTCCAAAAAAGGCCTTGGATTTCTCGGGTCCCTGCGCGCAACGCGCAACGCCTGAACACCATCGCGGCCGCAAACCGTTCAATCTCATGAGAATGGGAGAAAATCTCATGCACAAACTTCCCAAAGCACTTCCGATTTGCCTGGCTATGGCCGCGGCCATCCTGTTCGGACCGGCCCAGGTCAACATCGCCGTCGGCCAAGAGGCCCTGCTCGAGGAGATCGTGGTCACAGCGCGCAAGCGCGAAGAGGCGATCCAGGATATTCCGCTGTCCATCACCGCGTTCACCGCGGAGGAGTTGCAAAAGCGCAGCATCCAGGACATGCGCGACATCGCGCTGTTCACGCCCGGATTCAACTTCGAGGACTTCGGCGGCTCCGGAGGGACCACGCCGGTCGTGCGCGGCACCACCCAGGTGTCGATATTGCAGTCCGGCGAACAGAACGTGTCGGTTTTCTTCGACGGCGTATACCTGCCGCGCAGCTATGTGACCGACCTCGGCTTCGCCAACATGGAGCGCGTCGAAGTGGTCAAGGGCCCGCAAAGCGCCCGCTACGGCCGCAACGCCTTCATGGGCGCGATCAACTACATCCCCAGGAGACCCGGCGATGAGTGGGACCTGCAGGGGCAGGTCGTCGCCGGCAATCATTCGCGTTATGACTACGCCGGCACGGTGTCCGGCCCGATTGTGCCCGGCCTGGTTTCGGTACTTGCGGGTTACGACTACTCGGAGTTCGACGGCACCTGGAAGAATACGCACCCCTACGCGGACATCGATTTCAAGCAAGGCTCCAATGACCGGCTGGGCGGGCACGAGCGCGCGGTGGCCAGCCTGGCCTTGCGCATTACGCCCGGTGATGCACTGACCATCGACCTTGCCTATTACGACTACGACTTCGACCGGGAACACCGGGCCCAGAACTTCTTCGCCGAACTGGGTGCGGACAGCCACTTCCTGAACTGCGGCCAGTGGAATCCGGATGTCCGGCCGGCGGGGCGGCCCGGCTTCGGCTATGGCGGCCAGTGGTACCGCCTGTACTGCGGCGAACTCTGGGTGGACGTCATCCCCAGCGACCCGAGAGGATACGCCCGGCAACTGAACGCGCAGTTCACGCGGGGCTCGGTCAACTGGGCCGTCAATGATTCGATCGCCGTGGAATACATATACGGCACATTGGAGGCGGATTCGAAAACGCTGGGTTACAAGGACCTCCTGCCGGGTTGCCCGTTCGCCACCCCGCCGTTGCCCGGCTGCGTTTTTGAAAGCGGCCCCATAGGCGACTTCGAAGTGGATTCCCACGAGATCAGGGTGTCCTGGGACACCGGCGGGCCATTGCGGGCCGCCGCCGGATACTTCTACACAAAAAGTCGGGATGCCTATATCGCCAACTTCAGCACCATGTGGCCCTTGAGTGCGGCTCCCACAGAGCCGGTCGATATTCTGGACCGGTCGGCATTCGTCGTCTATGTGCCCTTGAGGAATCTTCTGAACAGGAACAAGACAACCTCGCCGTTTGCCGAGATCAGCTACGCGTTCATGGACGGGCGCGCGCGCATCGGCGCGGAGGTGCGCTACTCGAATACCGACAAGTTCGAAGGCAATCAGCCATCCGAGGGATTAGACGGAAATCTGGTGTTCTCGGGCGTAGTACTGGAAGACGAGTTCTCCTCGTTCACGCCGCGGGTCACGCTGGAGTACGATCTCAGCGACGACCGGCTGCTGTTCGTTTCGATCGCCAAGGGAGTCAAGCTGGGCGGTTTCAATGCCTCCTCCGTTCGGGTCGAGGACCGCACCTTCGACGAGGACCAGAACTGGACCTATGAAATCGGCTCCAAGAACATCCTGCTGGACGGGCGGCTGCGCCTGAACGGATCGCTGTTCTGGATCGATTGGTCGGACGTGCAGATCAGGGCGCAGGACCCGGGCAACCCCGCCGACCTGTCGCTTTCGCTTACCGCCAATCTTGGGGACGTGAGCTCCAAGGGTTTTGAGGTGGAGGCCGCCTATGCGATCTCCGAAAATCTGACCGTCAGTGGGTCCGCCTATTACGGTGATGCCAAGTACGAGGAAGGCACTTTCGACAAGCGTTGGGGCGGGCTGCCCTCGGTTTGCGACGATGTCGTGTGCCCGATCGACGGTCACGTGGGCGGCAATCAGATGCAGCGCCAGTCGAAGGTGCAGGCGACATTCGGGGCCGAGTGGCGTGACGAGCTGGCGTTGGCCTTTGCCGAGGAGTACTTCATCCGCATCGATGTCGCATACCAGTCGAAACAGTACGCCGACGCGATGAACCTGGCCTGGGTGCCCGAGCGCAACATCGCGAACGCCAGCATCGGCGTGATCGGGCGCTGGTACGAGGCGCGGCTCTGGGCCCGCAACCTGTTCGATGAACTGTATGTGTCCGGCGCGACCGTGGGCGTGCCCAACAGGCAGTACAACGCATACCTGGGCGAGCGCCGGACTTTCGGCCTGACATTTATCGCGAACTTCGACAACTTCACGGACTGACCCGAGAGTGGGGGGCATTGCCCCCCACGGTGCCCCTCTTTGCCTCCTGGGTGGGAGGGCGTCTCGCCCTCCGCTCAGGCTGGGCGCCTGCGTATTCGATTTCTATACGCAATAAATAATCAGATATCTTGAATATATATTGCGTATATAGACTTTTAATTGCGTAATAGAATTATGCGCAATATAATCGTGGGATGCCGCGCCGGATTGACGCAAACGAGCTGAAGGCCATCGAGTCCGCCGTCGGAAAGCAGGCCGCCGGCCTGACCGCGCAGCAGGTTCACGAAGCGCTTGCGGCGCCTCCGCCCCGCAGAACGCTGCAATACCGCCTGAAATACCTGGTGGATCACAGGCGCTTGCGACGTGAGGGTTCCGGGCGCTGGGCCCATTATCTTCCGCCGGTTCAGGCGGCGGACGATTCGTTGGATGACACCGCACCTCCGCAAAACGAAATCCGGGCCGTCGGCGGGCCGCCGGAATCCGCAGCGGCCCGAGGGATCCGGAGGTACGCCGCGCTGCCGCTGGAGCAACGGCGCCCGGCCGGCTACCACCCCGGTTTCCTGGAATCCTATTCTCCCAACGAGACCTACTGTCTGTCTCCGGCGGAACGCGCCGGTCTTCGGGACATAGGAAGGCTTGGCGGCACGAGCGGGAGCGAAAGCGGCTATCCCGCCGACCTGACGGCCAAGCTGCTGGTGGATCTGTCATGGAATTCCAGCCGGCTGGAGGGCAACCGCTATTCGTTGCTGGAAGCCGGATTGCTGATCACCCGGGGCGAAGCGGCGCCCGGGAGGGATCTGGGCGAGACCCAGATGATCCTAAACCACAAGGCCGCCATCGAGTTTCTGGTTGCCGGACCAGGGTTGACGGACATCGATCGTTCCACGCTGTTCGGCCTGCATGCCCTGCTGACGGCTAACCTCCTGGGTAATTCCGGGGCCGCGGGCCGATTGCGGAAAACTACCGCCCGCGTTGCCGGGTCGACATTTCGTCCTCCTGCGTCATGCGGGCAAATCGAAGAGTACTTTGACCGGGTCCTCGCCACCGCGCGCGCCATTGAGGATCCGTTCGAGCAGTCCTTCTTCCTGCTGACGCAGTTGCCGTACTGGCAGCCCTTCGACCACGCCAACCGGCGCGTCGCCCGCCTGGCGGCGAACATTCCGCTGATCCGGTCGAATCTCTCGCCGCTGACGTTCGAGAAAGTTTCGCGCGACGTGTACGATCAGGCCATGCTGGGCGTTTACGAGCTGCGCCGCCGGCAATTGCTGGCGGAGGTTTTTGTCCACGGCTACCGTCATTCCGCCAGCCATTACGCCGCCGTACGCCACATGCTCGGCGAGCCGGATCCGTTCCGCCTCAAGCATGGAAGGGTCTTGCGCGAGATGATTAGGGAGGTCGTCGGGGCCGGAATGAGCAGGAAAAAGGCCGCCGCCCATATCCGGGACCGGGTGGAACAACAGGTCGACGCCGCGGAGCGCACGCAGCTTCGCGACCTGAGCGAGCGAGAGTTGCTGAGTCTGCACCCGGGCAACTGCGCGCTGTACGGCATCGAGCCGGACGAGCTGGCCGACTGGCTTGAAGTCTGGTAAGGCCGCAAGGCGGGCCTTGGATGCATCTCGTCCTGTTCGATATCGACGGCACGCTGGTCGATTCGGACGAGTTCGACTCGGAGCTTTACGTGCAGGCCGTTCGTGAAGTTCTGGGCATGGAGATCAACAATGACTGGTCCGCATTCCGCAACGTCACCGATGGCGGCATACTGGATGAGATCATGGACAACGCGGGACTGAAGGTTGACCGGCTTCGCGTGCACACGGAAGTCAAAGCCGTATTTGTCGAATTGGTCTCGGAATATTTGCACGAAAGGGAAGGCCGATTGCCCGAAATTGAAGGCGCCGGGGCCTTTCTGGCCGAACTCGAGTCAGTTCCGGAAGTCTCGATGGCGCTGGCCACGGGAGGCTGGGAGGAAACGGCACGGATGAAGCTCCGCGCCGCCGGCCTGGATCGCTACTCCCTCCCCCTGGCATCGGGTTCCGACGCCTTCACCCGCGTCGAAATCATGCAAATCGCCGAAAAACGCGCGCTTGGCGGCCGAAAGCCGAGCCGGCGGACCTACTTCGGCGACGGAGTCTGGGACAAACGGGCCAGCGAGGAACTGGGCTACGACTTCATCGCCATCGGCGACAAGGTGCAGCACCCCGCCCGATACCCCGACTTCCGGCGCGGAAAGGCCATCCTGTCGCGGCTTCTCGGCGCATTTGCCCTGGTTTGTTGCACGGCCGTGTTCGCCGGTCTGGCGCAGGCGCAGATGCCTGAGGAGTTCTTTCCCGGCGGACTGATGTTCTCACCGGAGGAGGAGGAACAGTACATGCAGCGCTACGAGAAGGCGCAGGTGCGCGCGACCGCGGAAGAGATTTATATCGATCAGGAAGTGATGACAGGTGCCTCCGACTGGACCCCGATTCCGCACGCGTCTGCCACGGAGCGAACGATTTCGGAGCGGGCCCTGGACGACGCGGAACGCTATGCGGAGATCAACAATTCCAATGCATTCATCGTCTGGCGCAACGGGAAGATCGAGCGGGAAACCTATTTCGGCGGCCACACGCGCACTTCGCCGATCAACTCGTTCTCACTGGCGAAGCAGGTCACGGCGTTCGCCATCGGCCGCGCGCTGATGCTGGGTGACATTGCATCGCTCGATCAGCCGGTGGCCGATTTCGTGAACGAATGGCACGGCGATCCCCGGCGCGAACAGATTCGGGTCCGGCACCTGCTGGACATGCGCGCGGGCTTTTTCCCGCAGGTACCGCCCCAGGGCCCCACGGACCTGATTTCCCGCACCTTCCTGCATCCGCGGCACGACGAGATCATCGTGGCGGAGTACCCGGTCATCGACGAGCCCGGTACCCGTTACGAGTACAACAACGCCGCGGGCGACATGGTCGCGGTGCTGATCGAGCGCGCCACCTCACGCCGGTATGCGGAGTTCGTGGGCACGGAAATCTGGCGGAAGATCGGCGCGATGGGCGGTGCGGTCTGGGTGAACCGGCCCGGAGGAACGGCGCACTCGGGCTGCTGCATGCTGGCGCCCGCCGATAATTTCCTGAGGCTGGCGATCGCAATGCTCCAGGACGGCGTTTGGGGGGGCGAGCGGTTGTTGCCGGAGGGTTACGTCAGGGAAATGATCACGCCCACCCGCGAAAACCCGTACTTCGGCTTGAGCATCTGGGTCGCCGGGCGCTATACCGGGCGGCGCGGCTTCGCCAACCCGGACCGCGGCATGGCGGAAATCCTGCACGGCGAACCCTATCTCGCCGCCGACCTCTACCTGTTCGACGGCAACGCCAACCAGGTTGTTTACGTCGTTCCCTCCCAGGACCTGATCATCCTGCGAACCGGCCTGGCGCCGCCGCGCGACGAGACCACCGAGTGGGACAACAGCGTTCTGCCCAACACCGTCCTGCGCGGCATCGTGAAGGACCGGCGCGCATCGGCGCCGCAACGCCGCTAGTCCGCCGGCAGGTACCAGATGGGCGAGGTCCAGGCCATTTCCTGGATGGTCTTCGGCGCGTCGTTATCGCAGGCGTCCGGGCGCTCTTCGGCCGGCAGGGCGACGCATTGCGCCCAGCTCCAGCGCAACGTGGGCACTTCCACCGCGCGCAGGTAGTAGTACGAAGCCTCGGCGGGGTCGAATTCCGGGTCCTCGAACACGGCGCACAGGTCCGCCGACCCCGTGCCGCTCCATGCGCCCGTTTGCAGGTCCACCTCGCCTTCCTGGTTCTCCCGGCCGGCCACGTCGAAGACCTTGTAGTGCGCCTGGCCGTCGTCGTCGATCCATCCCTTGATCACCTGGAGCTTCTGCAATTGCGCAGCGTGCGTATCCTGCAGGGCGCTCACGAAGAGTTGCGGCGCGGCGCCGGCAGGCCCAACGCTCAGATCGCCGCCCATCGGGATGCCCCGCGCAAAGCCATGGGCCGCCCTGTCGTCCATTTCGCAGGCGTTGTTCGCGAAGTCCCAGCCGGCGAACAGCCTGGGCCTGATCCGCGTTCCGGTGGTGCCGAATACCTCCTTGCGGCGCAGGGACTCGAAGATCGCATCGCGTGAATTCTCCACGGCCCACACGCCGGCCAGACCGCCCGGATTGGAAGTCAGCCCGAAAGGCGAGCTTCCGCGGTCGGACAGCCGGGTCTCGAAGTCGGTCTCCGGCGCGAGGTGCCCCGGCCAGCCGTGCTCGTGCGTGTCGCCGGCCGTAGTTATGTGTCCGTCGGTGGAGGCGATCACACCCATCTTGTAGGAATTGACGCCGATCACGGCCTGGTCCTGCAAGCCGGTCAGCAGAACGCTGCGGAAAAAGTCGTTCTTCGAAATGCAGCCGAAGCGCGCAAAACCGCGTATGCCGACTTCCCCTTCTTCGCAAAACCGCACAACAGTCGGCTCGCCGAAGAACGACACCGCGTCCCGGCCGACGCTGCGCACCTGCTCCTGCTCGCACAGTTCGTCCTCGGCGCCGAGAATGTTCGGCAGCCCGTTGAAGCACTCGGAATTGCCCTTGTGCTGGAAGATCTCCATGATCGGCTCCATGGCGTTGCGCAGTTCGGCGATCCCGCGGGCCGTTTCGCCGGATTCGAAACGGGAAATGTAGGACGGAAACATGGCCCCCGAACTCAGGTTCGAGTTATGCGGGATCGACAGCACGTCGCATCCTTCGACGCCTTCCAGGCACTGCTCGGTCAACTGCTCCCACAAATCGACGTCCGTGGGCGATTCGATATAGGAAATCGCGTACTCGGGCACCCGGTCATTGCGGAAGATGACGTTGCGGTGGTAGTTGTTGCTCCTGGGCGTGCCCGTGTATTCGTAACCCACGAACGTGGTGAAGCGGCAGGCCGAGGTCCGGTCGTAGGCCTCTTCGGCCATGTCCCGGGTGCTCTGCCACAGGGAAATAGAGGCCTCAAGGCAATCGGACCCGTCTTCACCGCAAACGTCCGCCACGCGTTCGGGGTCCTCGCTGATGACTATTTGAATGAAGGGCGACAGCCCCTCGCCGGTTTCGCCGCGCAGGAACCTGCAGGAGTTGGCGTCGTACGCCTCGCTCTCCTCATCGAAGCAGAGCTTCATTTCGCCGAAGAACTCGGAGTGGTCGGTGACCGCCGCGAAGTCCAGCGGCCGCTCGAGCTGCTGGGTCATCAGCACGCTGCCGTCCTCGGCGTAGGGCGGAATCGGGATGGCTTCGCCTTTGGCGAAACGATACGCGTCGGCCGGTGTGGTTTGGGTGCCGAGCGGGCGGGCATCGTAGGAGTAGGCCGTATGGATGTGCAGGTCGCCGAAGTACGCATTGCGACTGGCGTTTCGGTCGATGCACGCCTCCCTGTCCTCGGTGTATGTCACCAGGTTTGCACTCGACGACTCCTGCTTCGCTTGTTGAGCGCACCCGCAAACCAGAAACGCGAGAATCGAAAGGCCGAGCGGCTTGAGCGACATACATCCTCCTCCCGACATTTGGATCAGGCAGGTCGTTGCTGCGGAAGTTTCGCACATTTCACAAGGCGGCGGCCCCGGCCACTGTATGAGGTCATCGGGGCATGTAATATCGGGACATGGCGCGCGTTAGCGATTTCCAGTTGAACCAGGTGGTTCACATTGGCCATCTGGCGCAGGAGTGCGTGGCGGAAAAGGACTTCGCGCGCATCATGGCCCGCGAGTTGATGGGTCTTCTGCACGCCTGCTCCGGGGTGTTTATCGAGTACGACCCGGGATCTCCGACCAACGAGCTCTTGTGTGGCACTTCATACCAGGTCGATCACAGCAATATGAAGAAGTACCTGGACTACTACCAGTTCCTTGATCCCACGTTGCCGCGCTTCAGGCTCATGTCGCGCTCGCACGAGTCTGCAAGCGTTTCCACGGACCAGGTCATAGAGTCGAACTCGAGCTATGAGGAATGCGAGTTCTACCAGGACTTCCTGCGGCCGACCCGCGTGCATGCGGCGATGATTTTCGGCGTCAATATCGACGGTCGGCAATTTGGCCTGGTGGGGTTGCACCGTACCAAGCCCATGGGACACTTCAGCGAAGTCGATCACAAGCTGACTCAGCTTCTGATTCCATACCTGAGCATGGCGCTTCGCTTCCGATACAGCCAACGTCAGCAGCAAAGGCGGGACGATGTCGTCACCAACCTCTTGCGTGTTCGGGGCATACGCGGGTATCTGATGCTGGATCAGAACTTCGTCCTACGGGACGTCGTAGGGGAGTTTGAGAGCCCGGACCTAGTTGTGAAGGGAGCCGATTTGCAGCGCATGCGCGGGTGTTCCGTGTTCCAGTGGCTCTCGCCGTCGGTGAAGGAAAGTCTGCTGCGCAGGCGCACGACCGCTGCTGCGCCCGCCGTAGAAATTACACACCGGCGGGACCCGTATCGGGTCGAGGTGGTGCAGCACTCGGACGGTTCCCGACACTTCGTTCTGGTTGCGCTGGACCGGAGTCACTCGCTGATTTCCGAGCGCCGCGTCCGGGAAAGGTCATTGTCGCCGCGGCAGGCGCAGGTCGTGAAACTCGTGGCGCTGGGAATGACCAATGCCGAGATTTCCGCATCGCTGGGCATTAAAACAAAGACCGTCGAGAACTATCTGACCGCGATCTACCAGAAGACCGGCACTTCCAACCGCACCGAGCTGGTTGCGGTGCTCTCGAACTGATCCACACCGGATTTACGCCCACTAGGGGGATTCCCCTCTAGGAACCTCTCCGCCCAGGTCATAGCGTATTCGTGGGATCCCTCCACCGGAGTGAATCACGAAGTCGTTTTCCTGAAGGTATGCAAGCAATGGGTGCGATAGTGACGATAGCGCCGACAGTGCGCTCAACCTCAATTCTGCTGGCCTGCGGATTGCTGCTGTCGGCCACCGCGCTTTCGCAGGAGGTTCTCGAAGAAATCGTGGTTACCGCGCAAAAGCGGGAAACCACGCTGCAAAGCGAGCCACTGGCGGTATCGGCATTTTCCGGCGAGGAGATTGCCCGGGCCGGCGGTGAGGACGCCAACGTGCTGGGCTACGTGGTTCCCAACCTGCATGTTGGCGAGGAAACCAATCGGGACGGCCTGTCCATTACCATCCGCGGCGTTTCCGGTACCGATGTGCGCAACGCGGCGGATCCGACCACCGCGTTTCACGTGGACGGCAGCTACGTGCCCCGGCTTTCCGGGCCGCAGGCGTATTTCTACGACGTTGAGCGGATCGAGGTCCTGCGCGGACCGCAGGGAACGCTGTACGGGCGCAACAGCACCGCCGGGGTCGTGAACGTCGTTACGCGCAAGCCGGATTACGACGCTTTCGCCGGGCTGGCCGAGGTCACGGCCGGCGATTACGGCCTGGTCCGGTTCAACGGCGTGCTCAATGTGCCGTTGTCCGATCGGGCGGCGGCGCGCATCGCCGTGATGTCGAACGACCGCGACGGTTACCGGGAGAACGCGCCTTCGGAAGACGGCGATGACGCCGATGAGCTGGGCGTGCGCGTGCATCTAGCCTTCCAGGCCGGGGAGAACACGTCGGTTCTGCTCACGGGCGAGTCCTACGAGCGCGGCGGAGTGGGAGGCGTGGCTTCGTTCGCCACGTTTCCGAACGACAGCACCGGCCTTTTGTCATCCGATCCGGCAGGAGTGAACCCCATCGATACGCAGGGCTACCGCGACAGCAGCGACAGCAATTTCCGTCTCGAACTCAATCACAGCTTAGCGGCCATGGATTTCACCTACCTGGCCGCCTACCGCAATCACGAGCGGGACTTTCTGGCCGATGCCGATTTCACGGCGGAGCCATCGATCCAGTCCTTTGTCCAGGAAACGACGGAATCGACCACCTGGACCCACGAAGCGCGGGTGACATCGACCGGCGACGGAGCCTTTCAGTACATCGCCGGGGTCTATCTGCTGGACGAGGAGATTGACGGCGATTTCGTGGTGGGATTGACGCACTTCATTTTCGGGCCGACCTTCCGGGTGCGCTTTGTCGACCAGGGCCTCACCAATGAGAGCGCCGCGGCCTTTCTCCACACCACCTACCAGGTCAACGACCGGCTGCGCTGGACCGCTGGACTGCGCTACACCAGTGACGAGAAGGACAAGGGCGGGCATGCGGGCGATCTGGGGATGACTGCCGATACGGCGACCGGCAGCTTCCAGACCGTGGGGATCGCCAACGGGCCCACGTTCTTCCTCGCCCCGCAGATCGCCAACCCCGAGTGGAAAGAAACGACCTGGAAACTCGGGTTCGACTATGACGTGACCGAGAATTCCATGCTTTATGCCTATGCAAGCACGGGCTTCAAGGCGGGCGGTTACAACCGCGGCAGTCAGGCGCGGCCCGGCGCGCCGCTGGTTGTCTATAACCCGGAGACGGTAACGGCCATCGAGGGCGGCTGGAAGATGACGACCGAAAACGGCCGGGCGCGGTTCAACATCGCCGCTTTCGCCTACGACTACAAGGACCTGCAGCTCGGCCAGACATTCACGAATGAAGCCGGAACGATCACCAACCAGACCGTCAATGCATCGGATGCGTCCGTATGGGGCCTGGAGGTGGAGGCCGAAGCGCTGTTCGGAGAATCGGGGCGCGGCGTGTTCTCCTTCGGCTATCTCAGCACCGAATTCGACGACTTCACCGGCGTCGACGACCCGCTGATCGTGGGCTCCCAGTCGCTGAACGCCAGCGGCAACCAACTGACCCGCGCGCCGGAATTCACGGCCTCCATCATGCTGGAACCGGTGGTCTGGCAGTTCAACGGCGGAACCCTGACCCCTCGCTTGCAGTTCCACGCCGAATCCGAAGCCTATCTGGCGGTGCTGAACCGGGACTTCGAGAAGCGCGAGTCGTTCACAAAGACGGACCTCAGCCTCTATTACGAATCCGCGGGCCGGAACTGGTACGCCGAGGCCTATGTGCGCAATGTCGAGGACGAAGACGTGGCCACCTACATGGAGTGCTTCGATTTTCGCCAGATGGGCGTGCCGGTCCAGCAGTGCGAACGCGCGTATGCGCCGCCCAGAACCTGGGGCGTGCGCGTGGGACTGAGGTTCTGAGGGCCGGCGGCGGCGAACATCTTCTCGCGACGTCTGTCTCAAGCCGAGGGGGTCACGTATGCACGGATACGCGCAGCTCTCCGACGAGTTGAGAATTCATTACGCAGCGCTGGGCCGGGGCCGACCGCTCATCTTCATCCCCGGCTGGACCATGACGCTGGAAGCGTTCAGCAGGAACCTGTCGCCCCTGTCGCAACGGTTCCGGGCCATTGCCTACGACCCACGCAGCCAGGGCCGGTCATCCCGGCTTGAATGCGGCAACCACTACACCCAGCATGGGCAGGATTTGGCCGACTTCATCCGCGAACTCGGCCTTGAGGAGGTGGTGCTGCTCGGCTGGTCAACCGGCGCCCTGGCCGCCTATGCCTATTTCGAGCAGTTCGGATGCGACAACGTGAGCGCCTTTGTCGGCATCGACATGTCGCCCCGGCCGGTAAAGGACAGCGAATCCGACTGGGGCATCGACCTGCGCGAGAATGTGCGGCGAATGCAGGCCGGCGTCACCGCGCCGGACCATTCGGCCATGGTGCGAATGATGGCATCGCATGGCTTCCTCATCGAGCCCGCGGCCGAGGAGTTCGTCGCGGAGGTCGTATCCCGCTCGCTCGCCACGGCGCCGCACATCGCCGCGCTGCTGCTCGCCGACGGCAATCTTTGCGATTATTCCCAGGTCGCCCGGGACGTGGCCGAACAAGTGCCCGTGCTGCAGATTGTCAGCGAGCGCGCGTCCGCATCCGCGGCGAACTGGATCGAATCCAACACGCCGACAGCCGAACTTCACGCACTGGGTGCGCACATGATGTTCTGGGAGTACCCGGAGGAGTTCAATGCCGTGGTCTCCGGTTTTCTGAATACCCACTTGCCCGCTTAGACTTGCCGCGTTATGAAATTTCACTCCCAGCACTATTTCGTCGGCGAACAGGCCGATCAGACCCCGGTTCCCGAACAGTTCGAGGCCGGGCCCTTCAGAAAGTCCCGCCCTCCGGAGCCGCTGCGGTTCGAGGTCAACATGGTGGCCGAAGCGCACGGCAAGCAGCAGAAGACCGGCACCGTGCAGGTGAACATTCCCGGCTTCAGCCCGGTCACGCTGTATTGCGACGAGCAGCCCCCGGTCGGCGACGACCAGGCTCCGCCGCCGCTGGCGTTCTTCACCGCCGGCATCGGCTTCTGCCTGATGACGCACATGACCGACATCCTCAACACGCGCAAGATCGAGGTCACGTCGATGCGCCTGGAGCAGCGGGTGCGGTTCATGACCACGCTGGGGACCATGCGCGAACTCGGCCACCGCACCACGGGCGAGACCGAAAAGGTTGAGACGCACGTGATCATCGACAGCCCCGAGCCGCCGGAAAGGATCCAGGCCCTGCTGGAGGAAGCCGAGAGCTCGTGCATGGCCCACCATGCGCTGCGCAATCCCATCCCCTGGTCAACGCGACTCGTGTATAACGGCGTCGAGATCGATGCCCGGGACAGCGCCGAGTAGACATGCATGGCTTTGCCAGGATTTCCGACGAACTGACGATTCACTATGTGTCCCAGGGGCAGGGCCGGCCCCTGGTGTTCATTCCGGGCTGGACCATGGATACGGGAGCTTTCAGGGAGAACCTCGGGCCGCTGTCGGTGGATTTTCGGGCGATTGCGTACGACCCGCGCAGCCACGGAAAGTCGACCCGGACTGAAACCGGACACGATTACCGGCAGCACGGGGCGGACTTGGCGGCGTTCCTGGACGAGCTGGAACTCAAGGATGTCGTGCTGCTCGGCTGGTCGGCCGGCGCCTGCACCGCCTACTCCTATTTCGAGCAGTTCGGATACGGGAACGTCAGCGCGTTTGTCAATATCGACCAACCACCCAAAGCGGCCTGGGAAACGCCCTCCGAGTGGGGTATCAACTCCCGCGAGCAACTGGCGCAATTCGAGCAGTTCATGGCCTCGCCGCAAAGGGAGGAGTTCGCAAGAATGGCCGCGCCGACCATGTTTCTCAACCCGCCCGCCGACGCGGCGTTTGTCGAGGAATTCGTCGCCAGCTCCATGAGCACCCCGCAACCCGCCGCCTCGCTGTTGCTGCGGGAAGTGAATCGCAGCGACTACTCGGAGGTTGCCAGGGAGGCAGCGGCCCGCCTGCCGGTGCTGCACGTCGTCAAGGAAGAGCATGGGCAAGCCGCCCGGCGCTGGATCGAAACCAACGCGCCGCAGATCGAATTGTGTGTGCTCGGCGCCCACATGATGTTCCTGGAGTTCCCGGCGCAGTTCAACGCCGCCGTCACCCGCTTCCTCGACTCACGCCTGCCCGCCTGAACCGCAAAGCGCTTCGCTGCAAGGCAGCGAGGTTCGCCCTTCAGCCGGCCGCCGCCAGTGGTTCGATCTGGTCCAGATTGCTGCCTGCGCGGGCCCGGTCGAGATCGTAGATCTTCTGCAGGTTGAGCCAGTATTCCGGCGTCATGTTCAGCGCCCGTCCGATACGCAGGGCAGTGTCCGCCGTAATGGACCGTCGCCCGTGCACAATTTCATTGATCCGCCGCGGGGGCGCAGCAATGGCTTTTGCCAGGCGATACTGGCTGATTCCGAGTTCGCCAAGAATCTCGGCCAGGTGTTCACCTGGATGAATCGCGTCTACGCCGTTCATGATCCGTCCCTCACTAATAGTCCGTCACTTCAATTTCCATTGCGCCCCGAATCGCCGCGCGCCCGGAAATTAACGCATTGGGTTAATGGCCGCAATGTCTGGCAGTAGCAGCCTGTGGCCGGAACGATATAATTTGTGGGCGGGGAGCGTTTGGAATTTCGGGTGCCGGAATCCTTCAGCCGGAACGCAGTGAACCATGGCCAAAGTCTATGTAATTGGCACCTTTGACACTAAGGAAGCGGAACTTACGTACGCGGGCGAATGCCTGCAGTCAGCCGGAGCAGCCGCACTTCTGGTGGACGTTTCGACAGGGTCCCCATCGGATGCCGCGGACGTTCCCGCCGGGGACGTCGCCCGATGTCACCCGGGCGGCGAATCCGCGGTGCTGGGCCAGTCAGATCGGGGCACAGCCGTCGCGGCGATGGGCGAGGCATTGTCCAACTACCTGGTGTCCCGCGACGACATCGGCGCCGTGCTCGGGCTCGGCGGGTCGGGCAACACCGCCATCGTAACGGCGGCCATGCGCGCGCTTCCCGTGGGGGTGCCGAAGATCATGGTCTCGACCATGGCTTCCGGCGATGTATCGGCTTACGTGGGTCCCAACGATATCGCGATGATGTACTCGGTCGTGGATATTGCAGGCCTGAACGCCATATCCCGGCAGGTCATCGCCAACGCGGCGTACGCAGCGGCCGGGATGGCGCTCAACAGTGTGGAATCTGGCGAATCCGCGCGACCCGCACTCGGTTTTACGATGTTCGGGGTGACGACGCCGTGCATCACGGCCATACGCTCGGCGCTGGAGGCGGATTTCGAGTGCTTCGTCTTCCATGCTACGGGGACCGGCGGCCAGTCGATGGAAAAACTCGTCGATTCGGGCTTGCTGGGGGGCGTCTTCGACATCACAACGACCGAGGTGTGCGATTACCTGGTGGGCGGCGTTCTTCCCTGCACGCCGGACCGCTTCGGCGCGGTGATCCGCACCGGGGTCCCGTACGTGGGGTCGGTGGGCGCTGTCGATATGGTCAATTTCGGCGCCCGCGAGACGGTACCGGAGAAATTTCAATCGAGGCGGCTTCATGTTCACAACCCGCAGATCACCCTGATGCGCACGACTGCCGAGGAGAACGAGGCCATCGGCGCATGGATCGTGGGAAGAGTCAATCGGATGACAGGGCCCGTGCGTTTTCTGCTCCCGCTCAAGGGGGTTTCCGCGATAGACAAGGAGGATCAGCCGTTCCATGACCCGGAGGCCGACGAGGCTTTGTTCGACTCGATACGCACCGGCTGGACAAACGCGCCGAACCGCAAACTGGTCGAGGTGGACGCACACATCAACGACGACGTGTTTACCCGGGAGGCGCTGCGCCAATTTCGGTCCCTGGGATAAGAACCCTCGCCCGCGCCTGCGCCTGCCTGCTGGCCCTGCTGTTGACGGCCTGCACCGTTACGGGCGGCCAGGAGCCGTCGCTGCGGGAAGCCGGTAACGGCGCCATCCCGGCAGCGGGACTGCTGGTGGACCTGGACGCGGACCGGGACGTGACGCTGGAAACCCGCCCCGACCTGGCCGGCGAGGGCCACAGGATGGGCGAAGTGTCCGCATGGGGCAACCAGGTGAAGGGCGGGAAGATCATTTATTTCCGCAACTTCCGTCCCGGCGGCAGGCCCGCTCTTCGCGGGCCCGTGGCGGAACTCAACGGGCATCACGCCATCGTCTTCGACGAGGACGAACTGGTCAACAGCGCCGAGGATGCGCTGGATCATCTGACCACGGGCAGCGGGTTTACCTGGGCGGCGGTGATCGCCGGCCACCGGCAGGTTCCCACGCGCGCCCCCTACAAGGACGTCAACGCTTTCTTCGGAAATCTCAAGAACGGCCCCGAGTTCGAGGGCGTATGGGCGGGATTCGACGACGACAATGCGGTGAGCATGAACCCCCGCAATTCCAGGTCGTTCGGAACGTGGAACCGGGACAACCCCAAGCTCACGGGGCCGAGGCTCGAGGAAGGCCGTTTCCACGTCGTGGCGGGCCGCCTGGGGGCGGGCAGGGGCGCCGTGATGGCGGAACTGTTCGTCGATCAGCCCACGGCGGTGGACAGGGACACGTTTGTGGTCGTCCCGGAAGCCGACCCGTCAAAACTGGCGATCGGACAGGAACGGGAGGCTCTGGATCATCCAGGCAAGGAAGCGTTCAACGGCGAAATCGCGCGCATGCTGTTCTGGGAAAGACCCTTGTCCGATGCGGAGCTGGCATCCGTCATTCGGCATCTCAAGTCCACGTACGGTGTCGGGGACTGACCGGGACCTCCTGAATGCTCAGCGGCAGGATGCCCACGCCTTCAGGGAGATGCGTCGGATGAATTCGCGTGCCGTGTCGTGTGCCGGCGGACGAACCGCTGCGCAATGTCCGGCTCCGTCTTGAGTTCCCGGACCGTGATGTCCTTGAATTGCACTGCCATGGCCATGTCCCGGTGTATCTGCAGCGCAAAAGCGCCCGCCAGCGAGCGGCTGGCCTCGTCGTTGTCGATTGCCTCCAGCGTCACCATGCCATTGAGCGCGTGAATGAGGCGGTTGCCGTAGGCGATCACGATGTGTTCGTTCCACTCGGGATAGTGTCTTGCAGCGGCCATGATTTCGGCCTTTGAGTTCACTGTGCCGGTGACCCGTCGCTCGAAGGTTTCCCCTGACGGGTTCGCGGCGGCGAAGATTTCGACCGTTTCCCCGTACAGCGCAAGCAGTTCACGCGCCTCGTCCTCCCACAGCATGGCAAAGGTCCGGTCTGCGTGCGTGGTCACGATGTTTGCCTGGTAGCCGCGAACGACAAACGGTTTTCCTTCTATCCCGCGGCCCCGGTATTGCAGGCCGGAATTGCCGATTTCGGTAAGAAAGCGGTACTTGAGCCGGGCTTCGAAATCGGAAAACGTCCCTTCCCGAATCAGGTAGGTGTTTTCCTCGAGCGGGATGTCCGTGCGGCCCGTGATCGCGCCGTCGATCACGGACCAGTACCGGCTGTCGCCCGACCAGCCATCGAGGGACTTGCCGTCGAACAGAGAGATTTCTCCGGGGTCCGCGGGTTCCTTCGTAGCAGATTTCGGCTCCGGCCGGCCCGCCGCCGGCCAGGCCAGGAGGAAGGCCAGCAATAGCGCGCCCGGAAAAAGGAAGAAACCGGATGGCCCCGGCAGGCGGCCGGAACGGGAGCGGACACGCCGGCGGTCGTCGTGCACGGCTATTCGCCGATGACTTCCCGCCACGCCGAGTCGAAGCTGATGGCGAGCACAGCCTTGGTATCGCCGATGTTCGTTGCGTTGTGATAGACGCCCTTGGGAATGCTGACCGTATCTCCGGCCTTCATCTCCACCGTGACGTCGTCCATCGTGTGCAGGATATGGCCCTCGACCACATGCAGCACTTCATCGCAATTGGGATGGTAGTGCCTGGGGTTGGATTTGCCGACGTCGACGATAGCGATTCCGGTAGTAAGAACATCCGTATTGCCCATGGGCCCCGTGACGTGCCAGTCGATTCGCCCCCAATCGAGTTGCATCACGGAGTATTCCTCGGCCGTCATCATTGCGGACACCGTGAACGGGTCTTTTCCATGCCGTGGATTGAGCAATTTCGCCGCGAGCGCCGGGTCGGCGCGCGTTGGTACGCCTGTTTCCGGAATCTCGACGCGGCTTGCCCAGGCGATTCCATTCAGCAGCAGGGTGCGTACCCTCGGCACGTCGAAAGCGGACAGTTCGTTGCCGCCCGTAAAGGTAAACGAGCGTCCGCCATCGGCCCGTTCGTAGGCCCAGGCGGCCACTCCCTGGCGCGGCTCCGGCGCTTTTGCATTCGCCGCGCCTGAGAGGGGCACGATCTTTCCGGTTACAACTGGCCGTACCCGGCCGGATTCATTGTCGAAGTCCAGCGGCGGATAGGCTTCGTCAACGTAAGCGATTTTCCCGACGCCCCGGCCTGCGGGATGATCGTTTTCCGTGGCGCTTACCGAGAAAAACGCATGCGCCAGCCCGCCGTCGGCGGGGAGGGTGCCGCCGAACCAGCTCTTGAGCGAGGGGCGCAGCGCCTCGTCATCGGTGAAGGCCGCATGATGGACCGACACCAGCGACCCCCCATCGGACACGAAGCGGCTGACCGCGGAGCGTACGGCAGCGTCCTGAAGAGGGTTTTCCCGCCGGCCGTCGAAGTACATCACCAGCGTTGTCGCCCCGTCCAGAGACGTTTCTTCGGTCCATCCGAACGGAAAGGCCTCGACGTGGAGTTCCGTCCCTTTTTCAAACGAGCCGGATTCCGTGATCATGGTTTCCAGCGCGCGTACGCCCGAGAAGAACTCATGTACGCCATGCCCCTGACTGGTTCTTGCGCCAAGGATTACGATCCTGGTTTGATTGTCTTCGGCAAACCCGGGCGCGAACGGGACCAGCAACACGAGGGATAGCGCGATCCTGAAGTGCTTGATGAATGACATAGTTGTTTCCTTTGTTTTGTAGGGTTGGGGGGTCAATCGGCCAGAGGGAGATTCTTGAAGGCCTCGACCTGGCCGGAGATGGCCCGCTCGGTAGGCAGCCTTTCGATGCTGGAAGCGCCGAAAAACCCATTGATTCCGGGAAGCATGCGCAGGGCGGCGCCGACGGCGTCAGGCTCGTCCAGCGGTCCTCCGTGCGCGATCACAATGACGTCTTCTCGCACGCTTCGGCCGGCTACCGCGATTTCCATGACTTTGCGTACGGAATCTTCCAGCGTGCTCGCCACAGTGGCGCCGATGCTTCCCGCCGTGGTGAGGCCGAGATGCGCCACCAGCTGGTCGGCGCCCGCTTCGGTCATCGCCCGGGCTTCATCGGCATTGAAAACGTACGGCGAAGTGAACAGGTCCAGGTCATGGGCCTGCGAGATCATTTCCACTTCCTTGTCATACCCCATTCCGGTGCCTTCCAGGTTGGCCCGGAAGTTGCCGTCTATCAGCCCCACCGTGGGGAAGTTCTGAACGCCGGCAAACCCCATGTCCTTGAGCTGGCGCAGGAACAGCGGCATGTTCCTGAACGGGTCCGTGCCGCAGACGCCGGCCAGCACGGGCGTGTCCCGCACCACGGTAAGCACTTCGGCCGCCATTTCGACCACGATCGCGTTGGCATCCCCATACGGCATCAGGCCCGCCAGCGAACCCCGGCCGGCCATGCGGTAGCGCCCGGAGTTGTAGATGATGATCAGATCGGCGCCGCCGGCCTCCGCAAACTTTGCCGAGATCCCCGTTCCGGCGCCGCAGCCGACAATCGGCCTGCCGGCGCTGATCTGCCCTTGCAGCCTTGCGACAATTTCTTTTCGCGCAATCGACATATGCAATCCTCCTTCGCTGCCGCCTACAGAAACAGGTCGACGATTTCCGCATCCGGATTGTTACGGACCCCGCTGACATCGTCGAAAATCATGGTGGGTCTGGTAGCGGCGCCGTACTGTGGCCAATCTGGCAATCCCGGAGCATTCGGGTCGCCCCCCGCAGCGAACTGCGACCAGTAACGGGTCATCAACTCGGACAGTGCGCGTGGCCGCTCCCCGCCGCCGGTCTGTTCGGCAACCCTCTCCGTGTTGGCGAACACGAAGGCGATATCGCTGGTGTGGTAGGCGCGCGGGCGCCCGTCGAACAGGTCGGTGCGCCAGTCGAACAGGTAGTTGAATACCCTGCGGTCCTGTACGGCGCTGGCGCGGTTGCAATACTCGACGGCGGACAGCCGGAACCTGCGGGTCAAAAGCACCGACAGCACATCGACCGGCCGCCATTCGGCATCGGTCTTTCGCGCCGCCTCGATGGCGGCATCCGTCCGGCCGTGCAGTTCCGGTTCCAGCTCTTCCTTCAGTCCCGACCAGGACAATCCCTCAAGATGCGGATTGTTTCCGCTGGGCGAGATTTCGTTGCGCGTGCTGCCGCAGATGAGCGGAATGTTCGCGGCTTCGGACATGGCCGCGGTCGAGCCGGGCTGGTGAGGAAGAAACGGCGTCCCCGCGGTGGGCTGGTAGCGCCAGGAGCGCCCCGCCCAGCGGGACGTCTCGATCCCTTGCACCCGGACCGCGTCGCTTGCCGCCTTCGCGGCCCGCAGGAACTCTCCGACCGACAGTTCCCTGAGCCTGCGCACCGATCCCGCGCCGGGCGGCAGATCGAGGACGCGCAGGATTTCCCGGGTGAGCCTGGATGCGGTTTCCTGGTCGTGCACCTCAAGACGTGCACCGCTTTGAATGACCGCCCGGTGAAACAATCCGGACGCCTCGGGCATGGCCAGCAGGACGCTGATCTTGTAACCGCCTCCGGACTGGCCGAAGAGGGTGATGTTGTCGGCGTCACCGCCAAATCTCTCGATGTTGGCGCGCAGCCATTTCAGCGCGTCGACCAGGTCCAGGATTCCGGCGGCCGGCGACTCGGAGAACGATTCACCCATATCGGTATAGAAATCCGTGTATCCCAGCGCGTCGATGCGGTGATTGAGGCTCACCACCACCACGTTCCGGCGCCGGGCGAGGTTTTCCCCGTCGCAACTCAGGAATTCCTGGCTGCTGCCCCTGCGAAAGCCCCCGGGGTGCAGCCACACCATCACGGGCCTCCTGGTTTCGCGGGCGACCGGGGTCCAGATGTTCAGGCGCAAACAGTCTTCCATCGCATCGCTGGGCTGTCCGTTCGGTGCGAGAAACCGGAACACGTCGTGGGCGCGGTCGCGGCTGTCCTCCGGGATCACGGGGCATACCGGGCCGTAGTTCAATGCCCGGCGGATCCCGGTCCAGGGTGTCAGGGCCGGGGCCCGGGCAAAGCGGAAATTGCCCACCGGCGGGTCCGCGTAGGGCACGCCCTTGTAGATGGCCACGCCGCCGCTCTCGTATCCCCGGAGCTTTCCGGCGGTCGTCTCGACCGCGGCGGGATTGGTGCGGAGCTGCCCGGCGGCGCGATTCGGTGGATCGAAGGCGGCATCGGCGCCACCTGGTGCGGCCGTCGCGGCCAGCGGCGCCGCGACGGCGGCCGCAACGACTTCCCGGCGGCTGAAACCTGCGCCTTTGCTTTGCTGATGAGCCTGCCTGGGGGGCATCGCAATGGGGGATCAGTAGGGAACGCGCATCGGTGCGTCCGGGCGCTTATCGAGAGGATCGAAGAGGCGGACATTGCGTCCCAGGCGATCGTAATCGCCCATGTCCGCGCGAACGGACTCGGCGAAACCGAGCAGATTGGCCACGATGTCCGGATGCTCCCGGGACAGGTCGTAGCGTTCGCCGAAGTCGCTCCTGAGATCAAAAAGCATGGGACTTTCGATCGCCGCCGCGTCTTCGGGGTCTATATGATCCGACGGCGTCAGCGGCGCCACCCAATCGGGGTCCCGGGGGCGCGGAAGATGGAGCTTCCACCTGCCCTGCCGCACGGCCTGGAGATGGGTCCACAGGAAGTAGGCAAAGTCATTGCGCAGGCTGCGCTCGGAATCGCCGTTGATGAAACCGCTGCTGTCCAGCCCGTCAATGACCCGGTCCGAGGGAATCGCCGCGTTCGCCAAGGCGGCGAAAGTGGGGAAGAAATCCTGCAACCCCATGATCTCGGAACTGGTTCGACCGGGTGCGATCCTGCCGGGGGCCCAGATTACGCAGGGTACGCGGAACCCTCCTTCCCAGGCGGACGCCTTGCCGCTGCGGAATGGGCCCGCCGAACCGCCGTCTTCGCGCTTGACGATCCAGGGGCCATTGTCGCTGGTAAACACGACGTAGGTGTTGTCCGCCAGGCCCAGCCGCGCGACCTCGTCGACGATCCGGCCGACATGGAAATCCAGTTCCTCGATGGTGTCGCCGTAGAGTCCGCGGGGCGATCCTCCGCGGAATTCTGCGGATGCATCCAGCGCGACATGGGGCATGTTCGGGCAGAAGTACACGAAGAACGGCTTGTCCGCGCTGCTCCTGATGAATTCGATGGTTTCGTCGGCATAACGCTTCGGCAGCGCCGCCTGATCGGGCGCCTTTTCGATCATCCGCCCGTCGCGCAGCAGGACGATATCCTCGGGCCAGTCGTTGCTCGCGGGCGTGCCGAAGTGAACGTCGAATCCCTGCGACGGCGGCAGAAGTTCGGCTTTCCAGCGGTTGTTCGAGTGGCCGCCCAGCCCCCATTTGCCGATCATTGCGCTGGTATACCCGGCCGGCCGCAGGACCTCGGCAAGCGTGATCTCACGGTCGTGAAGCACCGTGTGGCGGCTCTTCGTATTGCCGGGTTCGGCCACGCGTATCGGGTAGCAGCCGGTCATCATCGCCGCGCGCGCGGGGCCGCAGAACGGCTCCGCATACATGCAGGTCAGCTTCAGCCCCTCGGCGGCGAGTGCGTCTATGCGGGGCGTTCGGATGTTCGGCGAGCCGAACGTGCCGACATCGCCGTAACCCAGGTCGTCGGCGAGTATCAGAACGATGTTCGGCGGCGGTCCGGACCACGCGCGAGGCGCCGCCAGGGCCGGCAGCGCAGCGCCGATTCCTGCTTTCAGCATTGTGCGCCGGGTAATCATGGGCAACCGCGGGTCCTCGAACCGATCAGCACAATTGCGCTAAACCTGCACTACTCTAATAAGTTTGGGAGGCGCCGACAAGCGCGGACGACTGGATGCGCAATTCCAGGGTATCGCCGGCCGACAATCGAATGGGCATGTCGAAGCGCACCAGGCAATCCTGGCCATTGCTGCTTACCGTTGCATGGCCCATTGATGTGACTACGCTAGCGACAGTCTCATTGGAACGTGTGCGCAGCGCCATGGTTCGCAGCTTGAGCGTGCCGTGGTTGACAGTCAGCCGCACGGCCAGCGCGGCTCCGGCGCGCCGTTGTTCGAAGCTGCCCCAACCCTCGGGCGCCGTGAACGCCGCCTTGAAATTGCCGTCCTGCGCAAGGCGGGGCTTGAAGCCGATATGCTGCCGGGGGCCGTCAATCTCGTATCCGCACAAGGCCAGGAATATCCCGTACGCCGACATGGCGCGGGAGTAGTGGTCCGAGCACTCGATCTCGTTGTAGGGATTTCTTGCCTTTGGCCGATAGCGATCATGCACGGCCCGCGTTATCGCCAGACCCTTCTCCAGAAGGTCCGGCTGCGCGTCGCTCTCCCAGATCATGTGCCCTGCGAGCTGGTATTCGAGGCCCTGAAAGCAGGTATTGAAATAAGCGAACTGCCAGTTGTCCTTCCACGTCTCGGGCGGGCCGCCATTGGGCCAGGTGCATGTGAGCACGCCCGCATCGCCCACCAGCGCATAGGGGTTGCCGCGGTGACGCGGGTCTTTGATCGAGGCCTGGTAGCGGCCCACGTCCGGGCAGAAGTTATGGTCCCAGATGCGGGCCAGGGCCCGGCGAATTATGCCGCCGTCGAAAAGGCGGCCCAGTCGCAACTGAAACGCCCACCACTGGCCGATCACCTGGTCGATATGGCAGCCATCGCCGATCCCGATCTCGCCGGGTAGTGAAGGATCTTCCTCCTGGACGAAATAGCCGAATTCGGTGCGAAAAAGAGCGGCGATGCCTCTGCGTCCCTGATCGGCGATGGCGCGGCAGCTGCGGGCGAAATCATCGTCGCCCACGGTTTCGGCCATGCGCTCGCCGGCCGCCAGCGCCGCAACGTACAGCGACGCGAAGGCCGGCACCTTTCCGTACCAGCTCGCATCCAACGTGTTGGACTGTTCACCGCCCGGGATTCCGTCCACCCGTCCGTCGCGGGCATCCGCGGCGATCAGGAATTCGATCGCCTTTCGGGTATTCGGCCAGACGCGGTTCAGGAAACCGTCGTCCGCGCTCATCTGGTGCTCGCGCAAGGTGCGCAGGACCACACCGGCTTGTCCGTCAATGGCGATCGAATCTTCGAATTCGGCGCGCGAACGGACCCCGCCGTCGGCGCGGAAAGCGATGCCGTAATCGGTGCGTTCCCTCAAATCGCGCTCTAGTGAAGGGAACAGCCGGGCGACCGCCTGCGCATAGTGCCAGACATGCGTGCAGGTGCCGGGGCAGCATCCCACGCCCTCCCAGCCCCAGAACCGGCCGTCCTCGAATCGGATCGAGGTGTTTGTCTGCAACGCGTTGACCGAGTTGAAGCAACGTTCCAGAAGCCAGTGGGGCAGGGTGCTGTCGTACCAGGTATCCCGCCAGCGCACGGTAGCCTGGCGGAGTTGGAGTCTGTCCTCGGCCAGGCTCCGGGCGGCGTCCGCCGCATTGCCGAAACGGTTCACATACCAGCGCCTGGCCCTGGCCTGCGGGAAGGCGCGCTGATTGCTGTCCCAGGTCCTGGCCTGAAGACGGAGGTTGGGGAAATGCCAGGCGACGACGAAATCGCAGTCGTGAGAATCTCCCACGGTCAGGTTGAACCGGCTGGACAGGCCCGCTATCGCCGGGGACCAGGGGTGCGACTGATAGGGCTCGGCTTTGGATCCTTCGCCGCCGTCGCGTTGCAGGAACGCATACGTGGCGGCGCGGGCCTGAGGATCGCTGCAGGCAAGCGCAAAGGACCCGAAGTCCGTGAGGTCCTCGATCGGGGGCTGATCTCGCTCCGTTAGCTGGCTTCCGGTGAGAACGCGGCCCAGCACGCCGATACCGTTTTCCAGGCGGAAGACACGGTTTTCCAGCGGAGCGTCATTTCGATGGGCGTTGTAGCGAAGCGCCGGGTTCTCGAACCATCCTTCGATCCGGCCCTCGAGACTTTCGGAGCCGGTATTGCGGATGCGATAGCGAAGCAGGACCGCTGGCCACGAGGAGTGATCGGCCTCCAGCGGAACAAAGGGCGTCATGGCCTCAAGATCGACCTGGATGCTGTCCGGGCCGGATCGGTAGCGAACATGCGCCGTGGGGGCGGTAGCGGTGAAGGCGATATCGCTGAAACCGGTATGGTCCAGCGGAAATCTTGCCTCCGAGCCGTTCCGGCGGATAACCAGCGCGAATCCCTGTTCAAAACGCCAGGGGCTGTCCGCCTGTGTGGGAGGTTCGAGGAAATTGGCCCCGTCTCTCTCCCTTAGCCGGCCGCCGCGCAGATTCGTATGCTTGCCCGGCTTCAGGGTGGAGGGCACCACGCCTTCATGGGCCTGATTGAAAATATCCCAGCACCATAGCTTCCCGTCGCCTCCCAGGTACACCGTGCCGGCGCCGATTCCGCCGATCGGCATGCCGACGTACCGCTGTTCGTCCCAGGTCCGATAGACTCGCGCCGTTCCCCGTTCGGAAAGGCGGTCAAGCCATTCCCGGCTGAGTTTCTTGTCCAGCGGCACACTTCGCAGCTCCGCGGGGAAGGGACCTGCGAGTACCGCGGCGGGCCGCGTCAGTGAAAGGGCCGGCAGCGCAGCGCCGATTCCTGCCTTCAGCATGGTGCGCCGGGTAATCATGGGCAACCGCGGGTCCTCGAACCAATCAGCAAAATTGCGCTAAACTTACTTTACTCTAATAAGTTTGGAAGGCGCGGGCAAGCGCGACCGTCCGGACGCGTAATGCCAGCGCGTCTCCGGTCGAAAAATGGAAGGCGGCGGCTCTTCACGGGCATTTCTATAGAATGGCCCGCACCGGCATCGACCGGGGAACCGGGCCTGCCGTTTCTTTGCCGAGCGCCCGACGGCACCATCGCTACGCAGGATATTCCGGAGATCACTCATGTCCGCCACAAATCTATCCTTACTGAAGCCGGATTCCGAGAGGAAGAACTGGTTCATTCATGACCGTTTCGGAATGATCATTCATTTCGGTCTCTACTCGCTCCACACGCAAGGCGCCTGGCACCGGAGCCGGCAGGAATTGCCCCACGAGCACATTCTGAAGTACTTCAATCAGTTCAACCCCGACCTCTATGCCCCTGGGGACTGGGCCCGGCGCGCCCGGCGCGCCGGCATGACCCACATGACACTGACCTCCAAGCACCACGATGGCTTTTGCCTCTGGCCGACCGGGGAAACCGATTTCAACGTAAGCAACACACCCTACGGCAGGGACCTCATCGGTCCATTTGTCGAAGCCTGCCGCACGGAGGGCCTGAAGGTGGGCCTCTACTACTCCCTGATCGACTGGAGCCACAGGGATTTCGCGATCGACCCCTTTCATCCCCTGCGCAACATCGAAGACCTTGAAGGCTACAACGCGAAGTGCGACGTTGCGCGCTACCAGGCGTTCATGAAGGCCCAGGTCACGGAACTGCTGACTCAGTACGGCGAAATCAGCCATTTCTTCCCGGATTTCAGCTATCCGCGGGCGACGCATCGGGGCGTGTCCGGCAAGGGGCGCGATTACTGGGACAGCGAAGGGCTGCTCGCGCTCGTGCGGGAGCTGCAGCCGAACGCGATTGTGAACAACCGGCTGGATCTGCTGGATATTGAAGCCGACTTCTACACGCCCGAGTGTTTCGTGCCTCATGAAGCGCCCCTGCGAAAGGGCCGGCCGGTCGATTTCGAGTCGGCTTTCACCATGTCCGAGCGGTGGAGCTACAACCGCGACGAGCAAAACTGGAAGAGTCCGCATCAACTGATTCGGGTTCTGGTCGACATGGTCTCCATGGGCGGCAATTTGATGATGAACGTCGGCCCGACGGGACGGGGCATCCTGGACCAACGGACCATGGCGGCGCTTGACACGTATGCCGACTGGATGGAACTGCACGCGCGTTCCATATACGGATGCGGGAGGTCCCCCTTCCAGGCGCCGAAGGACTGCCGGCTTACGCAGAACGGCAATCGGGTTTATGTGCATCTGTTCAGCTGGCCCTACAAGCACCTTTACATTGAGGGCCTGGGAGGCAAGGTCGCCTATGCGCAACTGCTGAACGACGCCAGCGAAATCACCTGGCTGCCGCCCGGCAGGCGCGTGCTCGGAGAAGGCGAAGGGCTGCAGGGCCTGGACCAGGACGACTTGCCGCACGACATTCTTGTCCTGCAGCTCCCGCCCGCAAAACCGCCGGTTGAAGTGCCGGTCATCGAACTCGTTCTCAAGTAGGCGACCGAAATAAAGGACGGCCTCGCGTTGCTGCGAGGCCGTCAGCCCAAGGGGACGGGATATGGGCTAGAAAGTGGTGCGGACACCGAAGAAGTAGCGGCGCCCGAAATTGAAATAGTCGCGGATTCTTTCCGGTATTCCAAGGTAACTCTGCACATCCTCGCCGGTGATGTTCTTTGCCTCGAACGACACCTGCCAGTTGTCAAAGAGGTCGTAGGCGATACGTCCGTCCAGTTGTCCGTAGCCTTCGACATACCGCGGCAGCCCTCCGTTCCCGTTGGTGCGCTGCAGGAAGTCGTCGCGGTAGTTGTAGGCGAGCCGGGCGCTGATGCGATTGGCTTCGTAGAACCCGATCAGGTTGTAGGAACTCTCGGAAATACGCTCCAGACCGACGCGATCCCCCGTGAACGAGTTGGTATTTTCCGTGTCGTCATCGATCAGGGTAAGGTTGGCGACAACGCCGAATCCATTGTCCCAGGCCTGCTGGAAGCCCAGTTCAAGCCCCCGGAGCTTTCCGCCCGAACCGTTTATCGGCCCGACGATATCGAATTCCTCGGGAAATCCCGGCACCATGGCTTTTTCACCTGTCAGGCCGGAACTGAAGAACGATTCGATGTCCATATGGAACACCGTGGCGGAGACCCCGCTGTTGTCGCCGAAGTAGTATTCCAGCGCCAGGTTGATATTGGTGGAGCGGAACGGATCAAGGAATGCGTTGCCTCCCCTGACCGTAAGCTGGCTTGGATTGACCGTTCCGCGAGGCGCAAGTTCATCCGCCTCCGCGCGGAACAGGGTCTTCGACGCGCCGAATCGGACAATCAGGTCGTCCCGGACCTCCCAGCGCACGTTCAGGCTGGGCAGGACGTCGCTATAGGAATTCTCCAGGTGGATCTGGGGCAGCAGATAGCCCTGCCCGGTAAAGGCATCCCGCACCGTAGCCGCGGGATCGGGCGTCACGCCTTCCGCGTCGGCGATAATTTCGGTCTCCACCCAGCGAACACCGACGTTGCCGGACAAGGGTCCGTTGGAGAAATTCATCTGCACATACAACGCCGTCGTTGATTCTCCGATCAGCGCGGTGTCCGGCGCGTTGGGCAGGAAATCGTGCTGGGGCGGCAGGAACTCGCGATTGAGAACGTCCTTGTTCGGGAAAATGAGGTTACCGACCTGCTGTCCCGGCATCTGGTCACCGTAGTCGCTGACGCCGAGGTGGGCGGCGGTCGTGTGAACCGCGCTGTTCGGATCGGTGAAATGCTGGTCCAGCGGGGTGAGCGAGAAATTGATGAAATTGCTGCGCGCCCTGGCGCCGAAAACTCCGGCAAAGTACTCGGCGTCCGCGTAACGAATGCCCGCTTCCACGTCATCGATAAAGTCGTTGTCGTCGAATTCGAAGGAGGCGCTGAACCGGTATTGCGTGTCGTCCTGCTCGTTGGAGGTCTTCGATCGGCGCACGCGCCACGCCTGCCAGCCGTCGGTTGAAGTGGGATTGGCTACGAAATCGCCCAGCGGCATGGAAGACGGCACCCCGGACGCAAGGTCGGTGCCGATCACCAGACCGCGGTGGCGGATTCCGGTATGGTCGAAATCTCCGCCCGATTCGGATTCGGAATACCCCAGGTCGCCTTCGAAAGTCCAGGGACCCGAGGTCCATGTGCCGTTCAGGCCGCCCATCATCACGTGCGCGTCGGTGGAGAGGAAGAGGTTGAATATGTTCATGAAGCTGGTGCCCGGAACAATACTCGCCCCGATAATGGTTCCGCTGGAGGTGGTCTGGACCGTCGAGGCGTCCAGTGTCCGGCCACCGCCGAGGCGGGTCAGTCCGACCATGGACACCTGCGTTGAAACTTCCTTGCGACTGTTGTAGAGCAGGTCGCCCTTCAATTCAAAGTTGTCGTTAGGCCGCCACTGAACTGCTGCGGTGGCGCCCGTCCTTTCCGAGGGCACCACCCAGAGTTCATATCGGGATGCCCGCGGGCGCCAGAATTGCTGGCCTCCGGAACAGCGTGCGTTGTAGGTGGCGTCCACGCAGTCGAACCCGTCCGTGGTGAAGCCGTCCTGCCGGTTGTCGCGTTCCTCGTAGTGTGCGGTCAGCATGATGCCCATGGTTCCGTCCGCTGAGGTATTGCTGATCGATCCCGTAATCCTGGGCAGGTTCTCGTCAAGCAGGTCGGCATAGACCAGTTGAGCGCTCGCCGCGGCGCGAAATCCACCGCCGTTGTCGAAGGGCATGGCGGTTGTCACGTCGACATGACCGCTCAGCGAGCCGTCGATATCGCTGGCGGCCGAAGACTTGACGACACTCAGGGAGGAGACGAATTCGGAGGGCAGATTGCGAAAGTCCACGCCGCGCTCGCCGAAGCCGGTAGCAAGGACTGCCCGACCGTTGACAAACGTCCGGCTGGTGTCCGGTCCCAGACCGCGGATACTGATGAAACTGCCTTCACCGAAAGCGCGGCCGCTTCGATCGATCTGCACGCCGGTCACCCGCTGCAGTGATTCGGCCACGTTTTCGTCCGGGAACTTGCCGATGTCTTCCGCGGAAATGCTGTCGATGACCTGGTCTGCGTTTCGCTTTGCCTCGAGCGACCGCTGCAGTGATCCGCGGATGCCGGTCACCACGATCTCTTCGATGGCCTCGTCGTCGGAATCGGACTGGGCCGCTGCGGTTCCCGCGCCGAATGCAAGTCCCGCTGCAATGGCAATCATCCAAACAGATTGCAATTTGTTCGCTACATATGGTGTGCTCATGGTTGTCTGAACTCCCTGAAAATCGCCTCGCCGGCTCGCTGTCAACCGGCCCCGAGCGGAGTCCGCGGCAGATTCATCCTGATCGTCCCCGTATCCGCGATACCCTCTTATATCAGGAATGCAAACTTTTTGCAATAGTATCGATTTACTAGAATTATCACGGTCCGCGACGAGCCGCTCTGTTCCAAGAAAGATGTTCGATTGCAGTAGTATTCAAACACGGGCGGGATTTTCCCTTTCCCGGCGCGAAAGCGGTTCTGAAGTCTGGGAATCTTGTCTTCAAGCGCAGGAGACACTACCGTCTTGATGCAATTCAAATGAAAACAGCAGTTACAGGCCCGTTCGCGCCGGGGATTCCGCAGCGGTCGACCGCCGCGCTGGTCACGCTGTTTCTTTGCCCCGGCCTGCTCATCTACACCGTTTTCATGGTCTGGCCCGTGGCGCAGGCCGCGATGTTCAGTTTCTTTGACTGGAACGGATTCGGCTGGCCCACCGATTTCACCGGATTTCGCAATTTCGTCAGCGTTCTGAACGATCCCCTGTTCTGGAAGGCCTTCGGCAACAATCTCTACCTGATTGTCTTCATGATGGCCACGGTGGTGCCCGTCGCGCTCGGGCTGTCGGTGGTGATCGCCCGCAGGATCCCGTTCGCGATCACGTTCCGGCTGATTTTCTTCCTGCCGTACGTGCTCGCCGACCTGACCGCCGGTCTGATCTGGCGCTACCTGCTCGACGGAGACTACGGAGTGCTTTCGGAAATCAGCCTGTTCGGACTGGACGAAGCCTATGTGCTGGCCAATCCGCAACTGGCGCTTACGGCGGTGGCGGTGGTGATGGTGTGGAAGAGCTTCGGCTTCCACCTCATCCTGTTCGTGGCCGGACTGCAGCAGATCGACCATTCGCTCTATGAGGCCGCCGAGATCGACGGCGCGGGCCCGTTCCAGAAGCTGACGAGAATCACCATCCCGTTGCTGGCCCCCACCATCGCGCTTTCCGGGTTCTTCGTGGTGATCAGTTCCATCCAGGCCTTCGACATGATCATGGCCATGACCACAGGCGGACCCTCCCGGTCCACCTCAACCATGGTGCACTACCTGTACGCCGACGGCATCGCGAGCATGCGGATCGGATTCGGCTCCGCCATCGGCGTGGTCATCTTCTTCATCACCCTGGCGTTCTCTGCGACCTACCGGAAGTTGAGCGGCCGATATGCCTGAAGGGAATCCGATTACCGTCCGGGATCCCGCAGCGGCAGGGCGCGCACCGGACCGCCGCGTCGATGTGGGCCGCGTGCTGGTCTATGCGGTGCTCTCCGTGTTCGCGCTGGTCGTGCTGGTGCCGCTGGTGGCGACCGTGCTCGGAGGCTTCAAGACGCTGGGGGACTTAAGGGTCAATCCGCTGGGCCTGCCCAGCACCTGGGTCTGGAGCAATTACGGAGACATCCTGCTGAGCGCGGATTACTGGGTCATGCTCAGGAATTCGCTGGTGGTGGCCTTCCTTGCGGTCGTGTTCACGATCCTGGTCGCGTCCATGGCCGCGTTCGCGTTTTCGCAACTGCGCTTCTTCGGCTCGAAGTTCCTGCTCGGGTACGTGGTCATGGGCCTGATGTTTCCCACCGCAACGGCCATTCTTCCGCTCTTCATCCTCGTTCGCGACCTGGGGCTCATGGACAGCCATATCGGTCTGGTGCTGCCCAAGGTTGCCGGCGGCATTTCGGTGGCCGTGGTCCTGTTCGCCAATTACTTCAGAAACCTGCCCGGGGAGCTGTTCGACGCGGCCTTCGTGGACGGTTGCGGCTACTTCCGGTTCTACTGGGAGATCGTATTGCCGCTGTCGGGGCCGATCATCGCAACCGTTGCGATCATAAACTTCGTGGCAAGCTGGAACACCTACTTTTTGCCGATGGTCCTTCTGAGCACTCCCGAACTCTTTACATGGCCGCTGGGCCTGATGGACTATACCGATGAGCGGGGATCGGACTGGCAGATGATCTGCGCCTTCGTGACGCTCACCATGCTGCCGATGATCGTTGTGTTCCTGGCCGCGCAGCGGCACGTCATCTCGGGCCTCACCTCAGGCGCCGTGAAATCGTGAGGCGTTCGGTGCAACTGATCGTCTCAACCGTGGGCGGCCGTCCTGCTTGACAGGAGTCGGCCATACTCTTAAGTTGCTGCAAGTGAACAGATATACTGTAAAAGTTGGCGCTGTAAGGAGCAGTTTCTGACGCATGGCGGGCCAATACTCCACTGATCTTTTCAGGCTCGATGACCGGGTGGCGCTGGTGACCGGCGCAGCCAGCGGCATGGGCCTGCGCGCCGCCTACGGGCTTGCCGACGCCGGCGCCCAGGTCGTGGCCGCGGACGTGAATTCCGGCGGCCTGGACGAGGCCGTGGCCGCAATGCGGGCCGAGGGTTACCGCGTGACCGGCGCAGTGGCCGACATTTCGGACCAGGAGCAGGTTGCTCAGATGGCGGAAACAGCCGAAAGCGTGTCCGGCCACGTGGATGTGCTCGTCAATTGCGCCGGTATAGGCGCACGCGGCGTGGCCAGGGACTATCCGCTGGAACTGTGGCGGAAGGTCATACACATCAATACGCGCGGCAGCTTTCTGTGCGCCAGGGCGGTGGCGCCCGGGATGATTGCGCGGAGAAAGGGTTCGATCATCAATATCGCTTCCTGCGCCGCTGCCGTCGGATGGCCGGGCAGCGTGGGTTACCAGGTCAGCAAGGCGGGACTGGGTCAGATGTCCCGCAGCCTGGGGGTCGAGTGGGCGCCGTACAACGTGCGGGTCAATTCGATTGCACCCGGATCCGTGGATACGCCGCAAAACCAGCAGGAAGAAGCTCGGGAGCCGGAGTATTTCGCGGAACGCCTGCGGCGAGTGCCGATGGGCCGCAGGGCGCAGCCGGAGGAGGTCGTGGGCGCGATACTCTTTCTTGCCTCGGACGCCAGCAGCATGGTGACGGGCAACCTGATCGCGACGGATGGCGGCTACATCGCCAGTTGAGGGAGTCGTGGCGAGGGTGCAGGGGAAAGAGGCATGAACGGCAGGTACAGGACGCTTTTCGACTTTGGCGGCAAGACGGTCGTCGTGACTGGCGCGGCGAGCGGGCTAGGCAGGGAAATTTCCCTGGCCCTGGCGGACTTCGGCGCCAATGTGGTCATCGCGGACAAGAACGCCCCCGGCCTGCGCAAGGTTGCCGAGGAGCTCAGTCCAGCGGCCGCCAGCGTTCTGCCCTGTCCCACGGACGTGTCCGTTCCCGGGCAGGTGGATGCCCTGGTAAGCGCCGCGCTAAGCGTGTCGGGGCGCATCGACGCGCTGATTCACTGCGCGGGGATAGGCGGACGGTCGCCCGCCGTGAGCTATCCGATGGAGCTTTGGGACGAGGTGATCAGCGTGAACGCCGGCGGAACCTTTCTCTGCACCCAGGCGGTGGGGCGGGTGATGCTGGAGCAGGACAACGGCGGCGCCATCGTCAATCTTTCGTCGATCGGGGGTATGGTGGGCAAGCCGGGCAGCGTCGGCTACCAGGTGAGCAAGGCCATGGAAATTCAGATCGCCAAGAGCCTGGGCGTGGAGTGGGGGCCGCACGGCGTGCGGGTCAATTCCATCGCGCCCGGGCTGTTCATGACGGAGACCATTCGGGCCGAGACCGAGAAGGAGCCGGACGTGAACGCGGACTTCATGAAGATGCTGCCCCGGGGACGCGCGGGCGAATTGCACGAGATCGTGGGCGCGGCGCTGTTTCTCGCTTCGGATGCGGGAAGCTACGTGACTGGAGCGGTGATTCCAGTGGACGGCGGAGCGCTTGCGTGGTAGGAACAGGATGACAGCGATCCTGCTGGGTTGGCAGAAGGCCGCGGAGCAGCTGGAGTGGATCCGCACGCTGGCTCCGTCCGGCTGTGAATTCCTGGTGCCCGAACATTCGCCGGACCAGGGCGACTACGACGCGGACCCGGCGGAACTGGTCCGCCTGGGGCGCGAGGCTGAAATCATCGTCGGCTGGAACTTTCCCCGCCAGGTCTTCGTCGAGGCCCGCAAGCTGAAGCTGGTCTCGTCCGCCCATACCGGTTACGACCGCTACGACCTCGCGCTTTTTCTCAAGCGCGGAGTGACGCTCGCCAACGCCGGCGGCGTCAATTCCGTGGCGGTTGCCGAGCATGCCATGGCGCTGCTGCTGGCGCTCGCCAAACGAATCGCGGAGCACGACCGGTCGGTGCGGCGCGTCGACTGGATCGATCTGACGCCGGATACGGCCAGCGTTCAGCTTGCCGGGAAGGTCGCCGCGATCGTCGGTTTGGGGCGTATCGGGACACTTATTGCCGCAAGGTGCCGCGCCTTCGGGATGAAGACCGTCGGCGTCAGGCGCGATGTTTCCCGGCAGGTGGACGCCGTGGACGAACTCGTGGGCGCCGACAGGCTCAATTCCGTACTGGAAGCGGCCGATGCCGTAATCCTGGCTCTGCCCCTCACTCCCCGGACCCGCGGGTTGATGGGGCATGAGCAGTTTGCGGTCCTGAAGCCCGGCGCCCTGCTGGTGAACGTGGGCCGCGGCATGGTGGTCAACGAGTCGGCGGTCCACCAGGCCCTGACCCGGGGCGACCTGGGCGGTTTTGCCGCCGACGTGTGGTGGGACTATGCCGACGCGTCTCCCGCGGGCTATCACTACAACGTTCCTTCGCGGCTGGCGGTGCACCGGCTGCCGCGCGTGGTGGGCACCCCCGACATGGCCTCGAACGTGCTGGGAATGCGCGAGCGCATGATTGAATTCGCCATTGAAAACGTGCGCGAATTTCTTGCCGGAAAGACGCCCGCGCGCACGGTGGACCTGCGCAATGCCATCGGGCCGGGCGCCTGAAATATGGGGGACCGGGCGTTGACGGGGGCCGCCGGTCACGCATCGGTCGATCCCGCGTTCTTCCGCAGAGTCGTCGGCAGTTTCGCCACGGGCGTCACGATTGTCACGACCCTGGATTCGCAAGGGTGTCTGCACGGCCTGACGGCCAACAGCTTCACCTCGGTATCGCTGGCGCCGCCGCTGGTGCTGGTTTGTGTTGAGCGCCGGTCGAGAAGCCTGGCCGCGCTCAGGCAAAGCGAGGTGTTTGCCGTGAATATCGCCAGCGAAGCGCAAAGGGAGCTGTCGATACGCTTCGCGACCAACGCCGCGGACAAGTTCGATGGCGTTCAGACCCAACGCGCGGCCACGGGCGCGCCCATCTTCGCCGATTCGGTCGCGTGGCTGGATTGCAGGCTCAGCGACATCGTGGCCGCCGGTGATCATGACGTGGTGATCGGCAAGGTGGTGGGTATGGCCGAGGGCTCCGCGTTGCCGCTGGGCTATTTCCGCGGCGGTTTCTTCAATGTTTCGGACGAGCAGAGCGCGTCCCAGACGCGCGGGCAGACCGTATTCAGCGTGATCGTGGACCACGGC
Organism: Gammaproteobacteria bacterium; assembly: GCA_009845905.1. NCBI lineage: Bacteria > Pseudomonadati > Pseudomonadota > Gammaproteobacteria > Gammaproteobacteria bacterium. Next base: position 518,661 of record VXYS01000004.1, on the reverse strand, counting down.
GGCCGCGTTTTGCTGTGCCGTGCCGGGGAGGGCGGCAAGTGGTCGTTTCCCGAGGCGCCTGGCGATGCGGGCGGGCTGCCCCTCGGGGGCCTGCGCGAACGGCTGGCCGAAGCAGGCGCCCCCACGACCATCAGTTTCCTGTATTCCGTTGACGAAATACGGCACCGGGAATGCACGCTGCTGTTGTACCGCGGCGAGCTGTCGGCAAAGCCGGACCTGGCGGACCGGGAAAACTGGAGGTTTTTCGACGCTGGCGCGACGCCGTGGGAGGACCTGCTGGACTACCAGACCCGGATGACGCTAAAACGATATTTCCAGGAGCGCTCGCAGGGCCGGTTCGGCCTTTTCGCCGAGACCGGAGAAGGAGGCCATATCGCGCCCATCGTCGACAACCTGCGTTCGTACTCGAAGGAGGACGCGGAACGTCAGTTGGGCTGACGCAGGAACCGCAGGGCGATGTATACGGACGTGATAACGCCGAACACGGCCGTGCCGATGGCGGAGCGGCCGCGACTGGGTTTCCTGTATCCCCGCGGCGGAAGCGCCTTCGAGTACTACCACTTCGCGGAATATTTCAACCACAACCTGTTGTGCTACCTGATCGGCGGCATGCATGCGTACGGAGGTGACAAGACCCACTATCCCGATCCTCTCTACGCGATCGGATCGATCGAGAACCTGAGTTACCCGACGCGTTCGATGAAGCCACTACGCGTTCATGCAGCGATCTGGGCCACAACCAGCGCCAGCTTTATCGGCGGGATGCAGTGGTCGAAAGACCAGGCTGCAGGGCTTGCCGAGATCCTGGGCGCTCCGGTCAGCAGCACCGCGCTGGCCTATGCCGGGGCCATCCGGGCCCTGGGCATACGCCGTGTGGCGGTTCTCGCCAGCTATCCGGCGGAAGTCACCGAAGCCTTTCGCGGTTTTCTGGGCGAAGCCGGGATCGCGGTGGGCGACGCCATTCACCTGGACACGGAAAGAGGGGAGGACGCTTTCGACCTTGGGCCGGACCTGCTGATTGAAAAGGCGCTGTCGATGGACTGCTCCGGCGCCGAGGCCCTGCTGATACCGGATACGGCCATGGCGGCCTTCGAGGTCATGCGACGGCTGGAGGCCGAACTCGACCTGCCCGTACTCACGGCCAATCAGGTCACAATATGGGAAGCGATCAGGCTGGCCGGGGCCCGCGTGCGGACCGCCGACTACGGCCGGCTGTTCGCGCTGACCTGAGTGTTTCCGGGACGCATGAGAGAGGGACCCGCTTGGCCAGTCTGACGCTGAAGAACGTCTGCAAGTCCTATGATGAAGTTGAAGTCATCCGGGACGTAACCGTGTCGGTGCCCAGGGGCACCTTTCTGGTGCTTGTGGGACCGTCCGGTTGCGGCAAGTCCACACTGCTGCGGATGATTGCCGGGCTGGAACCGGTAACCAGCGGCGAAATCAGCATCAATGACCGGGTCGTCAACGATGTTCCGCCCAAGGAGCGGGACGTCGCGATGGTATTCCAGTCGTACGCGCTGTACCCGCACCTCAGCGTGGCGGAAAACATGGCCTTTTCGCTCAGGATGAGGCGGGCCGGCCAGCAGGAGATCGACGAGAAAGTGGGGCGCGCCGCCGAACTGCTCGGCCTCTCCGATTACCTCGACCGGTTGCCGCGTCAATTGTCCGGAGGGCAGTGCCAACGGGTGGCCATGGGCCGGGCGATCGTGCGCAACCCGGCGATCTTTCTGTTCGACGAGCCGCTTTCCAATCTGGACGCCAAGTTGCGCGGTCAGATGAGGACGGAATTGCGCGAGCTGCACCGCGAGATCGGCAACACGACGGTTTACGTAACGCATGATCAACTGGAAGCCATGACTATGGCCGACCGGATCCTGGTGCTCAACGAAGGCCGCACGGAGCAGATCGGGGAGCCGATGGAACTCTATGACCGGCCCGCCAACCTGTTCGTCGCCCAATTCATCGGCACGCAGGGAATGAATATATTCGAAGGCCGAATCGACGGTAACTGCTTCGTGTCCGGCGCCAACGGCAGGATCCCGCTTCCGGCCTGGGCCGGTCGGCACAGCGGCCGGGAGGTCACGCTGGGTATCCGGCCGAAGCATTTCGAGTTCGTGGACGATGGCGGCGAAGGGATCGGCGCCACGGTGGCGGGCGCCGAAATCACCGGGGCCGAGGTCTTCCTCGATCTGCGGTTCGGCGGACAAACGTTCAACGCGAGCTATCGGGACCCGCTGCCCGGGACTGCCGGATCGTCAATGACGCGAAGCTCCGCAAGGTTCAGGCGCGGCGATCGGATCCATGTGGCGCCGCGGCGGATCCACCTGTTCGACGCCGCCACCGGCAACAGGATCTAGAGGAAGCAGAGCATGCAGCGAATGGGATGGATCATCCGCATACGGCCGGAGAAAATCGCCGAGTACAAGGCGCTTCACGCCAACGCCTGGCCCGGGGTGCTGGAGAGGATCCGGCAATGCAACATTCGCAACTACAGCATCTTCCTGCGCGAACCGGAAAACCTGCTGTTCGGGTACTTCGAGTATCACGGGAACGATTTCGAGGCGGACATGGCCAGAATGGACCGCGACGAGGAAACCCGGCGCTGGTGGAAACTCACCGATCCCTGCCAGGAAGGGCTGGAAACCCGCGCGGAAGGCGAGTGGTGGGCGGCCATGGAGGAGGTATTTCACTGTGATTGAGGCCGCTTCCCCGGCGCCGGCAGACCGACGCAACAGGGCGGCAGCGCATCGTGTTGACAGGCCCTGACGTGCTCGCGGACTTGCTCAAGCAGGACGACGCCTCCGCTTCGGAGGGGTTCGATTTCTATTCCGACAATGCTGCCGGCGTCCACCCGCGGATCCTCGAGGCCCTGGTCGCCTGCAACCGGGGCTTCGTGCCGCCGTACGGAATGGAACGATTTACGCGGCGCATCGATTCCGCGTTTTCAGACGTATTCGAACGCGCGTGTTTCGTGTTCCCGGTACCGACCGGTACCGCGGCGAACGGCCTCGCCCTGGGCGCGTTGGCGCCGCCGCACGGATTGATCTTCGCGCACTGCAATGCGCACATCGTCACCACGGAATGCGGCGCCCCGGAGTTCTTCACACTGGGGGCCCGGCTGGCGTTGCTTGAGGGCCCGCACAACAAGCTGGCGGCATCCACGTTCGAGTCCGCGCTGCATGGCCACGCCCGGCGTACCGTGCATCAGCTCCTGCCGGCGGCGGTCAGCCTTACGCAGGCCACGGAACGCGGCACCCTATATGCGCTTGAGGAAATCGCGGCGATCAGCGGCCTGGCGCATGCGGCCGGATTGAAGGTCCACATGGATGGCGCGCGGTTCGCCAACGCCATGGTGAGCCTGGATGCCACGCCGGCGGAAATGTCCTGGAAGGCGGGTGTGGATGCGGTGTCGTTCGGGGCGACCAAGAACGGCACGATGAACGCGGACGCGGTCGTGCTGTTCGACGCGGAACTGGCGGAAAAGGCGCGGTTCATACACAAGCGCGCCGGCTTCCTGCACTCGAAGATGCGCTTCATGTCGGCACAGTTGCTGGCCTACCTGGAAGACGGCTTGTGGGTCGCCAATGCGCGGGCCGCGAACGCCAACGCGGAGCGGCTGGCGGCGGCCCTGGCATCGGTAAAGGGCGTCGAACTGAACGATCCGGTACAGGCGAACGAGCTTTTTCCCCGCCTGCCTGCAGATTTCCAGCGCCGATTGAAGTCCGAGAGCATTCACTTGCGCGATTGGCCCGACGCCAAGGGCAATCTGTTCCGCATCGTGACGTCCTATTGCGACGGAGAAGCCCGAATCGGCGCGTTCGAGAAGGTTTGCCGGGAATTCGGCGGTGGCGAAGCGAACGCAACCCGTAGCGGCGAATGATGGCGCGCGCGGCTTCAGCAACGTTTCGACGCTCGGCGAGGGCAGGCTCGCTTGAGCTTTCGGAAATCGTGCGCATTTCCGAGAAGGCCAGGGCCATGAGGGCCGCGGGCGAGGACGTGCTCAGTTTCGGCACCGGAGAGCCCGATTTTCCGACGCCGCCGCATGTAATCGAGCAGACCTGCGCCGCCATGAGGCAGGGCGCTATCCGCTATCCGCCCACACAGGGGCTGCCTGAACTGCGCCAGGCCATCTGCGACGATGCCGGGGCGCAAACCGGATTCTCGGCGGACCCGGCGGAAGTGATCGTCTCCACCGGTGCAAAACAGGTCCTGTTCAATGCGTTTCTGGCAACGCTGGATCCGGGCGACGAGGTCATCCTGCCGGCTCCGTACTGGACAAACTACGCGGACATTGTCGGGCTGGTGGGCGGGAAAGCGGTGCGGGTGGATTGCGGCGCGGAACTGACGCTCACGCCGGGACGCCTGCGCAGCGCCATTACGCCGAAGACGAGGTGGCTGGTGCTGAACTCGCCGGGCAATCCGTCGGGAAAGGTGTACTCGCGCGCCGAACTCGAAGCCCTCGCGGAAGTCCTGCGGGAATTTGCGCAGGTTTGGGTGATGGCCGACGAGATTTACCAGCATATTTCCTACGAGCCTTTCTGCTCGTTCCGCGTGGCGGCGCCGGACTTGGCGGACCGGACGCTGATCGTCAACGGCGTATCGAAATCCTACGCCATGATCGGGTGGCGCATCGGATGGGGAATCGGGCCTGTGGAGCTGATCCGCGCGATGGTGGCAGTGCAGGGCCAGTCGACTTCTCCCGCATCCGTCGTGTCCCAGATCGCGGCCTGTGCGGCGCTCTCCGGCCCGCAGGAGTTGCTCGGGGAGCGTTGTGAATCCTTTCGCCGCCGCCGGGACCTGGTGGTGAGCGCGATCAACGCCATTGAAGCGGTGTCGTGCCGCGTACCGGGCGGCGCCTTTTACGTATTTCCGGATTGCCGGGCGACGTACGGGCTGAGAGCGCCGGACAGGACGACCATTGCCGACGATTCGGACTACTGCGGCTACATACTCGATTCCGCCAGGGTAGCCATCGTCCCCGGCAACACCTTTGGGCTGGGAGGTCACTTCCGCCTGTCCTACGCCTACGCGGAGGAAGACCTCGTGGAAGGCTGCCGCCGTATTGCGGCGGCGACGGCCGCACTTGCGCCATGTTAACAGGCCCCAGGCTATCCCAGTTCCGCAACCGCCTGCAGTCTTCTCATCGCCTCTTCGGGTTCAATGCGGCTGTTGAGCAGGTCAACCGTTACATCGTGCATGGTCTGACCGACCGCCGCCGGCATGGCGTTTTCGATAAACGTCTGAAACCATCCCGATTGGCTGACTTCGTTTGCAGCGGCCCGCAACATCGGATCGGTGACACTGCTTCCCGCGGCCACATGCACCGGAATATTCAGGCCGAGTTCGGCGAGCCTCTGCTGGTTGGACCGGTTCGTGAGGAACCTCAGGAATTCAAGGGCTGCATCGGACGACCCCGTGGTGAGCGCCCAGCCGCCTACCGCACCATAGATGTCCGTTCTGCTGCCGGGCGTGCCGGGCACTACAGGCATGGAAAAGAAACCGATCGTCCCGGTTGCAAGACCGATGCCGTCAGAGGCGTTCTTTTGCTGTTCGCTCGGCGTGGTGGCGCTGTAGGCCATAACCATTGCGGCCCTGCCGTCCCCGAACAGGCCGGTCGCCTTGGGATACTTGGATGCCGCGAATCCCTGCTGAAAGGAATCCACCTCCGCCAGCTGCCTGACCATTCCCGCGGCCTCGATCATGCAGGGCATCAGAAAACCCTGGCCCCGGCCCTGCATTGCGTGCCGAAACGCCTCTTTCCCGCATACGCGCGTGGCGGCCAGTCCGAAATACGACCCCACGGTCCAGGGGTCCGCCGGACCCGCCGCGATCGGTGTCACGCCGAACGCCCGCAGGGCGGCAACCGCCTGGAGAAAATCGTCCCATGTTTCCACCGAACCGGCGTCGATTCCCGCTTGCCGGAACAGGTCCTTGTTGTAATAGAAGTCCACCTTGGTGATGTGGTGCGGCACGCCGATGATGGCGCCGTCGTAGGTGAAGTTGTCCAGCGCGGCGGGCACGAAGCTGTCGGACCAACCGTCGCGCAGCATCTCGGCGCTCAAGTCGCGAACCGCCCCGATATCGTAGAGCTGCCGCAGGAGGCCGGCGCCCTGAGTGAACAGGATGTCCGGCTTGGTGGGCGATGCGATCAGGGTTGGCAGCCGCTGGCTCATCCGGGCGAGATAACGGTATTTGACCTCCACGCCCGGATTGCTGGCCTCGAAATCAGCGATGACCTCATCGTAGAAGGCGATGATCCTGGGGTTTCGCTCGGCGAACACCCAGTGGACCGTGGTGGCGCCATCCGCATTCGGCGAACGCTTGTCGAGGTTGAGGCTCGACCATCCCGCAACCGCGACCAGGGCGCAGAAAACGATGGCGATCCAGGGTTTACGGATCAAGCCGGCAGTCCTGCGGCCTGCGCCGCGTTACCGCCGCGGAAGTTTCCGGACTTCATATCCGTCATGGTAGCAGTGTCCAGTAAAGTAGCTCGCTCATGACAAGACGAGCGCACGATGGCGGGGTGGCGCTGTTCGAAATTGGAGACCGACACGGAATTCGGGCCGCGATCACCAACTTCGGGGGCCGGGTCGTGGCGTTGATGGCGCCTGATCGGCAAGGCGCCATTGCGGACGTTGTCCTTGGTTATGCAAATCTGGAGGGGTACCTGTCCAATCCGGAGCACTACCTGGGCGCCCTGATCGGGCGATACTCGAATCGCATAGAAAATTCGCGGTTCGAACTCAGGGGAGTCAGCTACGAGCTGGATCCGAACGAAGGCCGTCATTGCCTGCATGGAGGCAGCCCGGGCTTTCATGGCCGGGTCTGGAATATTGTGGATCACGACAAACACAGTCTTGTTCTGTCCCGCGTTTCGGCGGACGGGGAGGGCGGTTTTCCGGGGACCCTGGAGATTCAGGCAAAGTATGCGATCGAAGAAGATACCGCGCTGGTCATCGAACTGACCGCGGTCTCGGACAAGACCACCGTCGTAAACCTGAGCAGCCACATGTACTTCAATCTGGCCGGCGTGCACGCAGGGCCGATCACCGATCACCGACTTGAATTGCGCGCCAGCCGTTTCACCCCGGTTGACGAGCAACTGATTCCTACCGGCGAATTCCGCAGCGTTCGGAGCACGCCCATGGACTTTCGCAGTGCGCGGCGTATCGGAGAGGCTATGTTTCAGGACGACGAGCAACTGAGGTTCGGGTCGGGATTCGACCACAATTTCGCCGTGGATTCGCATGATGCGGGCACGCTCAACGCAGTGGCGATGGTTACGGAACCCAAGTCAGGCAGGACAATGCAACTGTTTTCTAACCAGCCGGGGGTGCATTTCTACACCGGCAATCACCTGGATGACGCGGGAATAGGCAAGCAAGGCATTGCAATCGAACGGCACCACGGTTTCTGTCTGGAAGCGCAGAACTTTCCCGCGGCGCCGAACCGCGCGGGTTTTCCGAACTGTGTCCTGGAACCCGGCGAGCCCTATCGTTCGGAAATCGTCTACCGGTTCGGCGTTGCCGGCGGGCGCCGGCCATGAGCGGCCGGGACCGAACACCACCGTCGACAGCCGAATCGGCTCGGTGTGCCGAATTGCTGGCACGCATGACCCTTGCGGAGAAGATCGCCCAGTTGTGCGCGGTTTGGGTAACGGACCTTCTTGAGGACGGAAGGTTCTCGGAAGAAAAAGCCGGCCAGCACCTTGCCGAAGGCATCGGACAGGTTTCGCGCGTGGCCGGAGTCAGCGGACTGCCGGTCCGTGAGGCCGCCGCCGTCGCCGATGCGATACAGGACTATCTCCGGCACAACACGCGGCTGGGTGTGCCGGCAATTCTTCACGAGGAGTGCCTGTGCGGCTTTCAGGCGCGGGGGACCACGTCCTTCCCTCAGGCCATAGGCCTGGCAAGCGCCTGGAATCCGGACCTGGTGGAGCGAATCGGCGCGGCCATCCGCAAGGAAATGCGGGCCGTGGGAACGCACCAGGCCCTCGGACCGGTGCTCGACCTGGTACGCGACCCGCGATGGGGCCGCTGCGAAGAGACTTTCGGCGAGGACCCGTATCTGGCCGCTTGCATGGGACTGGCTGCCGTTCGGGGCTTGCAGGGCGACGACCTGCGCACCGGCATCGGCGCCACGCTGAAGCATTTCGTGGCCCACGGCTCGTCGGAGGGCGGCCGCAACGAGGCGCCCGTGTCCGCCGGGCCCCGCGAGCTACGGGACTGTTTCATGGTTCCCTTCGAAAGGGTCGTGAAGGAAACGGAAGTGCTTTCGGTGATGAACGCCTACCACGACATCGACGGCATCCCCTGCGCGGGTTCCGCCGAGCTTCTGACGTCGATACTGCGTGAGGAGTGGGGATTCGGCGGAATCGTCGTTTCGGACTACGAGGCCGTGGACCAGCTGCGGCGCATGCATTTCACGGCCGTGGACAAGGCCGAGGCGGCGCGCCAGGCGCTGGAGGCCGGAATCGATGTGGAGCTGCCTGCGGCCGACTGTTTCGGGGAACCGCTTGCGTCCGCGGTGAAGTCGGGCCGGGTAAGCGTGGAATTGATCGATCGCGCCGCAATGCGCGTGCTTGCCGCGAAGGAACGGCTGGGCTTGCTGGATGCTGCCCCCTCCCGGCAACCGTCAGTGGACCTGTCGGTCATCGACAGCGCAAGCCATCGCTCGCTGTCCGCGCGGGCAGCCGGCGAATCCCTGGTATTGCTGAAGAACGATGGGGTGCTGCCATTGGGCGGGAAGCTGGCCTCGCTGGCCGTTATCGGACCGAATGCCCACAGCGTGCGCAATCTGCTGGGCGACTACGCCTTCGAAGCGGCCTATGGCGTTCCGGTGGGGCTGTCCGAAGGGACCAGCATTCTCAAGGGTCTCGAGGACGTTGCCGGACCTGGCATAAGGCTGAATTTCTCCCCGGGTTGCGACATCGGGGGCGAGGACTCAAGCGGGATAGAGCCGGCCGTACGCGCCGCAGAGCGCTCCGATGCCGTTGTTCTGGCCGTGGGCGGGCGTTCGGGAAGCGAACCCGTATTGCGCGGTTATTCGGAGCATGGCGATACCTCCGGGGAAGGGCGGGACCGCGCGGAGTTGGGCCTTCCCGGGGTGCAGGAGCAACTCGTCCGTGAACTTGCCGCTACCGGTAAACCCGTGGTGCTGGTGATTGTGGACGGCCGCCCGCTGGCGCTGGGAAATGTCGAAAGGCATGCGGCGGCCATACTCTGGTGCTGGCTGCCCGGGAAGCAGGGGGGAGGGCCGATTGCCCGGGCGCTGTTCGGCGCGCTCAATCCCGCGGGCCGACTGCCGGTCACCCTGCCTCGCGAAACGGGCCAGGTCCCGGTGCACTACAACCGCCACCCCGCTTCTTCCAAATGGGACTACATCTTCGGTTCCAACCGCCCGCTTTATCCCTTCGGGCATGGCCTGAGTTACACGCAGTTCGTTTACGGTGGACTGCGGCTGAGCGCGGAGCGGATCGGCCGCGACGAAACTCTCGGCATAGCCTTCGAGGTGCGCAATGCCGGAATGCGCGATGGCGATGAAGTGGCGCAGCTATACGTGCGTGATGAAATCGCCAGCGTCGTACGGCCGGTTAAGGAACTGAAGCGATTTGCCCGCTTGCACCTGAAGGCCGGCGAGGAAACTACGGTCAAGTTCCGGTTGCCAATCCGGGAGCTGGCCTTTCACGACCGCTCGCTTAACCGGGTGGTCGAGGCCGGTGCGTACGAGATTCAGGTCGGCGCGTCGAGCGAAGACATTTGCCTCAAGGAAAAGTTCAGCGTCGTCTGAAAGGGTATCGGCGTGGGCTACCTGCGCCGCATAGCGTTAACACGCCCTGGTCTTGGTTGGATTTGTTAACCCGCGTTTTCAGACACAGGCGGCGGCATTTCGCCGCGAGCAATCAGGAGGCCCTCAACTCTCGCTAAGCGGGTCTCAACAGATACCAGTCTTTGGTTGGTATCTGCCCAAGTCATCCAGATTGCAATAAGAAGTGTCACAGTTACCCCGAGCCCGGTGCTGACAATTGTGATCATTTCTTTGTTCATATTGGAACTATACAACAAGGAGCCATTCAGGTATTTGTTCGGATTTGGGGAGTTTATTGGGATTTAGAGAATTCTTCGCTAAGCGAGTTCGTTACTGAGGTAAATAAGCCCGGAAATCAGCGATTGGCCAGTGTCCATGCGGCTGCCGCCAGCACGCGGGTGCCCAGGGCCAGGTCGAACGGCTTTGCGTTCTCGGCCTCGTGGTGGCTGATTCCGCCCTCGCAGGCGACGAATACCATTCCGGTGGGGCAGATCCTGCCGAGGTGCAGCGAGTCGTGGCCGGCGCCGGAGAGCATCAGCGGGCCGGAAGCGTTCATCATGTTTGCGCAGTTCTCCAGCAGGCCGATGATTGAAGGATCGAAGGCTATCGGATCCACTGTCGAGAGTACTCTCACTTCCGCAAGGCAGGGATGCGCCTGGGCCGTGGCGACTTCCTGGATCAATCCCTCCACCTTGTCCATTACCGCCTTTTCGGGGTGCCGCAGGTCGATGGTCAGGCGCACCTTGTCGGTTACGGTGCCCGGCGAGTTCGGAAAGCTGTCGATCCTGCCGAAGGTCAGTCGCAGGATGTCATCGTCGTCTTGCGTCAGCGACCGCAAGCTCACCATGATCCGGGCGGCGCCATCCAGGGCGTCCTTGCGCAGCGCATGGGGGGTGGTGCCGGCATGGGCCGTTTCCCCGAGTATCTCGACCTGTATCCTCCTCACGCCCTGGATGCCTTTCACGATGCCAACGGGCAGGCCCGCCTGTTCGAGGACAGGGCCCTGCTCGATATGAATCTCAAGCGACGCGCACGGGCGCACCGAGTGGATCGGACGCAGTTCGGCCCGGGTCGCCGCGATGGAGGCGGCCAGTTCATCGCCCACCCGGGCGCCGTCGACAGTCCGGTTGTCAAGCACCGCGCTCAGTTCGCGGGTGCCGGCAAAAGCGCTGGAGCCGGTAGCTCCGGGCAGGAACCGGCTGGCCTCTTCGTTGGTCCAGGCGGCGACCTCGATCGGTCTTTCTGGTGTCAGCCCCTGTTGACGGATCGATTCCAGCACCTCGAGGCCCGCCACCACTCCGAACGCCCCGTCGAACTTGCCGCCGGTGGGCTGGCTGTCCAGGTGAGAGCCGACGATAAGGGGGTCCTGCGACGCGGCGGCGCCCTGCATGCGAACGAACAGGTTGGCTGCATCGTCCTGAAAGGCGGAAAAGCCGCGCGCCCGGGCCCATTCAATGACGAAATTTTTCGCTTCGGTATCGAGTTCCGTCAGGGCCTGCCGATTGACGCCGCCGTTCTCGAGCGCCCCGATCTCGGCCAGGCGCATCAGCAGGTCCCAGAGGCGGTCCTGGTCCACGGCGTTGCCTACGGCGGCGGCATTAGCGTCGGGCCGCAACATCGTCAGACTTCGATCAGGCCGCGCGCGAATTGAGTCAACTGCCCGCACCCCGACTCCGTTACGACAACCGTTTCGCTGCTCGCCACCAGCGGTTCGCCGGCACGGCGCACGGCCTGCGGCAAGTGAAACACCATTCCCGGCTCCAGGACGGTCTGATCGCCGTCCTGAAGCGTGAGGAAACTGCCCTCGCCCCAGTCCGGCGCAAAATTAATGCCCATCGAATACCCGGCGCGTTTGCGCAGCACGATCCCGTTCCTGTCGGCAATGCGCTTTACCGCCTGGTTGACGCAGTTGGACGTGGTTCCGGGGCGGATCGCCGCCATCGCCGCGTCGAGCATCGCTTCGGCAATCGCCATGTTCTCGATATTACGCTGCGTTGGAGGGCCTACCACCAGGGTCCGGAACAACGCGCCCGCGTACCGGTTCACCGAGCCGGCCACCTCCAGAAAGATATTTTCGCCCGGCACGATCCTCTTCTCGCTGGACCAGACGGAATGTGGGGCGAGCTGCCGGTGTCCGGACATGACGAATATCGGCAATCCCACGTATTCGCAGCCGGACGACACCATTGCCTGGTGTATGTGGCCGGCCAGCTCGGCTTCCGTCATGCCGGCCCGGAAATTTTCGATTCCCGCCCGGATACCGATCTCCGCAATTCGGCAGGCCCTGCGTATCTGCTCGATCTCGGCAGGGGACTTCTTCCGCCTCAGCGACTCCACAAGCCAGCCGCTGGGCTCCAACTTCATGTTCGGCAGCCTGTCCGCAAGCTCCCGATTCATGTCAACGGTGAAGAACCAGCCGTGCGTTTCCAGCCCGACGCTGGAACGGGTGAGCTCAAGCCGCTTCAGCGCTTCGACGAGTTCGCCGACAGGCGACTCGTTGTCGTGATAGGCCATCAACTGGTCTTGCCGGAACCAGGATCGTACCGGCAATCCCAGGGCCTCGAGCGCGCGCAGGATGATGATGGGCCTGGATCCCGGCTTTACGATCAGCATTTGCGGGTAGTAATAGCCTGGAGTGTGCCATCCAGAAATGTAATTGATGTTTTCCGGAATATGGATAACCATCGCGTCCAGGCCGCCGGAGAGGATCTTTTCGTTCAGGGCGGCCAGCCTGCCTTCAAACTCCGCCACCGGAAACGCCGGTTCGGGCAGAAATTCCATTGTCGGCTCGTGGTTCATGTTGACGGCCCCGGCGGGCATCGCGGCATATCTACTATCGTACAGTAGATTTACTGGAAAACCAAAATGCCGTTCAGAGCAGTCCGGCGCACGGCGGACAGGGTTTAGTCCTCGTCCGCGGGCGCGGAAATCCGGCCGGTTTCCTCCGATTCCGAGCGCACCTGCGCATACTCGGGAAGGAAGGCGTTGACCCAAAGCACAACCGTCGTTTCGTCGGAGTTGTTCTTCCAGCGGTGCATGAGGTGGCTGTGGAAATAGAGCGTGTCCCCGGTCTTCAGCTCGTAATCCTCATCCGGCTCCAGCCATAGCGAAAGCTGACCGGACAGCACGTAAACGAATTCCTGGCCCTTGTGCGACCAGATACCGTTGCTGTGCCCGCCGGGTGCAATGTGTGAAATCTCCGCCTCCATGCCGGCCGGCTTCGAGATGATGTCTTCGATGATGATGGACTTGTCCTGGGTGACGAATCGGGGACGTTTATCCGCGGGTACAAAGCGGCGCTTGGCTGGAGGGAGCTCTTCGCCCTTGAGCGTCGGCAGCGTGGTCCGAAGCGCTTCGCCCAGGCGGAACAGGGCCTCCATTGAAACACCGGTGTTGCCGCGCTCCAGGGCGCTGATGAACGACGGCGACAGTCCGGAGGATTCGGCGGTCTGGACCAGCGTCATCTTGCGCTGCTTGCGCAGCATCCTGAGCTTTTCTCCCAGCTTCTCGTCAACATAGCTGTCTTCGGCCGAAGGCTCGGGAGATCTGCCGAGTTCGCGGCGGATCGCGGCCGGATTGAGGCGCTCGTTGTAATAGAGCCGGATGACCTTCCGGAGGCGGCGCACATGCTGCTGGCGGTATACCCGGTGCCGGCCCTTCGTTCTCTCGGGCGTGATCAGGCCTTCACGCTCCCAGATTCTCAGAATGCCCGGCGAGACGTGAAGCAGTTTGGACACTTCGCCGATCGATAGCGCGTATTCCGATTTTGCTAACTTCATGCAGACAGTTCTCGTCTTTGGCGAATGTACCTTCCCGAATGCATGACGAGTGCCGGAGCCTTCCCCTACGCGCCGTGTTCTCCCCGCGCCAATTGTACCGCGAGGTCCATGGTTGCCGCGTTGGCGGTGACGACCGGCTGTTGCAATTCCCGGGAAAGCTCCGCGGACATCCGCCGATCGCGAACAGCGGTGCACGGAATGACGATCGCATCGAATGGCGGCGTTCCGGCCGATCGCGCCAGGGCCAGAAAATCTTTCGGGCGCAAGGTCCCTACCTCACCATCGCTGCCCTTGCCGGCATGAGCGTGGCCCACTGGGCGGAAGCCGCTTTTTTCCAAGAAATCGACGAATTTGACCCCGATGTCCGCGTGGTACGGAGTGAGAACAAGCAACTTGCGGGCCGCTAACCGCTTCAATGCCGCCACGAGCGCAAGTGAAGTCGTGGTTGCGGGAACGTTTCCGCCGGATTCGGAGAGCACCCTGGCTTGCCGTTCTCCGAAATTTCCGTCGCCCAGGAAAGAGCCGGAGGTGCATGCCCAGACGATGGCGTGCGGCGCTACATCGGCAGTCTGCGCTGCCGCTTTCGACAGCGATTCGACCGACCCCATGTCCTCGACCATCCGCGCCACCGCGTCCGAATCGCGCGGATCCGCGACGGACTCCGGGTGGACACGGAACAAATGCGCCTCCGCGCCCCGCCGGGCAGCCATTTCGCATATTTCCCCATCCAGGAGAAAGGTCGAGGGCACCAGCACCGCAATCCGCGCGGTGCCTTCCGCATGGGCCATGGCTCCTTGTGCGGCGTTCACTATACTCAAGCGGCTTGCGAATCCGCCCGTATCGCTTCGATGAGCCGCTCAAGGCCGGTCACGAGCTTGTCCCGGGAGGTTGCGAGAGACAGGCGCACCAGTCCGCGCCCGCCCGGGCCGAAGGTTTCTCCGGGCGCCACCGAGACTTGCCGTGACCGCACAAGGCGCTTGGCGAAATCGTAGGTATCCATGCTGGCGGACGAAATATCCACCATCATGTAAAACGCGCCGCCAGGCGACCAGGTCCTGATGCCGGTATTCGCGAACATGTCCACGGCGAGGTCCCGGTTGCCGCGGTAGTAGTCGCGCATTACCGCTATGCTGTCCTGGGGTCCCCGAATTGCGGCCTCGGCGGCCTTCTGGGCCACGGAGCAGATCGAGCCGATTACGGGCTGCTGGAGCTTCGCCATGACTTCGATCAGGGCCTCGGGACAGGCCACGTAGCCGACGCGCCAGCCGGTCATCGCGTAGGTCTTCGAGCAACTGAAAAGACTGATCACACGCCCATCGCCGTCGAACCGGGCCGCACACGCGTGTTCCTCTTCGAAGACGAACTCGTCGTAGCACTCGTCGGCAATGACCCAGAGGTCATGGCGGCGGGCGAAATCCACCATTTCACGAACCAGGCCGGGGCTCATGACCGCTCCCGTCGGGTTCGATGGGGAATTCAGGATGATGGCCCTGGTCCGATCTCCCACGTACGCATCAAGTTCTCCGGGTTCCGGCAGAAAGTTCCTCGATGAATCAGCAGGGTAATGACGGATCGTCCCTCCGGCCGACAGGACCATCATTTCCCAGTTGGGCCAGGCGGGATCCGGCAGAAGAATCTCGTCGCCGTGCTCCAGAATCGACAGGCAGGCCGTAAAAAGCCCCGAGGTGGCGCCGCTCACCGCCACGATCCGGTCCGCAGGAACATGCAGGCCATTTACCCGCTGGAGTTTTTCGGAGATTGCCTGGCGCAGGGAAAGCAGACCGACCGGCGGCGTGTACTTTGTAAATCCGTCCCGTGCCGCCTGGCAGGCAGCCTCGACAATATGCGGTGGCGTGGGGAAGTGCGGTTCGCCGAGATCGAGACGCACGCAGTCGGGCGTCCGGGCGGCGAGATTGGCAATTTCCCGAATGCCGCTTTGGGGCATTTCGGCGACGGTCCGGGCAGGCGGTTTCATCGAAGCTTCTTGCAAAATTACTAGTTTACAGTAAGAATCCGAGCCAGACCGAAGCTTGGGAGAAGGATTTATGGATCTCGGAATTGCGGCCAAGGTGGCCGTTGTCACGGGTGGCAGCCAGGGGATAGGACGGGCCATTGCCGAGTCGCTGGCCCGCGAAGGCGCAAGGGTCGCGGTGGTGGCGCGTACCCGGGCGGCCCTGGAAAAGGCCGCCGATGAGATCAGCGCGGCGACAGGGTCCGAAGTGATCGCCTCTCCGGCGGACACGGGGGACGGGGCCTCGGTGCTTGCGATGGCTGAAGACGTCATGGAGAGGTTGGGAGCGGCCGAAATACTCGTCAATTGCGCGGCCGCGCCGGCCGGACAGGGCCGCACTCCGCTGGCCTGGGAAGTCACCAGGGATCAGTTGATGGAGCAGATGAACGTCAAGGTCATGGGTTATCTGCGCTGTGCGCAGGCGCTGCTGCCCCATATGCGCAGCAAGGGTTGGGGGCGGATCATATCGATCAGCGGAATGGGGGCCAGAAAGTCGGGCGACACGGTGGGCAGCATCCGCAACGTGGCCGTCGTTGCAATGACCAAGAACCTGGCCGAGGAGCTTGGGGGCAGCGGAATCACCGCAACGGTTGTGCATCCCGGTTACACCAAAACCGACAAGGTGGCGGCAATGATTGCGCGGCGCGCCGCGGAAGAGGGGAGTTCCGAACAGGAAATCGAGGCAGGACTCGCCTCGGGCAATCTCAACGGCTATCTTCCCACGCCCGAGGATATCGGCGGCGTGGTCGCCTTTCTCGCGTCGCCGCTGTCGCGATGCATCAACGGCGACGTCATCGCCGCGGCGGGCGGCGCCAAGACCGCGATCCATTACTGACTGCGCCGTCATGGGCGCAAGCGGGAGCGCGGTCCGGGTGGGCGCCGACAGTCTGCGCCAATTCGTCTCCGACCTGTTCGTGCACATGGGCTGGAAGCGCAGCGAGGGCGATATCGTCGCCGACCACCTGGTTGTGGCGGATCAGTCCGGGCACCCTTCGCACGGGACCGGCATGCTGGGCACCTACGTGGATTCGTTCCGGGCGGGAGCGATCCGGCCCGGCGCCGAACCGGCCGACAGTCCCGCCAATCCCCCGTTTGCCGTGATCGACGCCAACTTCGCGCTTGGACACATTGTTGCGCTGGAGGCCGTCGATCGCGCTGTGGGCATGGTCGCGCAATACGGGGTGGGCATCGTCAACGTCATCCGCGCCCACCACATGGGCCGTATCGGATACTATGCGGAGCGCGCCGCGGACGCCGGAATGATCAGCATGTTCTGGGCCAATGTTTACGGGCGCGCCCCGTTGGTCGCTCCCTTTGGCGGCACGCAGGCGAGGATCGGCACCAATCCCCATTGCATCGGCATTCCGCGGGTCGGCCAACCGCCGATACTGCTCGATTTCGCGACCAGCCGCATTCCCCTGGGCAAGGCGCGCGTGGCCCATACCCGCGGCGTCCCGGCGCCCGAAGGATCCCTTCTCGACCACCGCGGCAATGAAACCCGGAACCCTGCGGTGATGTTCGAAGAGCCCACCGGGGCGCTGCTGCCCTTTGGCGATCACAAGGGTTACGGGCTGGCCCTGGTGGCTGAATTGCTGTCTTCCGCGCTGGCCGGTGGAGAGACGATCGCGGAACTCGACGACGCGGGCCTGATCGCGAATAATCTCCTGGTGATCGTTCTCGACCCCACGCGCCTGGGACAGGATCTGGAATCGGTCTCGGAGCGTATCGAACGTTATCTTCGCTGGGTCACCGATGTTCCGCTTGCCGAAGGCGTGGACGCAGTTCTTGCTCCCGGAGATCCCGAATTCGACAGCCGCCTGTCGCATGCCGGCAGCGTGGAACTGAGCGCCGGGGGCCTTGCCCGGCTCAACGCGGCCGCCGCGGCCGCGGGATTCAGGCCGTTTACTGCATAGGGCCTGCAGCGCAGCCCTGATCGGGCATGGCGCGTTGCAGGCGTGGCATAACCTCATTGATCATGAGGTCCAGATTGTGGATCCAGGCGTCGTACTGTTCGATGAAGTCGAAACACATGCCGATCAAGGTTCCGAATCCGCCCGTTTCGCGAATCAGTTTCTCGGTCTTCGCAGCCACCGTTTGCGGCGATCCCACCAGCCAGATGTGCCGCGCGAGATATTCCGGCGTGATCATGTCGTCCGTATGGCTGGGGTCCGCCTTCGAATATTTGGCCAGGCCGCGCCGAACAATGCCGGGGATCATGTACTCCTCCCAGAAACGCGCCACCTCTCCCGTGGAGGCCAGCTCCACCGCTTCCTCGTCGGTGTCCGCAACGAAAAACGGTGGCGATACGGCCCAGTCGTCGCGCGAAACGCTGTGTCCGGCCTTCGTGGCCTCGGCTTCATAGGCGTCCCAGTGGCCCGCGAGATAGCCCGCGCCGATGTAGAAGCTCATCGGCCGGAAGCCCAGTTTGCCGGCCAGCGCCAGGGTTCGTGAACTGTCCGATATGCCCGCCATGCCCAGCGGGGGGTGGGGTTTCTGAAACGGCTTGAGGAACGGCCCCTTCTCGAAATCGTCGTAGTCGCGGCGCTTGAATTGCCAGAACTTGCCGTTGTAATCGAAGGCCTTGTCCTCGGTCCACAGCCGGATCATGATGTCCAGCGCTTCCTGCGTCATTTGCGCATTCAGCATGGTGGGCGTGCCGTCTTCCTCGTAACGGACCGAGCCCAGCAGGTCCGCGTCCATGGGGACGGAACCGGCGCCGATGCCCACCATGTACCTTCCCTGCGCGAGGTGGTCCAGGTAGGCAATCCGGTGCGCGAGCTCGACCGGATGGTGGTAGGGCAGTACGTGTGCCCCGGGGGCCAGCTTGATCTGTTTCGTCTGCACCAGGGCCTGCGCGATCAGCAGATCCGGCGCGGGCACGGGCTCCCATCCGCAGGCAAAATGCTCGCCGATCCAGGCCTCGGAGTAGCCGAGCTCGTCGGCGCGGACGATCGTGCTGAGGATGAACTCCTGACCCTGCTTTGGGGTGCGCTCCGGCGCCAGGTGGGGCATGAAGAACAGCCCAAGATTCATGGGACCTTTACCGTGGAAGACAAAATGTCCGGGGGAGAGTATTAAACTTGCTGTATTCTGTCAAGTTTGTTGGAATTTACACGCGCGCCGGAGGCGGTGCGCGTTACCTGCCGGGGTAACATTGTTTTTCTTCGGGAAGGCGAACGATGAGGGGAACAACACAGCTGCGATGAAGCTCTTGAGATTTGGAGAGCCCGGCGCGGAGCGGCCGGGCCTGTTGGATGAGAACGGCGTAATTCGGGACCTGTCGGCCGTGATTGGCGACCTGGACGGCCCCAACCTGAACGCCGAATCCCTGTCCAAGATTGCCGACAGCGACGTGAGCGGGTTTCCCACCGTATCCGGCGACGTGCGCATCGGGCCCTGTGTCGGCAACGTGGGAAAAATCGTCTGCGTCGGTCGGAACTACGTTGAGCACGCCGAGGAGAGCGGCAGTGCCGTGGCGGACGAGCCGGTGATTTTCTTCAAGGCCACCAGCGCGATCAGCGGGCCGTACGACCCGGTCGTCATTCCGCGCGATTCCGCGAAGACCGACTGGGAAGTGGAACTCGGCGTGGTGATCGGCACAAGGGCGTCGTACATTGCAGAAGCCGAAGCCTTGGATCATGTTGCCGGATACTGTGTCGTCAACGACGTTTCCGAGCGGGAATTCCAGTTGGAGCGGCACGGGCAGTGGGTCAAGGGCAAGAGTTGTGACACATTCGCTCCGATCGGACCCTGGCTCGTGACGGCGGACGAAGTGCCGGATCCGCAACGCCTCGACTTGTGGCTGGACGTCAACGGAAGGCGCTGTCAGAACAGCAACACTTCGAAGATGGTATTCGGGGTGCGCTACCTGGTCAGCTACATCAGCCGGTTCATGACGCTGAATCCGGGCGACATCATTTCGACGGGCACGCCCTCCGGCGTCGGGCTCGGCCACGATCCGCCCGTCTACCTCAAACCGGGCGACGTCATGGAACTGGGAGTGGAAGGCCTGGGGCGACAGCGCCAGGAGCTCGTGTCCCATGCTGGAGTAGTCGACGACTGATCGACTTCGGGAGCGGTGAAAACGCCAGGTTCGCGCACAGGCAGGTCTGACTGATGTCCGTTGCGGTTGGGATTGATCTCGGCACCCAGAGCGTCAAGGTTGTCTGCTACGACTTCGTGAATCGGCGCGTGGCCGGCAGCGCCAGCGCGTTCCTCGATCTTCGCCAGGACGGCGAAGGTGTGGCCGAACAGCATGCGGAGTGGTGGCTGGACGCGCTGCGCGAGGCGTCCCTTCGAGTCGATCCCGGGGTCCGCGGGAGAGCGGCGGCCGTCGCGGTTTCGGGCCAGCAGCACGGCTTTGTGGCGCTGGACGCAACAGACGCAGTGCTGGCTCCCGTGAAACTGTGGTGCGACACGTCCACGGCGGTGGAATGCGAGGAGATCATGCTGGCTTTCGGCGGTCGCGAAGCCTGCATTGAGCGCGCCGGCAATCCGATTGCGCCGGGCTACACCGCATCCAAACTGCGTTGGCTGAAGAAGGCCAGACCCCAACTGTATGACCGACTCGACTGCATTCTATTGCCCCACGACTACCTGAACCTGCATTTGACCGGCGAACGCTGTATGGAAATGGGCGATGCTTCGGGGACCGGCTTTCTCGATGTCCGCCGCAGGGATTGGTCCCGAGGCATGCTGCGCGCCATCGATGCGGACCGGGACTTGAGCGACTGCCTTCCGCCCCTGCGCATCGGCAACGAAGCCATCGGCACGCTCCGGACGGAGATTGCCGAAGAGCTGGGCCTGCCCGCGGGGATTCCGGTAGGGATCGGCGGCGGCGACAACATGATGGGAGCGATCGGCACCGGCAACGTGCGCCCGGGAATGCTCACGATGAGCCTTGGCACCTCGGGCACCGTGTATGCCTATGCCGACCAGCCCGTTGTCGATCCCGAAGGCAATATCGCCGCGTTCTGTTCTTCAACCGGGGGCTGGCTGCCGCTGTTGTGCACCATGAACTGCACGGTCAGCACCGAGCTGATGCGCTCGCTGCTCAACGCCGATATATCCGCATTTGAGGAACGGGTGGCTGCTGCCGAGCCGGGCGCGGGGGGCGTCATCACGCTGCCCTTTTTCAATGGCGAGCGAACGCCCAACCTGCCGGATGCCAAGGGCTGCATAGTGGGGATCGACAGCCGCAACGCCCGGCCCGAGAACCTGCTGCGGTCCTCCGTCGAAGGTGCGACCTTTGCGCTGAAATTCGGTATCGACGAACTGGCGGGCCTGGGCGTCGATATCGGAGAGATCGTGCTGACCGGCGGCGGGGCAAGAAGCACTGTGTGGCGGCAGATTGTTGCCGACATCTGCGAAGCTCCGGTCGTGGTGCTCAAGCAGGGCGAAGGCGCGGCCTTCGGGGCGGCGCTTCAGGCCGTGCAGCTCATCGAAACGGGCGCATCGATCGAGGATCTCGTCGATGCCCATCTGGAAAAGGACGACAGCCGCAGTTGCGAACCGCGCAGCGCGTCCGTGAATACTTACAGGGAGTGCTACCGCGAATACAGGCGCGCGGTTGCGACCATGACCGCGATCTACGCCTAGGAGGCCAGACAAAGGGGGCAAGAACATGAACCGCAGCGTCTTTATCGGCGATCGGGAATATTTCCCGGGTATCGCCAGGATCCAATACGAAGGCCCTGAATCGGACAATCCACTGGCGTTCAAGACCTACGATCCGTCCCGGTCAGTGGGCGGCAAGACCATGGAAGAGCACCTGCGCTTCGCGGTCTGTTATTGGCATACCTTCTGCGCCACCGGGGGAGACCCGTTCGGACCGGGTACCCGCGTCCATCCCTGGGCGGAAAAGGGAGACCCGATGGATCGTTCGCGCGAACGGGTGGACGCGGCGTTCGAATTCTTCACCAAGCTCAACGTGCCGTTCTGGTGCTTTCACGACTTCGACCTGGCTTCCGAAGGTGGCAGTGTTGCCGACTCGGAAAAGAACCTTGAGCAGATGGTGGGGATGGCCAGGGAGCGGCAGGACGCAACCGGCATGAAGCTGCTGTGGGGGACGGCGAACGTGTTCTCGCATCCGCGCTACATGAACGGCGCATCCACAAATCCGGACTTCGCCGTCGTCGCCTATGCCGCCTCGCAGGTAAAGGCCGCTATCGACGCCACCGTGGAACTGGGCGGAGAGAATTACGTGTTCTGGGGCGGGCGCGAAGGCTATGCGTGCCTGCAGAACACCGACACCAGGCGGGAACTCGAACACATGGCGATGTTTCTGTCCAAGGCGCGCGATTACGGCCGGTCGGTGGGGTTCAAGGGCACGTTCCTGGTCGAACCCAAACCCATGGAACCGATGAAGCACCAGTACGACTTCGATGCCCTCACGGTGATCGGCTTCTTGCGCCAGCACGGGCTCGCGGGCGACTTCAAACTCAACGTCGAGGCCAACCATGCGACGCTGGCGGGGCACGCGTTCGCGCACGACCTGCGTATGGCCGCCGATGCGGGCCTGCTGGGCTCGATAGACGCCAACCGGGGCGATCCGCAGAACGGATGGGACACGGACCAGTTCGCTATGGACCTGTACGACTGCGTACACGCCATGATGGTGGTGCTTGAATACGGAGGGCTGGGCAGCGGTGGCCTGAACTTCGACGCCAAGGTCCGCCGCGAATCCACCGACCTCGAAGACATGTTCATCGGGCATATCGGCGCCATGGACGCATTTGCCCGGGGGCTTCTGGTTGCCGACAGGGTTCTGGCGGACCCACGGATGTCGGAGCTTCGCTACGGCCGTTACCGGAGTTTCGATTTGGGCGACGGCAAGCGCTTCGAGGACGGCGAACTGTCTCTGGGCGATCTGCGCGATATTGCCGCGGCGAACGGAGAGCCACGTCAGAGAAGCGGCAAGCAGGAACTCGTCGAGAACCTGATCAACGACTGCATCGTGACCGCCTGCTGACCGACGTCGCGCAGCGTTAACAAGCCCTAGTTGTTGAGGGTGATGAAGCCGCCGTCGATGGGGAAATTGGTGCCGGTGATGAAGGAGGCATCGTCGGAGCAAAGATAGGCTATCAGCACGGCGACCTCCTCGGGGGTGCCCATGCGCCCGATCGGCTGGCTCTTTTCCAGTTGCGCGAAGATTTCGTCGCGGTTGTCCGGATAGTTTTCGTCCAGGAAATTGTCCACGAACGGCGTGTGGACCCGCGCGGGGGCGACGCAGTTGCAGCGGATACCGTGGTCGATGTAGTCCCTGGCCACGGAGTAGGTCATGGTCAGCACTGCGCCCTTGGTCATGGAGTAGGCGAAACGGTCGGCGATGCCCACGCAGGAGGCGATCGACGCCAGGTTCACGATGACGCCGCTGCGGCGTGCCTTCATCGCGGGAACGATCGCGGCCAGGCAGTTGTAGATGCCTTTCACGTTGATGCTGTAGAGCCGGTCGAGGTCCTCCTCGCTGGTGTTTTCCAGGTTCCCGACGTGCGCGATCCCGGCGTTGTTGATCAGGATATCGATTTGTGAATCGTCGAGAATGGCCGCTATCACGTCCGCCACCTCGTTGTGATCCGCAACATCGCACTTGTGAGCAGCGGCACTGCCGCCGGCCCCGGCAATTTCATCCACGGTCTGCCTGGCGGCGTCAGGGTCAATATCCAGCACCAGGACGTGCGCGCCGTCAGTGGCCAGCCGGGCCGAGACGCACCTGCCGATTCCGCTGCCGCCGCCGGTCACGACCGCAGTCCGGTTTTCCAGTTTCCTCGTCATATCAGCGATCCTCCATGCTGTGTCATGGCTCCTGTCCGTCCGTATGCGCTCCGGAAACGGGCGCGTCCGCGCGTAGCAATCCCCGTTCGACCAGTGCGGACCAGAAATCGTCGGGAATCCTCGTGTTGAACAGCTCCAGCGTCTGCTCGATCCGTTCCGGCTTGCCGATGCCGGGAATCACCGAGACGACCGCAGGATGGGCCAACGGGAACTGCAGCGCGGCCGCCGCCATCGGGATCCCGAACTCCTCGCAGGTGTCCTCGATCTTCGCGACCTTCTCCACCACACGGGCCGAGGCTGCTTCGTAGTTGTAGTACAAGGGCCCCCGGCCGCGAACGCCCGTTGCAAGAATCCCCGAGTTATAGGCACCGCCGATGACGATCGAGCAATTGCGCTCAAGACACATGGGCAGAAACGTGTTCAGCGCCTCCTGCTCGAGCAGCGTGTAACGGCCGGCCAGCAGAAAACAGTCCCAGTCGCCGTGGTCCAGTGCGGCTTCGCATACCTCGTATTCATTTACCCCCAGGCCGATTGCCGTGACGGCGCCGGCGCCGCGCAACTCGTCCATGGCTCGGTACCCGCCGTCCATTGCGATCGGAAACAGCTCGTCGTTTCTCGCGCCGTGGGTCACTGCGCCAATGTCGTGCATGTAGAGAATGTCGATGCGGTCCAGACCCAAACGCTGCACGCTGTCCTCGTATGACCGCATTATCCCGTCGTAGCTGTAGTCGTAGAAGATATCGAACGGCATGGGCGACATGAAGGCATGGCGTTCCTCGGCGTAACCCGACGGTTTCAGCAGCCGCCCCACCTTGCTGGAAAGCACATACTCCCGGCCCCGGAACCTGCGCAAGGCGTCACCCACCCTGCGCTCGCTCAGCCCCTGCCCGTAGTGCGGGGCCGTGTCGTAGTAGCGAAATCCACGCGACCAGGCGGAGTCGAGAATCTGCCTGGCGTCAGCATCCGAAACCGGGTGATAGAGATTGCCGAGCGAGGCGCAGCCGAAGCCCAGCGTATCCACGGCAAGGCTCGAGCCGCCCACGCGCCGCTTCTCGAACGTAGCCATCACCCACCTGTGCGCCCAACGCGTGCACGCCACTGGGAGCCGCCGGGATACTCGTAGTCCGCGACGGATTGTTCGCGCATTCTTACGCTGAAGCCGGGCGCGGTGGGCGCCAGATAAGCGCCCTTTCGGACCACGCAGGGGTCCTCGAAGTGCTCGTGGAGATGATCTGCAAACTCGATGACTCGTTCGCCGATTTCTCCGGAAATCATGACGTAGTCGATCATCGATAGGTGCTGCACATACTCGCACAGGCCAACACCGCCCGCGTGAGGGCACACGGGCTTGCCGAACTTTGCGGCGAGCAGAAATACGGTAAGTATTTCGTTGAGCCCGGCCAGGCGGCATGCGTCGATCTGGACCACGTCGATTGCGTCGCTGGCGATGAACTGTTTGAAGAGGATGCGGTTGGCGCAATGCTCGCCCGTGGCTACCCTGATTTCTCCGATGCCCTCCTTGATCTTCCTGTGGCCCATGATGTCGTCGGGACTGGTCGGTTCCTCGATGAACCATGGTTTGTAGGGAGCCAGACGCCGCATCCACTCAATCGCTTCATTCACTTCCCAGGCCTGGTTGGCGTCCACCATGAGGATGACGTCGTAACCAACAGTTTCCCGGATGTTCCTCAAGCGGCGAATATCGTCGTCAACATTTGCTCCGACTTTCAGCTTGATATGGCGGAATCCCTTCTGTACGGCTTCCCTGCATAACCTCCGGATTTTCTCGTCGTCGTAGCCCAGCCAACCGGCCGACATCGTGTAGGCGGGGTAGCCGTGTTCCTCGAGATGGCGGATTCGCCGGTCTCGCGTTGCGATGTTCCTTTTGACGATCGCCAGGGCCTCGTCGCGTGTCAGCACGTCCTCGACGTATCGCAGGTCCGCGCAGTTCACGAACTCTTCCGGGTCCATTTCCGACAGCAGGCGCCACACCGGCTTGCCCTCGGCGCGGCTCCACATGTCCCACACGGCGTTCACGATTGCGCCGGCGGCCATGTGAACAATGCCTTTCTCCGGTCCGAGCCAGCGGATCTGGCTGTCGGAACGAAGTTCGTTGTAGTATCCGCCGATATCGGTCCGGATATCGTCGAGGTCCTTTCCGATGACCAGGTGGCTCATCGCCTCGACGGTCTTGCAGCAGATATCGTTGCCTCGGCCGATGGTGAAGATCAGGCCGAAGCCCCGATCGCCCTTTTCTGTCTCCAGCGTGATGTACGCAGCGGAGTAGTCCGGATCCTTGTTTGTTGCGTCCGATCCGTCCAGGTGATCGGACGTGGGGAAACGCACGTCGCGAGTGGACAAGCGGACAATTCTGTTGGTCATGTTCAGTCCTTTACCAAGTGCCTGTATATGAAACTATGCGAGAAATGACGATAAATCAACGGGCAGGCCGATCGAAGTCCGGCTGCGTGCTGCCGGGGCTATACTGAAGTTCATGAATACATCAATCCGACACGAGGTCTGTGCGCTTGCCGCCTGGGTGTTGGTCGCGACGGGGTGCGCCGGTTCGGACGATGCGGACAAGGCCGAAGCTCGCGCCGCTGCGGACGACCGGCGCGCGGCGGTGGTTTCCGAGTTTGAAAGCGCACTTGACGAGGCCCGTTATCTCCGCGACGATATTGCCGCCTTGCGCGAGGATATGCGGTCCGTGCGCGACGCTGCGAACGAGGAAGTCAGGCGTGCTTCCCGGGACGCTTCCGTTCTGCGCGACGAAATCTCCGCTATTCGGCTTGAAATGCAGCAGTTGAGCGAGGACGCCGCTTCCGAGGCGGAACGCAGCGCCGAGGAAGCCAGGACGCTGCGCGACGAGATAGCGGCGCTTCGCGACGAGCTGACTTCCGCCCGCGAGGCCGCCGAAGAAGCGGAGGGCAATTCGGGAGACTTCTCCGTTGCGCTGAGCGAAGCGGAAGAATATCCCGACCCCGTCGTTTACGACGACGAAATCGGCGCCGGGACTTATTCGCCACAAAGGCAGGCTGTGAATCCGACCACGGTGATCTATGCGCCTACCTACCGCCGGCGGCCTCTCGCGGCGCCGCCCCGCGGCTACGCCCGCGATGCACGCCGCCTGAGTCGTTCCCGCGATGCGCGGCGGCAGCCCTCCACCGTGACCGGCACGAAGCCGGTCGCGCGAACGAAGCCGGCTGTGCGAACCAGGCCGGCCGTACCCAGAACGGCCGATAATTCCCGCACCCGGACGGTTGCGCCGAAAACGCGGAGAGTCGCGGATACGAGGCGACAGGCGCCGAACACGCGACCCGCCGCACCGGCAGCACGACGCGCTGCACCAACCTCTCGCCCCGCTAGGGTGGCTGCACGACCGACAGCGCCAACTTCACGACCGACTGCGCCAGCTTCACGGCCGACTATGCCAACTTCGCGGCCGTCTGCCCCTGCGCCACGACCCGCCGCGCCCGCTCCAAGGCCGGCGCCGCGGCCCGCGCCGGTTCAGCAAACGAAGATCCACGTCCCGAAACCGGAAAGATAAGGCGACGCCTTCGCCCGTTCGACTTACCGCACGGTCGCGGGACGTAGTGTTAGAGTACGCGCGTCCGAATTTTTGCCCGGAAACCGGGGGTTGTTTCCTATCCATCGCAAGAAATTCGCGGATCTTCCATGAATCCCGTATTCGTAACCGGCGCGGCCGGACACGTGGGCGCCAATCTTGTGCGCCGCCTGCTCGACGACGGCGTTCGCATCCGTGTGCTGCTGAGGCACGAGGACAACAACGAGGGCCTGGAAGGCCTCGATGTTGAACGCGCTTACGGCGATATCCGGGACCTGAACGCCACCCGGCGCGCGATCGAGGGTTGCCAGGGCGTCTATCACGTCGCCGCGAAAGTCTCCACCATCGACGGCACTCGCGCGCATCGCCGCGAGTTGTATGAGTGCAACGTGCTGGGCACCCGCAACGTGCTGCAGGCGGCGCGGGAGTACGAAGCCGGGCGGGTAGTGGTCACGGGCTCGTTCAGCGCGGTTGGCTACGATCTCGACGATCCGTCCGCTCCAAGCGACGAGACCATGCAGTTCTACCCCATGGAGCGCACGATGCCGTACGAGCGCAGCAAGATGCTCGTCGAGCACGAGTGCTGGCGCGCGGCGTCGGCAGGGCAGGACGTCGTTGTCGCAACCTGCTGTGCGGTCGTGGGCGGCGCGGACTTTTTCCCGTCGCGCCTGGGCCGGACCCTGTGCGACTTCACCGACGGCAAGCTCCATGCCTACGTGGACGGCGGGTTCGAGTTCGTGGCGGCGCGCGACATCGTCGAAGGTCACCTGCTGTGCATGCGCAACGGACGCCCGGGCGAGAAGTACATCTTCAGCAGCGAATACAAGACCATCTCCGGCATGCTTGATCTCTACGAGGAGGTTACGGGCATCCCGCGTCCGCGCCGGCGGATTCCGGCCAACCTGATGTATGTCTTCTCGGAGGCGGCGAGCTTCTACCTGAGCCGCGTGCACCCCGACTTTCCCCAGCGTTTCACGCCCGGCGCCATCCGCCTTCTGAAAAAGCGCCGTCACGCCAATCTCGGCAAGGCGAAAAGCGAACTCGGCTACCGGCCGACCCGCATCCGCGACGCCGTGCATGAGGCGTACGCGTTTCACTATCACGAGCGCAAGGCGATCACCAATCCGCAGGCCAAACGCCCGCGCGCGAACGGTGCGGTACACGAGGAAAACGCCGTGCCGGACCGGAGTACGCAGGTAACTGCCGATGGGGGCGCATCATGAACACGGTGACGGCAGGACCGCCGGGCTTCGAGGAGGCCGTCAACCTGCGCCAGAAGGTGCGCGCGGCGGGCATGGACCCGGACTACTGGTACGCGGTCGAGGAAGTGCGCAAAATCAAGCCCGGGAGCGTGGTCGAGGTGATTTTCTGGAAGCGTTCGATCGCGCTGTTCCGGGCCGAGGACGGTTCGTTTCACGCCATGGACAACCGCTGCGCCCATCGCCAGCTCAAGCTGTCGCTGGGCCAGGTGGAAGGCTGCCGGCTGGTGTGCGCCTACCACGGCTGGAAATACGACCCGGACGGACGGCTTGCCGAGACCGCGCACGAGATGCTTGGGGGAAGCATGCCGAATGTCGCGCTCAGGACCTATCCGGTAAAGGTCCGCTACGGCCTGATCTGGCTGTTCCCAGGGAACCCGGAACGGGCTCAATCGCGCCGGATTCCCGATATTCCCGAGCTGGAGGGCAAGGGCCGCTGGGCCTGCGTGCCGCTGAGTTTCACCTGGTCGGCGCACCACTCGATGGTGATCGACAACGTCAGCGATTTCACTCACGCCTGGCTGCACCGCCGCTATCGCCCCTTCGACGGCGCCGTGCTCACGCGCTGCGAGACGGTCGGCGACGACGTGCACGTGGCCTACGACACCAGCGTCGGCCGCGGGCGTTTTTCCGGAATGTTCGTCGATCGCGAGCGGATCGATACCAATTCGATGAAGCTCTGCTATCAGTATCCCTACCAGTGGTCGAACACCGACGACGCGATAAAGCACTGGTGTTTCGTGCTGCCCGTCGACGAACGCACCAGCCGGGCCTTCTTCCTGTTCTACTTCAAGTCCCTGAAGGTTCCGTTGCTGCCGATCCGCTTCCCCAGGCTTGCAATGACCACGGTCCTCAAGATCTCCAACCGTGTGCTCATCGGTCCGCTGCTTTCCCAGGACGGATTTGCGCTCGAAGCCGAACAGGAGGGTTACGAGCGGCACTTCAACGCCCGCCCCCTGGAGTTCAACCCGGCGGTGCGGGCTTTCCAGAACGTGACCGTGCGCAAGTGGCAGGAGTACCTGGCCAGGGAGAACGGCACGGCGATGCCCGCGCCCGGGATGACGACCGCGGACGGCGGCGCCGATGCCTGAGCTGCCGGCGACTGCGTTTGCGCTTTCGGGCGCGCTGCTGCTCCAGGCGGCGGTAATGATCGCCGTCTTTATCGGCGCACTGTTTCTGGGATCGATACTCGTGCCGGGTCGCCGGATCAGGGGGCCGGATCTCGGCGGCAAGTCAATCACCTACAAGATCAACGGTCTGGCGCTTTTGCTGCTCACCGTCCTTGCGGCAGGCATCGCCCAGGTCTCCGGCGCGTTCTCACTGTCGTTGCTGTATACGCACTTTTTCGCGCTCTTCGTGGCGGCGAACGTGTTCGCATTCGCGTTTTCCGGCTGGCTGTACTGGCGAAGCGCGCGGAAGCCTGCCGAATCGCCGGGGTTCTGGCGGGGTTTCTTCTTCGGTGCGGAACTCAATCCTGCCCTGCTCGGGGTGGACCTCAAGATGTTCAGCTACCGCCCCTCGCTCATCGGGCTGGCGTTGTTCAATACGTCGTTCGCCGTAGTGCAATACGAAACCTACGGCTATCTGAC
This sequence comes from Gammaproteobacteria bacterium, assembly GCA_009845905.1. Classification (NCBI taxonomy): domain Bacteria; kingdom Pseudomonadati; phylum Pseudomonadota; class Gammaproteobacteria; species Gammaproteobacteria bacterium. Next base: position 488,878 of record VXYS01000004.1, on the reverse strand, counting down.
GCTGGCGATGGCCCTCTACCAGGTCCTGACGTGGGTGTACGTGCTCAATTACTTCCAGTTCGAAAGGGGCATGGTCCACACCTGGGACATCATCAGCGAGCGCTTCGGATGGATGCTGGTGTGGGGCGACTACGTGTTTGTGCCCTTCTTCTACTGCATCGTCGGCTGGTGGCTGGTTGACGCATCCGGTCCGCCGCTGGGCCCCCTCGCCGCAGCCGGCATCGTGCTGCTGTATGCCTTCGGCTTCTGGGTGTTCCGGGGCGCCAACGCGCAGAAGCATCGCTTCAAGCGCAACCCTGCAATCAGAATCTGGGGCCGGCCCGCCGAGTCCCTCGACGGGCGCCTGCTGGTGTCCGGGTTCTGGGGAATCGGGCGGCATCTCAACTACAGCGGCGAGATCTGTATGTACCTCGCGTTTGCGCTCACCACCGGTTTTGCATCCTGGGCGCCGTATGTGTTGCCGGCCTGGCTTGCGGGGCTGCTGTGGCATCGCTCGCGCCGCGATGAGCGGCGCTGCCGCGCCAAGTACGGCGAACTGTGGGGGCGCTACAGGGAGCGAGTGCCGTATTCGATGGTCCCGTTCGTGTATTGAGGACAGACGTGCCGAACCATACCGACAGTGCAGCCACCCTGCGTTCGGCGCGGCCCGCGGCGCCGCCGGGCAAGCCGATTCCCGAACTCTCCGGCGGTTGGCCGTTGCTCGGTCATCTGCCCGAGTTCCAGAGGGACCCGGTGGCGATGCTCGATCGCGGCTGGCGTGAGCACGGCGAACTGGTCCGTTTCCGGCTGGGGACCCGCGAATTCGTGCTGTTCACCGGGCCGGAAGCCCACGACTGCTACTTCCGCGCGCCCGAGGACCAGCTTGACGCCCGTGCCGTCTATCAGTTCACGGTGCCTATCTTCGGGCGCGGCGTGGCCTACGACGTGGCCCCCGAGATCATGGCGGAGCAGTTGGGGTTCCTGTATCCGGCGCTGCGCGATGCGTCCATGCGCAGGTACGCGCAAATCATGTATGAGGAGGCCGCCCGGTTTGCCGACGCGCTCGGAGAGGAAGGAACGCTGGACCTGCCGGCGGCGATGAACCGGCTTACCGTGAACATCGCCAGCCGCTGCCTGCTGGGTCAGGAGGTACGGGATCAGGTGGATTCGGGATTCGCCCAGGCGTACCACGACCTCGAGGAGGGCATAAACCTGATCGGCTTCTTCCTGCCCAGGCTGCCGATCCCGGCGCATCGGCGTCGCGACCGCGCGCGCCGCAGGATAGCCGGGATTCTTGTCCGAATCATGGAGGGCCGGCGGGGTTCGGGCGCCGCGCCGGAAGATTTCATGCAGGCGCTGATGCAGTCCCGCTACAAGGACGGCCGGACCCTGAGCGACGACGAGGTGACCGGGATACTGCTGACGGTCCTGTTCGCCGGCCAGCACACCAGCGCGGTGCTCGCAAGCTGGATGGGTCTTGAGATGTTCCGCGATCCCGCCTGCGTGGCGCGGATTCGCGCCGAGATGCGCGAGATTTACGGTGAGGCGGGGGCCATGAGCCTCGACGGACTGAAGCGGCAGGTGGCGCTGGAATACACGGTGCGCGAATGCGAGCGGCTGCACCCGCCGCTGATACTGCTGATCCGCAAGGTGCTCCGGCCTCTGCAGTATGCGGGCCACACGGTGCCCGCCGGCGCCCTGGCCGTCGTGTCTCCGGCGGTCTCGCACCGTTTGCCGGGCCTGTTCGCCGATCCCGAGCGATTCGATCCCGAACGGTTCGCTCCGCCGCGCAGCGAGAACAAGCAGCACCTCTACACGCTGATCGGCTTCGGCGGGGGCAAGCACCGTTGCATGGGGGAGAAATTCGCCATGCTGCAACTGAAGGCGATCTGGGCGGTGCTGCTGGACCGCTTCGATTTTGATCCCGTTGCGGATTTTCCCGCGCCGAATTACGGCAGTTGGGTGACGGGCCCCACGGTACCGTGCCGGGTCCGCTATCGCCGCCGCTCGCAAGCGAGCGTATTCAGTTGAGCGCCGCCTCCCCGCGTTACGACGTAATCATCGTAGGCGCGGGGCCTGTCGGCAGCTATTGCGCGCTCGCTCACGCGCGCAAGGGCGCGCGCGTGGCGTTGCTTGAGGCGAACCCCAGGGCGGCCACGCGGCTGGCCGGCGAGTGGTTGCATCCGCTGGCCGTGCGCATGTTGCGCGATGCCGGCATCCGCCTCGATCCACCGCTGCGCAGCACCGAGGGTCAGGGCTTCGTGGTGTTTCCGGAGGACGGTTCGGAACCGATCGTGCTCCCGTACCCCGGCGGGGGGCGGGGTATAGCCTGCGACCATGAGGTCCTCGTGGCGCGTCTGCATGAAGCCGTCCGCAATGAGCCGGGCATCGACTTTCTTGTCAATGCGCGGGTAAGGCAGGTCGAAGACGACGGCGTGGTCTTCACCCGCGGCGGCTCCAGCGAACACCTCGCCGCCGACAGGATTGTCGGCGCCGACGGCCGGTCTTCCGCCGTGCGGCGGTCGCTGGGCCTGCCGATGCGGCGCAAGGCCTGCTCGCGGATGGTGGGCGTGACCCTTGAAGGCGTGAGTCTGCAGCCGGCCGGTTACGGATACGTGATGCTCGGCGGCCCGGGTCCGATTCTCGGATATCCGCTGGGCGAGCATTGCGTCAGGATCGTTGTCGATGTGCCGCTTGAGCAATGGACCTCGCGCGACAGGACCGGCCTGCTGGCCGAGTCTTACGCTCGGGTCCTGCCGGAAGCATTGCGACCCGCTTATCTCTCGGCGCTGAAGTCGGGCAAATTCCACGCGGCGGCCAATGAACTCAGGCCGCGCGTCTCGTACGGCACGTCGAGGCGGGTGCTGATCGGCGATGCGGCCGGGCACTATCATCCGATGACGGCGGTGGGCATGACGCTCGGTTTCGGCGACGCCGCCGCGCTGGCGGAAGGCGGGAGCTTCAGGAATTTCGCCGTCCGGCGATTCAGGGCGACCCGCGCCCCGGAGCTGCTCGCCATGGGGCTGTACGAGGTCTTTGCCGATCATCGACTCGAAGCGGCAGCGCTCCGGCGCGCGATCTACCGCAACTGGCGGGCGCATGGCGTCGTTCGCGACCGGACCATGCGGCTGCTCGCCTGCGAGGAAACCTCGATGACCCACCTTGTGCTCGCAACGCTAGCTACGGTGATCCGGGCCGTTGCGGGCGTGGTTCGTTCATCATTCAGACAGTTGGCCTGGCGGCGGGCACGCTACATCGTTTTCCCGCTCGTTGCCCGCGCCCGCTGGTTCTTGCGTGGCATTCGCAAGCTGAAGGAGGCCAGGGACGGAGGCGGCGGCAAGGACCGGGAGGCCCGCAGGGCGTTGTCGCGCGCGCTTCTCGCTTCCATGTCCTCGAACGACGGCCGAGCCGGCGCCCCGCGGACGGGCGAATCCGCGTCGCCCGACGCGGAGCCTGCATTGCGCAGGGCAGCGGCGCGCCTTCTGGACCTTCAGGGCGAGGACGGCGCCTGGGAAGGCGAGATGGTCTGGTGCCCCATGCTCACGGCGCAATACGTGCTGCTGCAGCACATTCTCGGTGAGCCGATAGACTCCGGCCGGCGGCGGCGCATCCTGCGCTCGTTCGAATGCACCCGCCTGGCGGACGGCGCGTGGGGATTGCACGAGCACTCGCCGCCCCACCTGTTCGTGACCGTGCTGGTTTATGTCGCGTCGAGACTGCTCGGCGTGGAGCCTGACGACCCGCTTGTCGCACCGGCCGGCCGTTTCCTCGCCGAAGAGGACGTGCTTGCGGTCCCGAGCTGGGGGAAATTCTGGCTGGCGCTGCTCAATCTGTATGACTGGCGCGGGGTGAACGCAATTCTTCCGGAACTGTGGAAGCTGCCGCGCGGGTTGCCGTTGCATCCGTCGAACTGGTACTGCCATACGCGGCTCATTTACATGGCGATGGCGTCCATCTACGCGCATCGGTTCCAGGCGCCGGTCACGCCCGTGATCGAATCCCTGCGCGAAGAATTGTTCGGAAAAGAGTTTGACCGCCTTGATTTTTCTTCCGCCCGCAACCGCCTGCGCGACGCCGACCTGTTTGTGCGACCGAGCGTGTGGTTGCGAGCCGGATACGCGTTGGCGCGCCTGTATGAACGAATCCACAGCAAGCGCCTGCGCCGCCGCTGCCTTGAGAAGCTGGTCCGCCAGATCCAGTGGGAGTTGCAGACCACGAGTCACAGCAGCATCTCGCCGGTCAGCGGTTTTCTGAACATTCTGGCCTTGTGGCTGCACGATCGGGACGATGCCGACTGCCGTACGGCGCTCGCCGGGCTCGATGGGTGGTTCTGGGAAGACGAGGAGCTCGGCGCGCGGGTCACCGGAGCCAGAAGCAGCACCTGGGACACCGCCTTTTCCGTGCAGGCGCTCGCGGACGCGCCCGGGTCCGATGAAATTAACGACGCTGTCCGCAAGGGCGCCGGCTTCCTGCGCTCACAACAGATCCGCACCAGCTTCGACGGGTATCGCGAGGCCTTTCGCGCCGACCCGAAGGGAGGCTGGTGTTTTCCCGGCGGCTGGCATGGCTGGCCGGTGAGCGACTGCACCGCCGAAGCCGTGCTCGGGATACTCGCCGCAGGAGGTGATGACGCGGACAAGGCGGCGCTGAATGAGGCGGTCCGGTTCATGTTGCGAAGCCAGAACCGCGATGGCGGCTTCGGCAGCTATGAAGCACGACGCTCGCGGATCGGTCTCGAGTGGCTGAACCCCGCCGAGATGTTCGGCGAATCGATGACCGAAAATTCCTACGTCGAGTGCACGGGGTCCTGTCTGGAGGCGCTGGCCGCCTGCGGGCGCCGGTTCCCGCAGGCACTTGATCCGCCGGCGGCGCGGGCCATCGCAAGGGGCGCCGCCTGGCTGCGCAAGACCCAGGAGCGCGATGGCTCATGGCGTGGCGTGTGGGGCGTTCAGTACATCTACGGGACCCTGTTCGGCATCAGGGGCCTGGTTGCCGCCGGGGCGGGACCGAGCGATCCGGCGCTGCGCCTGGCCTGCCGCTGGCTGCTCGACCGGCAGCGCGATGACGGCGGATGGGGCGAACACCACAGCGGTTGCCTGACGGGCCGCTATGTTGCGCACGAGGAAAGCCAGGTCATCCAGACCGCCTGGGCCCTGCTAGCGCTGCTGGAGGCAGATGAGTCCAACTGGACCGCGATTGCGCGCGGCGCACGTTTTCTGCTCAACGCCCAGGAAGCGGATGGCGGCTGGCCGAAACAGGACATGGCCGGCGTCTTCTTCCGCACGGCGCTGCTGGACTACGTCCTGTACCGACAGTATTTCCCGCTGCGCGCGCTCGGCCTGTACGAGCAACGCCGCCGGACCCGACTCGAACTGACCGCCGCTTCGAAGGAGAAGGAGCCGGACGCGGTTCGGATCAGGCCGCGCGCCGCGTGAGGTCAGTCTCCCCCGGACAGGGGTTTGCGGGCCAGGAAAAAGTACATCGGCGTAAAGATGCCGGTCCGGCCGCCTTCAACGAGCGTGTCCGCGCCCCAGTTCAGGAACGTGCTGACCTCCCGCGCGCCTTGCGGAGCGAGTCGCAACGGCTCCGCAATTCGCAGGATCAGATTGGTCAGGGCGCGGCCCAAGGGCGTGCGCGGGATGCTCGCCAGAGTGAAGTCCCGGCCCTGCAAAGCCCGGTACCAGGGCGTTTCCGGATCCGAATCGGGCGCAAGGTCCCGGGCTTCGAGCAGCTCGAACCCGGCCGCGCGCACGGCTTCGCACACTTCTGTCGTGCCGGCGATGTCGGGTAGCGCCGACCCCGTCATGATTCCTTCCTTGATCCGCAGATGTTCCGTGTTCGAAGGATCGAAAACGTCGGTGACACACCACTCGTAGCACGCGAAACCGGCCCCGGGACGCAAAAGACGGAAGATCTCGCCGTACGCGGCGGTCTTGTCCGGCGCGTGGGGCATCGCTTCGATGCTTATGGCGCCATCGTAGTGGTCGTCGCTCCGGGGAATCTTCATGTAGTCGCTCTTGATGAAACGGCACAGCGCCTCAACGTCCCGGGTGTGCACTTTCGCGCGCTCGATCTGGTAGGCGTTGTTGTTGACGCCGACAAAACTCGCGCCGCTAAAGCGGGCCAGATTGCCCATGGGTCCGCCCACACCGCATCCCGCGTCGAGAATCTGCATTCCCGGTTTCAGCGAGAGCTTGTCGGCCAGGAAATGCTGGTGCCGGATCTGTGATGCCTTGAAGTTCTCGCCCCGTCGCCGCGGAGCGAAGTGGAAGCTCTTGCCCCAACCCCACTCGTAGAAATCGGTCACGAGGTCGTAGTAGTTGTTGACGAGCTGCCGGTAATGCTCCTTCTTGCGCTCAACGCCGGCATCGTGGAGCCCGACGTAGTCATCGACCACCGACTTCACTTCCCCCTGGGTCAGATTCCCAAGGGAACGTTTGGCTACTTTCGCATCCATCCCCCGCGCCTCCCGATATGCCGGCAGGTAACGAGCGGGATTGTATCGTGTGCGACCCGTTTCGTCGCAACGCGGCAAGTTAGAATGCGCTCGCCGCCACAGTGGATAGTGTGAGGGGGGCACATGTCCGACAGCCGCGCCAGCCTGCCGCCATCCGAACAGGGCCGGGGAAGCAAGGGGCTGACGGTGCCGGTGGCGCTGGTCGTTGTTCTGGTCGTCGCAGGCGGCACACTCCTCGGCATCCTGGTGCGCTGGCGGACCAGCGGGGAGGTGAATTTTCTTCACTCTCTGTTCTGCCTGTTCTTTTCGGTCAATCTCCTGATCTGCTACTGGGAGATCTGCCTGTTTTTCCTGCGCGACAGGATCGGATCGCGCGCCGAATACTGGCGCGAAATGCAGCACAGGACGGGACGCTCGCCAGCGCACGGTTTCTTCGCCGCAAGGATCAGGCTGACACTGGTCCTGTCGCCGGCCGTCTGGGCCGATGCCTGGGCAGCCTACTGTTATTACGACGACTCGTATGCCGACCGCCGCACCTTCGGCTTCAACGTGGACATCGCCAACGGTTTCGTCACGCTTGTTCCGACACTGGTGCTGTATGCGGCATTCACGGTCGGTTACCCTTCCGCTCTGGTGGCCGGGATCATCGGGCTGATGCTGTCCTGGCAATGGGTCTATATGACCTCGACTTACCTGGTCAGCTTTTTCGTGGCGAGACGGCACAAGCTGCTGAGCCGGCGCGACATGTACATCTACATCGTGGCGATCAATTCCTTCTGGATCCTGTGCGCGCTGCTTGGTGTGTACGTCTCCGCAGCTCTCATCGTCAACGGCGACTACCGCGTGCTGGGTTTGTAATATGACGATGTGCCGGCGGCACGCGATGAAGGAATCCGGATGACCACAAAACGCATTGCCGAAATTCAGCAGCAGATCTTCGAGCTTACGGGGGAACTCGGGACGCTTCTGAAACAGAGCCGTGGCGCCGAGGTGCCCGACTACCGCTTCGCCGACGGGTCGGGCGAGGTGAGTCTGCTTGAACTGTTCGCCGGCAGGGACACGCTGCTGGCGATCCACAACATGGGCCAGGGGTGTCGCTACTGCACCGTCTGGGCCGACGGTTTCAACGGCTTTCTCCCGCACCTGGAAAACGCCATGTCCGTCGTTCTGCTGTCCAAGGATCCGCCGGAACTGCAGCGGCGGTTCGCCAACGAGCGCGGCTGGCGCTTCAGGCTCGCCTCGCACGGCGGCGGCGCCTATATTCGAGAGCAGTCGGTCGTGGACGGCCAGGACAACTACCCCGGTGCGGTCGTCTACAAGCGCGAAGGGGACAAGGTTCTCCGCTTCAACGCCTGCGTCTTCGGACCCGGCGACCTCTACTGCTCGCTCTGGAGCCTCCTCGCCCTGGCCGGCATGAACGCGCAGGACTGGACCCCTCAATATTCCTACTGGAAGCGCCCGGAAGTCCTCGACGACGGCGGACAAAACGTTTACTAAACGCGCGCGTTCGTTACTTTGGCGCTCGCTTGTCCAAATGCAAGCGATTTGCTAGCATATTGCAGTTATTTTGGAGTTCTGCAATGGGCACACTAACGATTCGCAACCTGGACGATGGAGTGATTGAGAAGTTGAAGGCGCAGGCAAAGGCCAATCACCGCTCCCTCGAAGGGGAAATCCGCCATACGTTGACGCAACGCGCGGACCCCCTCGGGCGCATAGAGGAGTTACGTGCCCGCATACGTGATCTCCAGTCACTCACCATCGAGCGCAATCAAACAGACAGTGTCAAGCTGCTGCGCGAGGATCGCAATCGCTGAGGGTTTTCGTTGGTAACGGCCGACAATCGCTTGGTGGCCAGGGCAGATGAGAGTCAATCAGGCCTTGAGGTACGCAACATTGGCGCCCCCGCCACGGCACGCTGGATCAAGGACGCGATTGCTGCGCCCGGCTAGCTGGCCGGAAGCCGGCTCTACGGGTTCAACTGCTTTCCGGTCGTGTAACCGCCATCCACGTAAATGTTCTGGCCCGTGATGTAGCTTGCCGCGTCCGAGCAAAGGAAGGCAACGGTGTCGGCAATTTCATCCGGAGTCCCGGCGCGCTTCATCGGATGCGCCTTCAGCGACGCCTCCAGCTGCTTTTCCTTGCCTGGCGCGTTCAGATGCGAGGACATCGGGGTGGTCACCAGCCCCGGGCAAACGCAATTCGCCCGAATGTTGTCGCTTGCGTAATCGATGGCGATGCACCGGGTCAATTGCGCCACTCCCGCCTTGCTCGCCGCATAGGCGCTCATTCTTTCGGGCGCCAGACGTCCATACACGCTGCCGATGGTGACTATCGTCCCGCCCCCGTGTTTCTGCATGTGAGGAATGACTGCGCGAGCCACAAGGAAGGCCGAAGTCAGGTTGACCCGCAGGACGTTGGACCAGCTTTGCGAATCCAGTTCCGTCACGGTGCCGTACTGACCGATGCCGGCGCAGTGAACGAGCGCGTCCAGCCCTCCTGAGGGGACGTCGAAGCCCTGCACAGCCTTTTGCGTCACTTCCTCGTTGCTTACGTCCGCCTGCTCGAAGCGGTCGAAGACCGATGGATCCGGACTTGCATTGAGGTCCATGCCCAGCACAGCGTATCCCTCCCGCTTGAATCTCCGCGCGCAGGCAAGGCCTATTCCCGACGCAGCTCCGGTAATCAGTACGCGCTTTCGCTTACTCATAGGCCGCACATGTAAGGCCGCTTCAGACGCCGTAGAAGCGGGCGGCGGTGCCGCCCAGCACCTGCGCCCGGTCCGCTTCGTCCAGGCTGTTCAGAAAGCGCTCGGCAATCGCAAACCAGCCGGGGTAGGCGCCGGCGCGCAGAAGCACCGGCCAGTCGCTGCCCCACATCAGGCGTTCCGGTCCGAACGTGGCGAGCAGGTGCTCCATGTAGGGGAGCAGGTCGTCGTAGCCCTGATCCGGGCTCGCTTCGGTCAGGAGGCCGGAGAGCTTGCAGTACGCATCGGTGCTCTCGGCAATTTCGGACATCCGGTCCGCCCACGGCTGCCAAAGGCCCTCGGTAATGACCGGCTTGGCGCCATGGTCGATGACGGTTTTGAGGTCAGGATGGCGCTTGAGGAATTCGAGCAGGTAGGACAGGTGCTGGGGCCGGACCAGTGCGTCGAAGCACAGATCGGCATCGATCACCGCCTCGGTCGCCGCCGCTAGGTCCGGGCGCGTGATCCACGCTTCGTCCTCGATGTTGTGGATCATCGGCCGGATTCCGACCAGCTTCGGGTTTTGCGCGAGATCGGTCAGCACCGTTGCCGCGTCGGCGCTTTCCATGTCGATCCAGCCCACGACGCCGGCTACCAGGTCGGTCCGCCCGGCCAGTTCCAGCAGGAAGCGCGTTTCCGCGACGGTGGGCGCGGCCTGGACCAGGATGGTCCTGTCGACGCCCGCCGCTTGCAGAAGCGGGGCGAGGTCGTCGGGCCCGAAATCACGGTATAGGGGCTTGAGCGCCGGGGTCAGCCAGCCGTAGTCATTGCGCTCGACTTTCCAGAAGTGCTGGTGGGCGTCGATTCGTAGTGGCGAGGAGTTCATATCAGGGGTGCTCAGAGGGTTCCGGCGCGATTTTCGCATGCCGGAGCCCCGCGTGCGAACGCCGTATAGACTTGGAAAGCGATGAAAATCTCGACCGTCAGGCAGCTGTTCGGCAACCGGAACTTCGCCCTGTTTTCGGTGGGCAACGTGCTGTCTCTGACGGGAAACTGGATTCAGCTGGTGGCGGTGTCCTGGCTGATCTGGGAACTCACCAATTCCACGGTCTGGCTGGGTATCGTGGCGGCGTCCCAGTTCGTGCCGATTTTCCTGGTCGGTCCGTTGGGGGGCGTGCTGGCCGACCGCCTGGATCGGCGCCGGCTCATCCTTTTCAGCAACGGGGGCGGCCTGTTCTGCGCGCTTGCCCTTTTCGCCATCTACAGCACCGGACATCTCAACGTTGTCATCATCTGCATTATCCGGGCGCTGCAGGCGGCGTTTCAGTCGCTCGGACAACCGGCGCGGCTGGCCGTGGTCCCACGGCTCGTGCCGTCGGCGCAGCAGACAGCGGCCATCGCGATAGGCAACATCAGTCTGCACACGGCCCGATTGCTCGGTCCCATCCTTTCCGGGGTGGTCGTTGCGGTCAGCGGGATCGGCCTGGCGATGCTGGTGAACGCGCTGAGCTTTGTGGTCTTTATTTCCTGCATTGCGGCGATTCGACTGCCGGAGCTGGCGCGCAAAGCCCCGCGTTCACCGGACCGGAGGACCGGGGCCTTCGGCGAGGCGATCGAAGGGATGGCCTGTCTCGGCCGCAACAAGGCCATTCTGATGACGGTCGTCCTTGCTGCCGTGATGGTCCTGTTCGCCCGCCCGATCATGTTCATGCTGCCCGCTTACGTGGATATGGTGTTTGCCGAGGGGATGGCGGGCCTGTCGATCCTGATCTCGATGAGCGCCGCGGGCAGCATTGCGGGTGGCCTGTCCATGGCGCGGACGCGCCATTCAAGCGGTCTCATGAAGGTCGTGTTGCTGAGCAGCCTCGCCATTGCCGCGGCCGCTACCGCCTTCGCGCTGGTGCGCGAATACTGGGTGGCGGGCGCCTTCCTGGTCGCGCTCGGTTTCATGAACGTGGTCTTCAGCGTGTCTTCGCAATCGCTCGTGCAGCACGCGGTTGACGAGGACACCCGCGGAAGGGTGATGAGCTCCTGGTTCATGCTGAACCGGGGCGGGCCGGCCCTGGGCACGTTTTTCTTCGGCATCCTGGCCGATCTGATCGGTCTGTCGTGGCCGATCATCCTGGGCTCGGGCGTCGTTCTGATCACGGTGCTGCTGTGCCTGCTCTACCGCAGGCGGGTCCTGGAGAAGGCGAACATCCGACCGGCGACATAAGCGCCCCGGTAGTTCCTTCGTTCCGCCGCGGGCTGCTAGGATGCCGCAAACGGAGAGCTTCGCCATGACAACCCGACACGACATTCCCGTACCTACGATGGTGCGCAAGGACGGCACCTATCCGACCGTTGACCTGCGCCGCGACAAGGTGTCCATCAATATCGTGCAGACGCGCACTCGGCCGGTTGACCCGGACGATCCGGAACCGCTGATCCGGGACAACCTCGATTACACGCTCAACGCGATCGACAAGGCGCAGGGCAAGGGCCGGGCCGACCTCGTGTGTTTTCACGAGTTCCCCCTTCAGGGAGGAGGCAGGAAGAACCGCGAGCAGTACCTGAGGGTGGCGCGTTATACGGAATGCAGGGAAATCGAGGAGATTGCGCTGAAGGCGAAGCAATACGACTGCTACATCGCTTTCGGCTGCCTGATCAAGGACGAGGACTGGCCGGGCCACGTGATGAACATGCAGATCCTGGTGGGGCCGGATAGCAATATCGTGGCCAGGCACTGGAAGCAGCGCGCCAAGCGCGGAACGTTCCGGCACAGCGAGCAGATCACGACCTGCATCTACGACGTTTTCGACCGTTTCGTCGAGATGTACGGCTGGGACGCGGTGATTCCCGTAGCCCGGACCGACATCGGCAACATCGCGATGTCGCCGGTCCAGTACGAACCCGAACTGTTCCGGGCGCAGGCGCTGAAAGGCGCGGAAATCCTGGTGCGGCCCGCCACCGGCGGGTTCCGCTGGGAGGACACGCAGATGTGCTCCTACCATCACGACGTCTTCACGGTGGTCGTGAACAATTCACTGAATATCGGCTACGAGAACAAAGAGTTTTTCGTCGAGAACGCGCCGCGCAACGATTGGGTGGGGCGGTCTTCGATATTCGGGCCGAAGGGCGAGGTGCTTGCCCAGGCCGGCCCCTTCGAGACCCGCCGCCGCGCCGTGATCGACATGGCGGCCTATCGCGAGCGCCATCGGATTCCCGATTTTCACATCAGCATGTACCGGCACGTCTTCGACCAGTATGAAGAGCGCTATCAGCCCAATCTCTGGACCGGGTATCAGCCGGACAACGCACGCGAAGCCGCGGATTATCTGCACCCGCGGGCGGCCTGGCAAAATTTCTGGTACGACTACTGAGGATTCGCTGCCGGCTTATTCGCTGGCCTGATCCTGGCGGGGGAAAGTCGTAGGCACAACCGGGTGGACCCAGTTCTTCGGGTCGGCCCGGCGGGCCGGCGACGGAATCGAGAAGTGCCGGTAGCGCCCTTCGTGCTCCAGTTTCTCGACGTCGATTTCCCAGCCCTGCTTCACTTTATCGAACAGCACCTTCCGGAACGCCGTTTCGAGCTGATCGGACTCGACCAGCAGCTGGTGCGCCATGGAGCGCGGCACGAATTTCGGCTCGACCGAAGCGACTGCCTCATAGTCCTCGCGGAAGGCCAGCCGGATGCCGTCGAGGCGGGCCTCGTCGTGCTCCTCTTCCATCAGGTAGTTGCGCGCCTGGTGCATGAAGATCCGCGTGTTGTACGAATCGACGGGCGTGCGCGCGGAGACCGTGACCTGCCGGATATTGCCCTCGCGGGTGATGTCGATACGGTGCGAAATACCCGCCAGGTAGGAGTCGGTGGAGGCCACCGTATTGCCCCGTTTTCTGGAAACCAGCCTGGCGATATCCTCGCTCACCTGCGTGTGCTTGGGCGGGACGCGTTCGCGAGTGGCGTTATGGCCCCCGAAGTCGTTTTCGACCAGCGGGACGATCTGCACTTTCGGCGCGCTGCGCCGCCCGAAACGCGAATGCACAAATGCGGGATGCGCGCTGTCGAGCGAGTTCTCGTGCCCGCGGGCCCAGTTCACATCGGCGTCAAACTCGATCGAAACCACTCGCCAGTTTTCCTTGTCGTGGTACTCGGGGAAAACGGTCGTCGGGATCGCCGGGCGCTTTTCCTCTTCCAGGTCGCCCAGGAAAACCCAGACCCAGTCGAAATGCTCTTCGACGGGATACGAGTCCACCCGTGCGCGCCTGGGGATGTTGGTGTCTTCCCCCAGGGCGGGAATCTCGACGCACTGGCCCTGCGCATTGAATTTCCAGCCGTGGTAGCCGCAGGCGATACGTCCGGCGCCGTCCAGTTCACCCCGGCCTATCGAACCGCCGCGATGGCAGCAGGTGTTGGTCAGACAGACGGCCTGGTTTTCGGGAGTGCGGAAGAGTACGAAATTCTGGCCTAACATACGCACGATCAATGGCTTTTCCGCATTCACTTCATGGCTCTTGGCAGCCACGTACCAGTTGTTCATCAACATGCTCGTCCCCTGTTTGTCCGGCAGGCAACCATTCGGTTCGACGGTCGGGCGTGGATTTGACCGTTCATTTTAGCTTTCGCCGCTGAATCGGAAAGATGCTGCGTACCGGCAAGAAATTCCTGGCTGGATTGAAGGATGGGCGCAAGGTCTACATCGGCGGCGAGGAGGTGAAAGACGTTGTCGAACACCCGGCCTTCAGGGGCGCTGCGCAAACGCTGGCCAGGCTGTTCGACCACAAGGCCGATCCCGCCAACGGCGAGCCGATGTCGTTCGAGGAGGAGGGCGAGGAATTCTCGTCCTATTTCCTCATGCCCCGAACCCGTGAAGACCTCGTCAGGCGCTCGCGGGCGCACTACGCGATCGCCGAACGGACATACGGTCTTTTCGGCCGAAGTCCCGATCACGTCGCCAGCTTCGTGACGGGCCTTGCGATGAACCCGGAAATACTGGACCGGGACGGCGATTCCTGTTCGGGCCATATCACCGACTACTACGAGCACCTCAGAAAGAACGACCTGTACGCCTCGTATGCCGTGCATCCGGCCCCCCAGTCCAAGAACGAAAACATCTTCGGCGACACCAGGGGATACCAGGCCGTGCTGCAGGTCGTCGACGAGGATGACAACGGCGTCATCCTGAACGGAATGAAGATGCTGGCCACGGCGGGCGTCTTCTGCGATGAAGTCTGGATCGGCAACCTGACGCCGATTTCCGATGACAAGAAAAAGGAAGCCATAACCTGCGCCGTGCCGATGAATACCGCGGGGCTGACCCTGTGGGTACGCAAGCCCATGGAGCTCTATGCGGCCACGGAGTTCGACAGTCCGCTCGCGTCGAATTTTGACGAAAGCGACGTGATGCTGATCTTCGATAACCTGCGGGTGCCCTGGGAGCGCGTTTTCGTTCACGACCGCGCGGCGCTCTCGCGGGAGATTTACGTCCAGACCGCCTCGCATACGCTCGGCAATCACCAGTCCAATGTGCGTTTTCATGCAAAACTGCGTTTCATCGCCGGAATCATCCACAAGATCACGCAATCCGCCGGGGTCGACAGGATTCCCGTCGTGGCGGAAAAACTCGGGAGACTCGCAGCGTGGGAAGCGGCCCTCGGCGGGATGATCCAGGGCCAGATACAGGACTGCGAAGACCTCGGCAACGGATTCGTGAATTTCAACCGGCGCTACATGTATGCGGCGCTCAACTGGTGCCAGGAGCACTACCCCGAGATCATCGCGATGATGCGGGAGTTGTCCGGCGGCAGCGTGTTCCAGATGCCCGCCGACATCTCGGTGCTGGAAAACCCGGCGACCCGGGACATCTTCAGGGACTACTGGGCGGCCGGGGATGAAACCGCGGTGGACCGCGTCAAGCTGTACCGCCTGGCCTGGGACATGTACGGCAGCGAGTTCGGCTCGCGCCAGCAGCAATACGAGAACTTTTTCGCCGGGCCGTCCTTCATCGTGCGCAACCACAGTTTCCGGGAGGCGCCCTGGAGCGCCTTTGGCGCGGTCGTGGACGGCCTTCTGGACAGCATCCCGGTGCCAGGGGAGTCCGAATAATCGAGGCTCGTCACAGCGGCGTCGCATAGCGTGAACAGAGTTGGCCCGGCGGACGACGATCGAGTCCTGATTGCAGGCGCCGGCCCCGTCGGGCTGAGTTGCGCCCTGTTCCTGATCCGCAGCGGCATCCCGGTGTCGGTATTCGAGGCCGAGAGCGAACTGCCCGAAGACATGCGCGCCTCGACCTTTCATCCTGGCACGCTGGATGTGCTTGAAGATGCCGACGTCGTCGCGGACTTGCTCGCGAATGGCCTCCAGTGCAGGCAGTGGCAATATCGCAATCACGTAACGGGTGCATGCGCCGTGTTCGATATGGAAGTCCTTCGGGGCCGGACCTCTCATCCCTACAGGCTGCAGTGCGAACAGTTCCGGCTGACGCGCGCGATCTGTTCACGGCTCGGGGACAACCGTCTGTTCGATCTCGAGTTCGGGGCTCGCGTGATCGATGCGACGCAGAACGAAAATGGCGTCGAAATCGAGGTGGAAGGCCCGGCGGGCACGCGAACGGTCCGGGGCGGCTTTGTCATCGGCGCGGACGGTGCGGGCAGCCGGGTCCGCAAGGCCATGGGCCTGGACTTCAGGGGCGAGACCTACCCGATTACGTCGCTGACGGTCGCGGTTCGCTATCCCTTCGACCAACACATCGAGGGTTTGTTGTCCGTCAATTACTGCTGGACCGAAGACAGTCACTTCAGCATGATGCAGCTGAAGGACGTCTGGCGGGTCGGATTCTCGCCAAAACCCGGACAGTCGCATGAGGAAGCGTTGCAGCCGGAACGGATCCAGGCCAGGCTGCAGGAAATCCACCCGAAGGAGGGTCCGTACGAGATCGTTCACACGGGCGCCTACACCATTCACCGGCGGATTGCCGACAGCTTCCGGACGGGGCGCATGGTGCTGGCCGGCGATGCCGCCCATCTCAACAGTCCCTCGGGCGGACTGGGAATGAACAGCGGCATTCACGACGCGCGCAGCCTTTGCGACAAGCTGGCCGCGATCATCCTGGAGGGCGCCGACGAATCGTTGCTGGACCGGTATTCGCGGCAGCGCCGCTCAATCGCCCTCGATGACGTACAGGTCAGGTCGGACCGGAACTACCGGCGCCACAGGGTTAAGGGCAGGAAAGAAAGAGCCGAGGTATGGGACGAACTGCAACGCGTGACCAGCGACCGCCGCCTGATGACGGATTTCCTGATGGAAAGCTCGATGTTGCGGTCGCTGGAGAAGGCGGAACGGATCGATTGATGCGTCAACGGCGGCAGCTCGTCGATTCAGGCGACCTGCTTCCCGGAGATCGCCTCGCGCAGGCCCTCAAGAAGGCCGGCATTAATAGGTGAACGAGAGGCTCACGCCGCACTTGCGCCCCTCGCGCTCGTGTATGACGCGATGCGGCACGCCCAGGAAGTTCCGCAGCAGGAACGACCGGATCGGCGTGTCGTCATCCGTCACGTTGCTGCAGAAGCCCTGCACGGACAGGTTCTCCCTCTGCAGGCCGAAGCGCACATTGACGGTCGTCTGACTGCCGATGTACCCGGTATTGGAATCGTCGATATAGCGCTTGCCGCGAAACACGGCGTCGGCGCGGCCGAAAAAGTCGTAGCCGCCGTTCATGAACCGGCTGACGAACGCGATTCCGACATTGCCGGAGTGCCTGCTGACGCTGGAGAACTGATTGCCGGTGATTTCACCGGTGGTGATCGGGCCTTCGCCCATATCGTCGGCCATGACGGCGCAATCCAGGATGTCGCAAACTCCTTCGAGATCGTCCGTCGCGGTGGAGTAGGCGTGGCCGTACTCGGTATCGGTAAAGGCGTATCCAAGGTTCAGGCTGATGGCCTCGGTCAGCGCGACGTAGGCCTCCAGCTCGATGCCCTGCACCTCGGAGCCTTCGATATTGCGCACGATCGGGCTGCTGCTCGTCGCCAGTTCCGTGCCCGCGATCAACTGCTGGTCCTTCCAGTCCGTGAAGAAGACGGACGCATTCACTTGCGCCGTGCCGAACAGGTTGACCTTGGCGCCGGCTTCGTAGGTCCAGTTGGTCTCGATCTCGAAGCTGCGTTCAGATACCGAACAGTCCGGGCCGGGGTCGTTGGAACCCACGCAGATCGAACCGGAATTGAAGCCGCCGGATTTCGCGCCCCGGGCGGCCACCGCGTAGAGCAGGGTGTCCTCGTTGGGCCGGTAGGAAACCACGCCGCGCGGCGTCAGGAAGCTGAAAGTGTCCTCGAACCGGCCCTGCGGCGGTACAAAGCTTGCACTGGTTGGGGACCTCATCGGGAAGACGTTCTGCATCTCGTCGAATTCTTTCTTTTCCGACGTGTAGCGCAGTTCGAGAGCGAGATTCATCTGCTCCGAGGCGTCGAAATCAACGGCGCCGTACACCGACCGGAACGTGTTCTTGCGATTGACCTCCTCGTCGAGCACGGGCGGGCAGCCCTGCGTATAGACCGTGCTTCTTGACCTCACGGGCGGGTCCGAGCAGCGCTTGCGGTTGTCGTCGAAGTCCTCGCTGCTGAAGTAGACGCCGACCAGCCAGTCCAGGGTGTTGTCGCCGTTCGATTGCATCCGCAGGTCCTGGCTGAATTCCCGGCGGTCCTCATCCGATCCCGTGAGCGACTGCGCGAGCACGGGTCCGCCGGACAAGGCCTGGGTCCTGCGCCCGACGATGCCCGAGAACGACGTGCCTTCCGGGCTCGTATCGGCATCGGAGAAGGTAAAGGCCTTGCGGTCCTGCAGACCGGTGAGCGAGGTGACCGAAACGGCGTCGAGGTCCCAGGTCAGTTCCAGGACCGCGCGCAGCGAGTTCCGGTCCCCGGCCACGCCCATGGGATCGGCGAAAAGCTCTCCGCCCGTGGACGTGACTTCACCGTCAAACAAGCGGGGAATACCGCAGTCGATCTCGCCCCCCAGGCCGTCCCGGCAGATGCCGGCCGCGGTGGACTCGCCGCGCTCGAAGGGGCTGACGGAGGCCGGTTTCCCGATCAGGCGCGGATCGTCGTCGGCGACAAAGGCCCGCGGACTGGGGGAAATCTTGTCTTCCCGGTAGCTGAGCGAGAAGAACCCATCCAGCGATTCGTTCGGATTGAACACGGCGTTCACGCGCACGAATCCCGATTCCTGGTCGTTCAACCGGTCGCCGTTGATGCTGTTGGTATGGGTTCCGCCGCTGTTGTACACGCCGGCGTCGACCCGTACCGCCAGTCCATTCTCGGCCAGGGGCAGCGAGAGGTAGGCCGATGCATCCCACTTGCCTTCGGTACCCGCCGTTGCCCGAACGCCCGCCTCGAACTCGTCGCCGGGCCTCCGTGTGATGTAGTTGATCGACCCGGCGAAACTGTTGCGGCCCTGCAGCGCACTTTGCGGACCCTTGGCCACCTCGACCCGCTCAAGGCCGTCGAACCCTATGGACGTCGAGCCGGTAAAACCGGGCGTATAGACGCCGTCCACGAAGGTCGCGACATTGACTTCGTCGCCAACGCGCGTCTGCTGGTTCAGGCCGCGAATGATCGGGCGTGAACCGGCGATGCTGCCGGTGGTTTCGAAATCAAGTCCGGGCACGTGGTGCGCCAGGTCCAGAAGGTGCTCCACGCCGCGATTCTGGAGTTCCTCCCAGCCGAGCGCGGAAACGGACAGCGGCAATTCGGACAGCCGCTCTTCGCGCTTGCGTGTGGTGACGACTATTTCTTCGATTTGCGCCTGGGCGACGGTCAGGGCGAAGTCGCTTGCAAGAAATAGGCCCGCGAGTACCGTAGCTACCGTTAGAGTGGAACGGTGCGTGTTCATGAGATCCCCCCTCCTGAACTGGCATGGTTCAGAACGCTGCCTGTGCAACAGGTTATATCACAGGACTTTGCAGGGTTTCGGTTGACTGCTTTTCCGAAGATTCCTGAAAGCCAACGCATCGCGTTGGCAAGCCGGGTACGAAGGCAACATGTCAGTAGCCGGGCATGATCCGGTCCTTGTGGCCGGCGCCGGGCCCGTGGGCCTGGTAACCGCGCTGCTGCTCGCCAGGGCGGGTGTCCGGGTGAGGGTCTTCGAGAAGCGCGAGGCGCTCAGCCGCGCGTCCCGGGCCTCGACCTTTCATCCGCCCACCCTGGCCATTCTGGACGAGCTCGGCCTGGCGGACACGGCGGTGAGCGCGGGCAGGGTCGTGCGGGAGATTCAATACCTGGACGGCGCCCACCAGGCGCTGGCGCGGTTTGACCTGTCGCTCCTGGAGACGGAAACGCCCTTTCCCTTTCGCCTGCATTATGAGCAGGCGGACCTCACGCGGGACATGGTGGGGGCTCTCCGGCGGTTGCCGAACGCCGAAGTCAGGTTCGGGGCGGAGGTCGTCGGTGCGGAAACGGTTGGCTCGCAGGTTGCCGCCGATGTCAGGTTCGCGGCAGGCCGGGAGAAGGTCACCGGGTCCTGGCTGTTCGCGGCGGACGGCGCGCGCAGCGCCGTGCGGGAAAGCCTCGGGATTGAATTCGACGAACGGCCCTATGGAACGCGCGTGCTTCGCGTCATGACGCGCCAGGACCTGGACTCCGTGATTCCCGGAATTGCGCCGCTCAGTTACGTCTTCAATGACGAAGGCTCCTGCAGCCTGCTCGAGATGCCCGATTGCTGGCGGATCATCCTCAGGGTCCCCGCCGGGATATCGGAGCGACAGGCGCTGGACAGGGACTGGCTTGGCGAACGGCTCGGCAGGTTCTTTTCCTCGTCTGACCTTCTCGAACCGGATTTCGTTTCCGTCGACATCTTTGCGGTGAGCAGCGCCATTGCCGGCGAAAACCGCGCGGGCCGGATCTTCCTGGTCGGCGACGCCGCACACCTGACCAATACGCGCGGCGGCATGAACATGAACTGCGGCATTCACGACGCCTATGCAATCGCCGGCGCCCTGATCGACACGCTGAAGGGCAGTCCCGCGAGTATGCTTGAGCGGCGCGCCGACGAGCGACATGAAATTGCGCGAAACGAACTTATTCCACGCACCGATCAAAGGGTCGCCAGGGCCGATGACTGGCTTCGCGAAGTACGCGGCTGCGCCGACGATCCGGACAGGTCGCGGGAATTTCTGCGGTCCGCATCGATGCTGGATATCGCCCCGCGCGTGAAGCCGCATCGTGAAAGCCTTGACGGCTGATCCCGCAATGACCCGGCAGGTGGGCGTGGTCGTCCCTCCGGCCAACCCGACCGTGGAGCCGGAAATGGCCCGCCTGCTCCCGGAGGGCATGACGATGTATGTGTCGCGGCTCCCCCTCATGCCCGGTAAACCGCTCGAGGAACGTAATCGCTTGTACATAACGCATTACCGCAAGGCCATCGAGTCGTACGGCGCCCTGAACCCGGAATCGGTGCTGATCGCCGTCACCGGTCCCTCGTACCGCCTGCTGCCCGAGGGCGACAGGAAACTCTGCGCCGACCTGACCTCGGCAACCGGCGTGCGCACCATTACCGCCAGCCTGGCCATTCACGAAGCGCTTCAAGCATTACGTTGCGACGAGATTTCCCTGGTATCTCCCTACCCGGACTGGCTGACCTCCCTGGGCGCGGGCTACTGGAAGGCGGCCGGCCACCGCGTGGTCTCGATCACGCGGGTCTTCGACGACGGCGCTGGACTCGGCGCCTACGACGCCACGACCCCGCAGGTCGTCAAGGCGCTGAAATCCGTCCAGCCCCCGAAGAATTCCGCCATCGTCCTTTCGGGCACCGGCATGGTGACGCTCGATGCCATCCGAACCGTCCGCCCCGATTTCCGCGTCCCGCTCCTGTCATCCAACCTCTGCGGCGCCTGGTGGCTCTTGCGCGAGGCCGGCCTCAAGTCCGGCTCTCCTCTCTTCGACACCATCGCCGCCGAATTACTGGCAACCCTCTGACCCCGTCGTGCTATAGCCCTTTCTTCGCCCTCCTCCTCGTGGGAGACGCCATCCCTGGCTCGTTTCTCGCTGTCCCTGCTCCAACGCTCCCACGAGGAGGAGGGCGAAGAAAGGGCTAGGGCTGGCGTTACAGGGTGAATCGTGAGTCGAGGGTGCCGTTCAGGATTGCATCGATGATCCGTCGGCTTTTTTCCGCCCCGATCACGGGGGTCATGTATTCGCGGGCCTTGGCGATCACCTGGCCGGTGCTCATCGGCCTGTCGATGTCGCCGGCAATGGACTCCACCCGATAACTCTCTGAGTGCCCGCCCGCGCGCACGTGGAGGACGGCGCCGCGGTCGGTGATATCGGGGCTGACCGTCACCCTGATTTTTCGCTCCAGTTCCTGCTGCTCTGCATCCTCCAGCGCTTCGGGCAGATAGGCATCGGGAGTCAGGTTGCCGGTTCGCAGTGCGTACGCCAGGCCGTATGTCAGGCTGAACTGGGCCTGTATCGCCGTGCGCGGACGCCTGTTGCCGCAATAGGTCACGGCTTCCTGGTAAGTCTCAAGTTCGATGGCGTCGATTTCGCCGGGATCGGCGCCGGGATTGTCCCGTCGCCACAGCTCGGCGCAGGCCACTCCATAGTGCACATGGCGCACCGCGGCATAGGGTTTGAGGTACCCCTCGAGGATGTAGAAGTCCTCTGTAGCCTCCAGCGGAGAGACGTCCGTCTTTTCAGCATCGAAGTTCAGGGCGCCGGCGGTGTCGAACGCGCCCGGAGGCGCGGTGATGCCCGCGATTGCCGATTTCGCGTAGAAGATTCCCATGGCGGCGGCGTGGGCCGCATAGGTGTTGCGCGCCGTGCAGCCTTCGGCGACCGGCAGGTACAGGCTGCAGGGCATCTGACAGGCTGCCATCGCCAGAGCGTGCTGCGACGTCTCGATATTTGCATCCAGCAACCGCGAGGCGGCCGCCGCGCCGGCAAGCGATCCCCAGCCGCCGTCCACATGCATGCCCGGGCGAACCCGAAGGGCTTCGCCAAAACGCCCGCCGATCTCATAACCGAAGACAACGGCCTGCAGAACTTCCCCGAGCGTTGACTGGAGCGCGCTGCCCAAGGCGGCGGCGGAAGCGACCGCGTGCAGCCCGGGACGGCCGTGCGCCCTGGCGAGACCTTCACAAGCCTCGTCCCAGCAGGCGGCCAGGGCCAGGACAAAAGCCGCTTCCGACGGCGCCAGGCCCTTTTTCGTTCCCGGCAGCAGAACCGGGCCGGGCGCAATCCGGGCCAGTTCCGCCGCCAGCGCCGCCGGTTCCGTTTTACCCAGCCCCGAAACCGCACAGGCCAGCGTGTCGACCAGCAGCAGCCGGGCCTTCTCCTCAACCTGCGGCGTTTCGGCCAGCTCAATGCCGCCCAGCCACTCCAGCAGCGGTCCGACCTGCATCATCAGGGCCTGGCCCGAATCCAGCGCCGCGCCGCCGCTCCCGTTGTTCGAATTCATGGGCGTATTCGCTGTACCCGCATCAGACGTGGTGGCAGGCCACGCGCGCCCCGTTGTCGCGCGGCGCAAGAATCGGCTCGCGCTTGATGCAGTAGTTGGTGGCGATCGGGCAGCGGGTCCGGAACACGCATCCGGACGGCGGTTCGGTGGGAGAGGGCAGTTCGCCCTTGAGGATCACGCGCTTGCCGTCATCCTGCGAGTGCAGGTCGGGAACGGGAATGGCGCTCAGCAAGGCTTTCGTGTAGGGGTGGGTCGGCGAGCCGAACAGTGCGTCCCGGTCGGCGATTTCCACGAAATGGCCCAGGTACATGACGATGATTCTCGTGCAGACGATACGCACGACCGACAGATCGTGGCTGATGAAGATGATGGACATCCCGTGTTTCCGCTGGAGCTCCTTGAGCAGGTTGATGGTCTGCGTGCGGGTCGACACGTCCAGCGCGCTCACCGGTTCGTCGCAGATCACTAGCTTCGGACGGAGGATCATGGCCCTGGCGATGCTGACCCTCTGGCATTGACCGCCGCTGAACTCGTGGGGATAGCGATTGACGTACTCGCGGTTCAGGCCCACGTCGCGCATCGTTTCGACGACGGCGGAATTGATTTCCTCGCGGCTCATTTCCGGATGAAAGCGCCGCAGGGGTTCGGCGATGATGCTGCCTATGGTCATGCGCGGATTGAGGCTGGAAAGCGGGTCCTGAAAGACCACGCCCAGGTCCCTGCGCCTCTCGTTCATCGCCTTGCGGCCGAGCCTTGTGAGGTCTTCCCCCTGCCAGACGATGCGCCCCCCGGTGGTCTCGATAAGCTGCAGAATGGCCCGCGCCAGCGTGGATTTACCGCAGCCCGATTCGCCCACTATGCCGACGGTTTCGCCTTCCGCGACCGTGAACGAGACGTCGTCCACGGCCTTCAGCGGCACGTAGCGGCGCCTGAGACCGCCCGGCGCCGGCGATGGGAAATACACTTTCAGGTTCTCGACCTTGAGCAGCGTATTGCTCATGGCGGAAGGTCCAGGTGACAGGCCTTCAGGTGTTCTCGCCCGCGCAGTTCGGGCGTTTCCCGCCGGCAGCGTTCCACCACGTGGGCGCAGCGCGGAGCGAAACTGCAGCCCTCGGACAGGCGGGTGCTGGTCGGGGGCTGCCCCCCGATGACCGGAAGGCGCATGTCCGGGTCCCAGTCCGGGCGCGGCACGGCCGCCAGCAGCGCCCGCGTGTAGGGATGCCGCGGACGCAGGAACATGTCCTCGATCGAGCCTTGCTCGACAACTCGCCCGGCGTACATCACGATGACCCGATTGCAGAGCCCGGCAACGACGCCGAGGTCATGGGTGATGATCACGATGGTCGTGCGCTTTCGCAACGACTTGAAGAAGTCCAGGATCTGCGCCTGAATCGTGAGGTCCAGCGCCGTTGTCGGCTCGTCCGCGATCAACAGGTCCGGTTTGCACAAGAGCGCCTGGGCGATCATCACGCGCTGGCGCTGCCCGCCCGACAACTGGTGCGGATACATTTCGAAACGGCGCTTCGGTTGGGGTATCTGGACGATCTCCAGCACTTCCATCACTCGCGCACGGATTTGCTCCCGGCTCAGGCTGGTGTGTTCCTGCAGGACCTCGCACAGTTGCCGGCCGATCCGCATGAACGGCGTCAGCGCGCTCATCGGGTCCTGGAAGATCATGGCCACCTTTGAGCCCCGTATCCGGTTGAGCTCTTCGGGAGGCGCATTGAGGATTTCCTTCTGCCGGAATCGCACGCTGCCGCTGCTGACACCGTTGCCGGCGAGCAGGCCCAGCACGGCCATGGCGGTCTGCGATTTTCCCGAGCCCGATTCACCCACGATGCCGACGCAATCGCCCTTGTGGATATCGAAATCCACGCCGTTTACGGCAAAGACCTCTCCGTCCTGCGTCGTGAAGCGCACGTGCAGGTTCTCGCAGTGCAGCAGAGACGCACTCATCGCTGGTGGTCCTTCGGGTCGAGCGAGTCGCGCAGGCCGTCACCGATGAAATTGAAGCAGAAAAGGGTGATCACCAGGAAGGCCGCGGGAATGACGAGCAGCCATGGAGCGGTGCCGATCTCGTCCGCGCCCTGGGAAATCAGCCGTCCCCAGCTCGTAAAGGGCTCCTGCACGCCGAGGCCGAGAAAACTCAGGTAGCTCTCCACGATGATGTTGATGGGAATCAGCAGTGTCACGTAAACGATCACCGGCCCGATCACGTTCGGGATGATGTATTTCAGCAGGATCGTGGGCGTTGACAGGCCGGCTGCCAGCGCGGATTCCACGTACTCCTTTTCCCTGATGGAGAGTGTCTGCCCGCGCACGATGCGCGCCAGCGTCAGCCATTCCACGGCGCCTATGCAGATGAAGATCAGCAGGAAATTGTTGCCGAATACGGTCACCAGGATGATGACGAAGAACAGCGTGGGCAGGGAATACAGCACGTCCACCACGCGCATCATGACGTCGCCCACAGCGCCGCCCCGGTAGCCGGCGATGGCGCCGTAGAGCACGCCGATGATCAGCGCCACCAGCGTGGTGAGCACCCCGATCGTGAGCGAGATCCGCGCGCCGTAGAACGTGCGGGAGAACATGTCGCGCCCGTTCACGTCGGTGCCGAACCAGAGCATGTTTTCGGTGGTGGGCGGCGCTTGTATGTAGTCCCAGTTCACCTCATCCAGGCTGTTCGGCCAGAACTCGGGGACCAGGATGGCCAGCACCGTGATCACCCCCAGCACCCACAGACCGGCCATGGCCGCGCGGTTGCGGCGGAAGCGGGCCATGGCGTCTTTCCATAGCGAGCGGCCCTGCACGGCGTTCACGCCGCCGCCGCCGCCCGCCGGCAGTCCGAGTGCGGCCGGCCCGCTCATCGCGGACGGACCCTGGGATCCAGGTAGCCGTAGATGATGTCGGCCAGCAGGTTGAGCAGGATAATCAGCGTGGCGTAGACGATGACGATGCCCAGGATCAGGGAATAGTCGCGGTTCAGTGCGCCCTCCACGAAGGCGCGCCCGATGCCGGGCAGTCCGAAGATCGTCTCGATCACCACCGAACCGGTCATCGCGCCGGCGATCGCGGGACCCAGGTAGCTGACGACCGGCATGCAGGCCGGCCGCAGTACGTGCCGGATGATGATTTTCGACTCGGGAAGGCCCTTGGCCCGCGCCGTGCGCACGTACTGGGCGTTCAGCGACTCCAGCATGGAACCCCGCGTGATGCGCGCGATGCCCGCGATGGACGGCAGCGCCAATGCGCAAACGGGGAGGACGATGTGCGCGAATTGCCCGCCGTTCCAGCCGGAAATGGGCAACCAGCCCAGGTACAGGCCGAAAAACAGCGTGAGCAGCGGCGCCGTTACGAAGGTGGGAATCGCCACCCCGGTCATTGCAATCGCCATGACGGTGAAATCGGCCGCGGTGTTCTTGCGCAAGGCGGCTACGATGCCGCTCAGCATTCCGAAAAACAGCCCCACGGCGATGGCGGTCAGCCCGAGCTGCGCGCTGACCGGCAGGCCTTCGGCAATCAGTTCGGCGACGTTCTTGTCCCGATACACCAGCGACGGTCCCAGGTCACCCTGCGCGAGGCGCCCGAGGTAGTTCGCGAATTGCTCGAACAGGGGCTTGTCCAGATCGTAGGCCTTGCGCAGGTTCTCCATGAGCTGGGGGTCGAGGTCCGGAACCAGGTCGAAGGGCCCGCCGGGCGCGACGCGCATCAGAAAAAACGAGACGGTGATGATGACGAAAAGTGTCGGGATGGCGACCAGAAGCCGCCTCAATGCGTAGTTCAGCACTTTCCTGTCCGCCCGGCTCCCGGTCCCGTTGTCCCGCATCCGCCTGCCGTGAAATAATCCACAGGAATCCGACCCGGGAACGCTCCAGATGAAAGATAACGGTAAATCGAAACCGGCGCTGCCGCAAGGGATTGCCGTGACCAAGCGCGTGCAGTGCTTCATCGATGGAAAACGGGCCGCGGGCACGGGCGTTGAAATTCCGATCATCTATCCGGCCACCGAGGACGTCATCGGCACGCTCGAGGAGGCGGCCGCCAACGAAGTCGATGCCGCGGTCACTGCGGCCCGGGAAGCCTTTGACCGGGGTCCCTGGCCCGAGATGGGCATTCCCGAGCGCAAGGCGGTCCTGCAATCGATTCGCTCTCACCTGCTGGAGAATGCGGAGGAGCTGGCCGTGCTGGAGTGTCTTGATACGGGCGTCCCGATCCGCACGATCCGGGGACGAAAGATCAAGCGCCTGACCGACAATTTCGAGCTCTTCGCCGAAAGCCTGAGCATGATGGCCGGCCAGACCTACCAGCAGGACAAGAAGTTCCTGACCATGGTGACCCACGAGCCGGTGGGCGTCGCGGCCCTGATTGCCCCCTGGAACTCGCCCCTTGGGCTGGCGACGGCGAAGCTCGCGCCGTGCATCGCCTACGGCAACACCTGCGTGCTCAAGCCGTCGGAGCACACGCCCATGGCGCTGGCCCGGATGGTCGAAATCCTGCACGAGGCGGGCCTGCCCAAGGGCGTCGTGAACCTGGTGAACGGCCGCGGTCCGGTGACGGGCGCGGCACTGGTCGAGCACCCCGGGGTCGACCTGGTCGCCTTTACCGGCGGCACCGAAACGGGCCGCTCGGTCATGTCGGCGGCCGCGGGGAACCTCGCACCGGTGGCGCTGGAGCTGGGCGGCAAATCGGCCAACATCATCACCGAGACGGCCGATTTCGAGCAGGCCCTGGACGGCGCCCTGCTGGCGATCTATTCCAATAACGGCCAGCAATGCCTGGCGGGTTCGCGGATACTCGTGCATCGCTCCATCGCCGACCGCTTCATCGAACGGTTCGTCGAAAGGGCCCGGCAGGTCCGGCTCGGCGATCCGATGCACCCCGAATGCGAAATGGGCCCGCTGGCGTTCAGGGAGCACCTGGAGAAGGTGCTTTCCTACGTGGAAATCGCCCTGGGCGAGGGGGCCGAATTGCTGACGGGAGGCAAGCGCGCGGAAGGCTTCGAGGCCGGTTACTACTTCGAGCCCACGGCGGTGCTGGCGCCCTCGAACGGCTTGCGCGTCTGCCAGGAGGAGATTTTCGGACCCTTCGCCGCGATTCAGGTCTATGACAGCCTCGACGAGGCCATCGACATCGCCAACGACACGGAATTCGGGCTGGTGGCGTACGTGTGGTCGGAAGACCTGCACACGATTACCCGTGTCACGCAGGCGCTGCGCGCGGGGACCGTCTGGGTCAACACGCCGCTGGTCCGGGAAGTGCGCGCCCCGTTCGGAGGCTACAAGTCCTCGGGTGTCGGGCGCGACGGCGTGCGCGAATTCCTCGACTTCTTCACCGAGCAGAAGACCACCCAGATTCCCATCAACAAACTGTCCCTGGCCAGGCTGGGCGCGGGTTCCTGACAAGCCGGTCCGACTGCCGACGCTGACCCTATAATCAGGAATCATGAAGAAACCCGGATCCCACGCCATGCTGCCGGAGATGTCTCAGGAGGAGCAATCCAGGCTGAGTTTCTTCGTGTCGCTGAGCGGGGCCGCCCGCAGGGTGCTCAAGCCCGGCAATGAACTGATCTACGAGCGCGACGCCAGGCCGGCGTTCGTCGCCGAGCACGGACGCGAACCGGAGAGCGTCGAAGAAGTGCGGGAAGTGATGGAGCGGCAGGAGTTCTACCAGATGTGGACCGCGCTTTCGCGCTCCCAGCAGGAGCAATACGTGGACTGCACCGGCAGCATCGTCGAACGCCAGTTGCCGGACCTGGTGCGCAGGTTCCGGGAGATTGCCGGCGAAGCCAGGCTGGGTAGCCTGGAGCTGGACCCGGAACTGGACATTCCCTATTACCAGAAGGAGTCCCACCAGCACTGCGTTCCCCTTTCGTACTACGAGGAGCTGGGAGACGACGATGTCTACGCCGGCGCCCGGGCCGACATCGGCTCGTACGCGTACAGCCGCGGTCTGCGCGGTCTTTACAACGACGACAAGGGCCTGAGCGGCGCGAAGTTCCTCAAGGAGCATTTCCCCGACCTGGATCCGCGGAAAATACTGGACCTCGGCTGCATGTCGGGCAACAGCACCGTGCCCTATGTCGACGCCTTTCCCGATGCCGTCGTTCACGCCATCGATCTGGGAGCGCCGCAGCTTCGCTATGCCCACGCCCGGGCGGAATCCATGGGCAAGCGGGTTCATTTCTCGCAGCAGAACGCCGAGAGCATGAAGTTCGAGGACGGCAGTTTCGACCTGGTCGTTTCGCACATCCTGTTTCACGAAACCTCGCGTCAGGCGATTCTCAACATCCTGCGCGAAGTGAAGCGGGTCCTGAAGCCCGATGGCGTGTTCCTGCACGTGGAAGTGCCGGTGCGGCGCGACACGCCGTTTGCGCAGTTCCTGGCCAACTGGGACAGCTGGCACAACAACGAGCCGTTCTGGGGCATCCTGGCGCGGACCGATGTCAGGGCCCTGGCCATGGAGGCGGGATTCGACGAGGAGCGCATTTTCGACCGGCCGGTCTATTCGCAGGCGCCGGGCGGCGTGTTCCGGAAAGGCGACGGCTGGTGGGGGTTCGGCGCCCGCAAGTAGGGCGGGACAACAGGACCCCGGCGCAACCGAGCGGCCGCAACGCGCTCCATGACGAATAAGGACGACTTCAAACCGCGCCCCCGGGTACCCAAGGGCGCGCGGCCGTTCGCGCTGGGCGACCGGCACCTGGAACGCGTGCTGAGCATGCTGGTCGCGGTTGCGGCCGAAGTTTCCGTCGTGTACGACCGCTACGACACGCTGGCCCGGATCCTTGCAGAGAAGGGCATGGTCAAGCTGGAGGACCTGGAGAGCTTCGTCCCCGACGACGAAGTGGAGGCGCAGCGGGAAGCCTGGAGGCAGGCGTTTCTCGGGCGCATGCTGCGCATCCTCCAGGAGGACCTGCAGGAAGAGTCGCTGGAGGAGCGCGAAGAGAACTACCGCAAGCTGCAGGAGAAGCTGGCCAGCCGCCCCGTATGACCCCAGGGAGCGTCGTCGCTTCGATCTCGCCGTTCTTCGCCCCCTTCTTCCAGGAGACGCCATCCTGGCTCGATTCTCGCTGTCCCTGCTCCAACGCTCCCGGAAGAAGGGGGCGAAGAACGGCTACGGCGGCGGGCTGATTCCTCTAGTCGTCGCGGCGGGGATAGGTTGTCGGAATGGGTTTAGCGATCCAGTTCTTGGGGTTTTCGCGGCGCAGTGGGCAGGGGATCGCAAGCGCGTTGTAGCGTCCCTGCCTTTCCGCCTCGTCGATGTCGATTTCCCAGCCCCGTTCGGCCAGCCTGTAGATCAGCTTGCGGAAGGGGGCCTCGTTCTGGTCCGACTCGACCAGCAACTCGCCCGACATCGACCGTGGCAGGTAGCGCGGATTGACGTTCTGCGAAACGACCGTGTCTTCGGCCGCGGCCTTCTTCCGCCCCTCGAGCCGCTCTTCGTCGTGTTCGGGCCCGGTCAGGAAATTGCGCACCTGGTGGCTGAAGATGCGCGTATTGTCGACGTCGATCGGGGTGCGGGCGGCGAAGGTGATGTGCCGAACCCCGTTGCTGCGTTCGACGTCGATCAGGTGGGAAATCCCCACGATGCTGAACCAGGTGAGGGCCTTGTTGTTCCCGCGCTT
Organism: Gammaproteobacteria bacterium; assembly: GCA_009845905.1. NCBI lineage: Bacteria > Pseudomonadati > Pseudomonadota > Gammaproteobacteria > Gammaproteobacteria bacterium. The sequence continues at coordinate 458,706 of VXYS01000004.1, read as the reverse complement.
TTCTTCGAGCACGGACTGGGTCATTTTGCTCAGGTTCCTGTACTCCGCCGGCGGCCGTTCACGGTAAGTGCTGCTGCCCCACTCGTGCGCGACCGGCTCGACGAGCATCAGCTTCGGGTCCCTCTTGTTGCCGAAGCTGCTGTGCACGAACGAAGGATGCGCTCCGTCGATCGAGTTTTCCTCGCTGCGCGCCCAGTTGCACTGCACCTCGTAGTTCAGATGCACGATGCCCCACTTCTCGCGGCTCGCCATCGCTTCGTCGTAGTACGGATAGTTGTCGGGAATGGGCGGGCGCTTCTCTTCGGGCAGGTCGCCCAGAAACACCCAGATCCAGCCGTAGCGGACTACCACCGGGTAGCAGTCGACCCGCGCGCGCCCGGGAATCTTCACCTCGTCGCCCAGCGCCGGAATCCGTGTGCAACGTCCGCGACTGTTGTATTCCCAGCCGTGATAGCTGCAGGCGATCCGCCCGTTGTTGACCTTGCCCAGGCCCAGCGAGCCGCCCCGGTGGGAGCAGGTGTCGTTGACGCAGACGACTTCGTTGGCCTTGTTGCGGAACAATGCGAACCACAGGCCGAGCATCTTCACCCGGTAGGGTTTGCCGACTTTGACATCGTCCTCGACAGCGGCAACGTACCAGTTGTTGATCAACATGCACGTTCTCCTGGCGGGCGGTACCGGACGTTCCGAATGCGCTCTCGCGGCGCGTTGTTATGATACACGGCACGGCCGGAAACACGGTCATATCAACGGTGTCTGACCCTTGCATAATCCCTGGCGAACGCCTCTTGCGGGCGGGACATGACTGAGCCGAAGCCGGTCCGATTGCGCAGGAAAGCCCCCACCGGCGAAGAATTCGTCGACCGGGCCCGGATGATCGTTCCCCGAATCAGGGAGCGCGCGGACGAAGCCGAGCGCTTGCGCACTCTGCCCGGGGACATGATGGATGTCGTCAGGGAAGCGGGCATGCTGCACGCCTTCATTCCGGAGAGATACGGCGGCTACAACCTGAACTGGGGTCCGCAAATCGCGGCGGGCAGGGCGGTCGCCCGGGGCTGTGCGTCCACGGCGTGGCTGGTATCGGTCGTGGGTTCGCACGCCGGCTATGTCGGGCGCATGTCGGAGGCGGCTCAGGACGACGTGTGGGGCGGCGGCGAGGGCGTGCTGATCTGCACCGGCGCGGTCCCCATCGGAGTCGAGGTCCGGCGCACGGCCGGCGGTTTCAGGGTCAGCGGGCAGTGGGCGTTCTGCAGCGGGGTCGATCACTCCGCCTGGGCGCTTGTCAGGGGCACGCCCGTCGGCGAAGAAGACGGCCCGCAGCACTACATGCTTTTCCCCCGGGAGGCGTTTTCGATCGTCGATGACTGGTTTGTTTCCGGTATGCGTGCAACCGGCTCGAAGTCGGTCCGCCTTGAAGACGCCTTCGTTCCCGAATATCGCACGCTGCCGCTGCCCGAATTGTTCGCGATGCATCCGCCGGGCTCGAAAGTGAGCAAGGGTCCCGTCTACAGCTACAGTTTCCGGGCCTATGCGGGCTCCGCACTGATGGGTCCCATCATCGGCGCGGCGGAGGCGGCCTTCGACCTGTTCATCGAGGGACTGAAAGAGTCCGGCAGGGACCTCGCCGACCCGTATGTCCAGATGCTCGTCGGCGAGACCGACGCCGAGGTGCGCGCGGCCGGCCAGCTTCTGGACAACGTATTGAAAACGCAGGCCCATTACGCGACGCGCATGCTGCCGGTCCCGATGGAGCACAGGGTTGCGTTTGTCCGCGACCGGGCCTTTGCCTGCCGCCTGAGCTTGCGGGCCGTGGACAGAATGGCCGGTCAGGCGGACCTTCAACAGTCGCTTTCCGATGCGCCGCTGCAGCGCTACCACCGCGACATCCACGCGATGTGCCAGCAGATCGGCATCAACTGGGACCGCAACATGACGAACGTCGCCAGGCAGATCCTGGGTTTGAAGACCGACATTCCCTATCTGAACGAAGCCTGATGGTGTCCGCGGCCCTGATGGAAGCGTTGCCGGCACTGGCCGGTGATTTGCGCATGGGCCGCAGGACCGATGAACTTTTGCCGGCGCTACGCGACGCGGGCGCTTTCGCCTTGCTGCAGCCCGGGAGCCGCGGCGGGCGGGAGGCGGCATGGCCCGAATTCGTTGCGGCCACCCGGGAAGCGGCCTCGGCCTGTCCCGCCGCCGGCTGGCTGATCGCCACCTGCGGCGTCAACGCCGCGCTCGTTGCACGAATGCCGGAAGCCGCGCAGGAGCGGGTGTGGTCGGGGAACCCGCGGCCGGTCATTGCCGCCACCGGGCCGCCGGTGGAAAGCCGGGGCGTCGTAACGAAGGAGGGTTACCGGATCACCGGGCGATGGGACAACGTTATCGCCGGCGCATCGTCGGATTGGGTGCTGGCCTCGGTCCCGCTCGACGGCAGGCCCTGCGTCGTGCTGATTCCGTCATCCCGGCTGGAGGTCGAAGAGGCCGAGGCACACGTGCTGCGGGGTTCGGGATGCGCGCATCTGCGCGCCGACGGGATCGAAGCGCACCCGGATTTTCTGGTTGCCGTCTCCGATCTGATGGCCGCCCAACCGCAATCGGAGCACCGGAATCGCCTCTACGGCGATGATTTCTCGATGCACTACCGGGCCGCGCGCCTTGGCGCTCTGGTGGGGGCGGCGGAGGGGGCGTACAGGGAGTACGTGAACATCACGGAGAAGTGGGTGAGCGGTATCGGCGGTCACCAGGTCGCGAAATTCACCCAGGTACAGGTGCGGCTGGCGGAAACGAACGCGGAGCTGGCGGTTGCGGCGCTGCTGCTGGACCAGTCCACCGCGGTCCTGCAGGACTGCATCGAAAACGGCCGCCCGCCCGGCGGCGAGGAGCGCGCGGAGTTGTGCCGCAACAATGCCTACGTGGCGCGCAAGTCGCTGGAATGTACCGAAAGGCTGGTCGTGCAGATGGGGGCGCGGGGGCTCCTGGACAGCAACCCGGTCCAGCATTTCTTCGTCGATATTCGCGCGATGGCGGCCCACGAGAGCATGGACTGGGCCTCGAACATGTCGGCGATGGGCAAGTCGCTTCTCGGCCTGGAATCGGATTCGGCGCCGGTGCCGGTTTCCCTTTACGCCGGCGGCTGACACGGAAACGATCGAGGAGTAACGACGAACGATGGGCGAGAGGACAATAACGGCACGCAACCCCAGAACCGGGGTTGCGGACTACGAGTTCCAGGCCGCCTCCGCGGATGCGGTGGAGCGCGAGGTCGCCGCCATGCGCGAGCACCAGCCGGCATGGGACGCGCTGGGCATCGAGGGACGCAGCGCGGTCCTGCGCCGCTGGGCCGACGCGGTCGAGGAGCGTAGCGGGGCGCTGCTCGAAGCCCTGGTTGCCGACACCGGGCGCTATTCGCTCTCGCGCGGCGAAGTGCTTGGCGTGCGCAGAAGGATCGAGGCCTGGTGCGCGCAAGCGCCGGGGCTGCTGACCGCGGAGGAGCGGGTATCGCGCGTGAACAGCGACGTCCTGCTCGCAAACCAGTATGTTCCCTACTGCGCGGTGGGCATCATCAGTCCCTGGAATTTCCCTCTTACGCTTTCGCTGATCGACGGCCTGCCGGCGCTTTTTGCCGGCTGCAGCGTTTCCCTCAAGCCAAGCGAAGTCACGCCGCGATTCATCGGTCCGTTGCAGGAAAGCATCCGGGCCGTGCCGGAACTGGCCCGCGTGTTCCGGGTCCTGCCGGGCGACGGCGAAACCGGCGCCGCCGTGGTGAAGCACGTGGACCTGGTCTGCTTTACCGGCAGCGTGGCCACGGGGCGCAAGGTCGCGGCGGCCGCGGGCGAGCGGTTCATTCCCGCTTACCTGGAGCTGGGCGGCAAGGACCCGGCGATGGTCATGGAGGGCGCCGATCTTGAAAGGGCCGCCGACGCCGTTGTGCGCCAGGCCGTACTCAACAGCGGCCAGGTATGCCTGTCAACGGAGCGCATCTACGTGCAGGAGGGCGTTTACGAAGAGTTCCTTGATCTCCTGGTGACCAGGGCCGAAAAAGTGCGGCTCAACTACCCCGACATCCACGCGGGTCATATCGGCCCGCTGATCAGCGGGGACCAGGCGGCCGTGATCGAGGAGCACCTGGCCGACGCGGTGGCCGGCGGCGCCACGGTCCATTGCGGCGGAGAGATCGAGAAACACGGCGGCGGGGACTGGTGCACCGCCACGGTGCTGAGCGACGTCGATCACGGGATGAAGGTCATGACCGAGGAGACCTTCGGTCCGATCATCCCGGTAATGAAGTTTTCGGACGTGGACGAGGGCGTCGCGCTCAGCAACGACAGCGACTACGGCCTGTCGGCGGCGGTGTTTGCGGAAACCGACGAAGAAGCGCTGGACATCGCGCGGCGGATCAACTGCGGCGGGATGAGCATCAACGACGCGGGTCTGCAGTCGGTGACCACCGAGTGCGAGAAGCAGAGCTTCAACTTTTCCGGTCTGGGCGCGTCCCGCATGGGTCCTTCCGGGCTGCTGCGGTTCTTCCGCAAGAAGGCGCTGATGACCCAGAAGGGATACCCGCGAACGATCGATGAACTCGGCGAAGACTGATGTCGTCATAGTCGGCGGCGGCACGGCCGGCATTCCCGCTGCCATCGCCGTCGCGCAGCGTGGAGGCAAGGTGTGCATCGTGGAAGCGACCGGCGCCCTGGGCGGCACCTGCACGATCAGCTGGGGCCAGATGAGCGGCGCCGGCACCCGGATCCAGGCGGAAAAGGGCATTGCCGATTCCTGGCGCGACCACTACGAGGACGCCGTTCGCATCACGCAGGGCACCGCGAAGGATGCGTTCCTGCGCCTGGCGACGAGGATCCAGGGGCCGCTGATCGACTGGCTGGAGGAGAACGGCTTCGAAATGGCCCCGGAAGTGCCCGGGATCCTCTACGCGCACGAACCCTATACGGCGGCCAGACTGTACTGGGGCAACGATCGGGGGCAGTCCATCTGCAGGGTGCTCTTCGATCTGCTTGAGCCCCTTATCGACGACGGCCGGGTGACCGTTCGCCTGAACACGGCGATGCGCGAGCTCGTGGTCGATGACGACGGCGCCGTGCAGGGCATATCGACCGAAAGCGGGGAACGGATACTCGCGCGCAACACCTTTCTCACGACCGGCGGCTACTCGGGAAACAGGGAGTTCTACGAGCGGATGCATCCCGGCGTCACCCTCTATCCGGGCACCTGGGAACACTCGCGGGGAGACGGAATCAGGGCGGCCATGGCGATCGGCGCGGCGACCTGGAACGAGGAGAACTTTTCGCTGGGCATGGGCGGGATCTACGACAGCACGACGCAATACCCCCGCTATTGCGGCATCGGCGGCCTGACTCCTCAGGTGCGGCTGCCCTGGGAGATCCTGGTCAACCAGGAAGGGCGGAGGTTCATGGCCGAAGACAACGAGAGCTACGAATACCGCGCTACCCGCCTGCGCAGGCAGACCGGCAACCGCGCCTGGCTGGTCTTCGACGAGGCCATCCGGCGGAACGCGCCCAACGTGTTTCTGCGCTGGTCCGGCGAAACGCTGGAGAAGCTCTACAACAATGGGCGCACGGTGAAGAAAGGTTCAACCCTCGATGAGCTTGCCGATCAGTGCGGCATCACGGACAAGGCGGCCCTGGCCGACACCGTAAGGGAATACAACGGGTCCTGCGAGAGCGGCCGGGACGGCTTCGGCCGCAAGCATTTTCCGCAAAGGATCGAAGCCGGGCCCTTCTATGCGGTCGAGATTGCCAGCTACGCGGTGCGCGGCAGCATCGGCATCAAGGTCGATACCCAATTTCGCGTGCTCGACACCGAGGACCGGCCGTTCGGCAACCTGTACGCCGCGGGCGAAATCCTCGGAGGGGGGCTGTTCGGCGCCGCGGCCGTCGCCGGCATGGGGATCACGCCGGCGCTGGCGTTCGGCAAATACGTCGGCGAGAAACTGATCCCGCTGGGCGAATCCTGAAGGCGGCCCGGCGTGGCCGGAAATCAGGCGGTCTGATATTCCGTCAGGCTGAGCATCGAGCATTTCAGCCCGGTGTTCAGCTCGTTCACCACCTCTCCCGTTTCGATGTTCCTGCGCTGCAGCAGCCCCTGTGTGAAGTTGCTCAGGTAGAAGTGCTCGCCGTCCAGGGCCAGCTTCGCGCGGGTCCAGCCCTTGTCGAACGGCACGTCGTAGCTCCTGAGGATCTCCCCCTCGGGACTGAACAGCACGGCCCCCGAGCTGCAGGCCATCAGCACCTCGCCGCCGGGCAGCACGCCCATGCCGTAGGTCCTCAGCAAGTCTTCATCGGAGAAAGCGAGAAAATCGTCAAGCTGACTTCCAGATTGCGTATTGAATCGGCAAAGGCGCCTGCCCGACTCGGAAACGTAGTAGATGGTCTGGTCGTCGGACGCTATGGCCAGGTTGCTGATGCAGTGCCGGCCGCGGCGCCCGCCGTCGATCTCCACCTCGAAGAAGCGGACGGTCTTGGTGTGCGGATTGAACCGGATCAGCTTGCCGTCGCCGAATTCATCCTCGATCGGCGCGCCGTAGAGCGAATGGACTCCGATCACGATGTCGCCGTTTCGCGCCAGCGCCATGTTCCCGTAGCGCCGCACCGGCAGGTAGCTCGTCAGGCGGTGCTTTTCGCCCGCCGTGTCGTAGACCAGCAGGCTGTTTTCCTGCGGGTTGGTGGCGTAGAGCCGCTGATCGTTGGGGTTGTAGAGCAGGCCGACCAGCAGTCCCGACTCGCCCGTCCAGAGTTCGCCTTTCGGATTGAAGTCCCGGTCGTAGTGGACGATGCGGCAAAGGCCGGAAATCCCCTTGCGGAAATCGATATTGCTCTGGTCGATTTCATTCAGCGCCAGTAAGAAATCGCCGTCCTGGAGGTCGCCCAGGTCGGCGGTATCGCGTCGCTCGCCGGAGTCAGTTCCCATCCTGCATCTCCTTCACTTGCTTAGGGTGCGTCGAGCATGCTCAGGTCCCTGGCCATCTTGGGCGTATAGGTGTTCCGCCAGCCCTGCACGCGCGGGTTCACGAGGAAGGCCCTCGATGGAAAATACGTGGGTATGACCGGAAAGTCGCCCATGACCTGCTGCTCTATGTCCCTCAGGTACGCCGTGCGCTCTTCCGGCGAGCGGATCGTGTCGGCAATCGCAAGCCGCTCGTTGATGTCCGTGTTGGAATAGCCCGAGTAGTTGCGGAAACTGTCTCCCAGGACCAGCGCAAAGAACGATACCGGGTCCGGAAAGATCGAGTAGTAGGTCAGCCGCATCACCTCGTAGTCCCGGGACGCGGCCCGGTTCATGAGGTCCCGGGCGCCCGCGGTTTCCAGTTCGACTTCAACGCCGGCGCGCTGCCACATCGAGCGGTAGGCCACGGCCAGCCGCCGGTCCTTCTCCACCGGCGCGAAACGGAAGGTGAATCGAAGCGGATTGCGGCGGCCGAAACCCGCTTCCGCCAGTAGCCTGCGCGCTTCCTCCCAGCGCTCTTCCTGGGTCATCCTGGTGAACTCCGGGGGTTCCGCGGCGCTTCCCCAGATCGCGTTCGGGACGACCGAATAGGCGGGCTCGTCGCCGGTCCTGAGCAGCTTGTCCACGATCACGTCGCGATCGATGGACAGCGACAGAGCCTTGCGCACCCGCATGTCATCGAACGGAGGCCGGGAGTTGTTGATGACCAGGTAATTCAGGCCGATGCCGCGCGCCAGGCGGAATTCGTCGGGCCGGGTCCTCTGGAGGTTCTCGTACTGATTGGACGGGATATTCAGGATCACGTCCAGCTCGCCGGCCTGGTAGCGCTTCAACGACGTGGTGGGCGAGGGTACGGGATAGTAGAAGACCTCGTCGATCGTGACCTCTTCCGCACCGTGGTAGTGCGGGTTCTTGACCAGTTGATAGTAGGTATTGGTGACGACCTTGCTCAGCACGTAGGCGCCGTTCGTGACCATGTTGTCCGGCTGCGTCCATCTCCTGCCGTGTTTCTCGATGGCGTGCCGCGGCACGGGAGCGTTGCTGTACGAGGCCAGCAACTGGATGAAGTAGGGCGCCGGGCCCTCGAGAACGATCTCCAGCGTCGTCGGCGAAATCGCCTTCACGCCCAGCTCGTCGACCGGTTTCTCGCCCAGCGAAATGCCCCAGGCGTTCAGCACCGGGAACAGCGCGCTGGCGCCACGGGTGCCCGACAGGGGATCGAGTATACGTTTGTACGACCAGACGAAGTCCCCGGCGGTAATCTGCCTGCCGTCGGACCATTTCGCGTTCACGTTGAGCTGAAACGTATAGACCCTGCCGTCCTCGGAGATCGTCCAGCTCTCGGCGATGGCCGGGATGATGCTGCCATCCGGCGCCCGCGTGACCAGGCCCTCGAAAAGGTCGTACATGATGGCCCCGGCGGAGTTGCCGATCACGTACTGCGGATCGAAGGAGGGCAACTCGACGTTGGTTCCGCGCCGCAGCACGCCGGCCTCCAGCTCCGGTACGCCCGCCGGCGCGAGCAGCAGCATGGCGAGAAGCAAGCGCAAGGTCGTACGCTTCATGCCCGACACTTTACCCTCCGTGGCCGCGCCTGTCTTGCGACCGGCGCTTGCGGTAACGCTCAGCGCGCCATCAGCACGACGATACGGCCCGATCCGTCGGCAGACGGATGCTGGATATAGACGTCCTTTTTGCCGTTCCCGTCGAGGTCGGCAATCCTCGCATTGCGTTCGTCGGCGGGCAGCGGCGCCGCCACGCGGATCGCCCGCGGCGCGACCGGCTCGCGTCCCGGCACGCCGAGGAACACGCTCAGCTCGTCCCAGCGCTCCCCGATCAACAGGTCCGAACGGCCGTCGCCGTCCACGTCGCCGGTGAGGATGGTCGGAAACATCGGCCCTCGCTTGTCCAGCGGCGAAAACGGGCTGCGCACGTTGCGCGTCCAGTCCGGCTTGGCATCGTGTTTCCCGTCCCGGACCCTGTAGAACGCCAGATCGATGGAAACGGAATTGCCGAGCATCGCGCCGACCATGTTGCCGAGGCCGATGTCCACGGCGCCGATGGCCGCGTCGTTCACGCCGTCGCCATCGAAGTCGAAGAAACGCTGTGATGCATAGCCCCAGGGCTGCAGACCCCCGGCTTTCCCCGGCGAATCGAAGGAGGCGTCGGCAGCGGCCGGGAAGCTCACGCCGTCGGGCCCCCGACGGCCGAAATGAACGTTGTAGCGCCCGCGCAGCCGGAAGGGGCTGCGCCCCTCCAGTGTCAGCGTGACCATATCGGCCACGACGTCGCCGTTGAGATCATGAAATCCCTGCAGGATCGTGTGCCGCGTTTGCGGTCCGAACCCGAGCAGCATCGACGGCACGCTCGCGTCGCCGAACTGGAAGGCGAGTCCGTACGAACCGTCGAAATCGAACTTCACATCGGTCGTGAAGGCTCGCGGCGTACCGTCGAACCCACCGAACTCGTTCTGCCGGTAGACCAGAAATCGGTCGCTGTTCCAGAAAACGAGGTCCTGGCGTCCATCAAGATCGAAATCGAAGCGATGGACCCGGCTCAGGTACCACGGCAGATTCTCGGCGGTGATCCCGACCTGCGCGTAGGTTCGCTTGTCACCGTAGGCATTCGAGAGGGCGAACGGTTCGGCCGGGCCCAGCTTGCCCACCGCTGGGAAGGAACCGTCCTCTGACTGCAGGGCCAGCCAGAAGCCGTCCAGGTCCGGCAGCAGCAGGTCATCAAGGCCATCGCCGTTCACGTCGCGCGCGATATCAAGATGCGGTATGCCATCCTCGTGGGAGGCGCGATAGGGGATCCTCAGGTCAACGAGCGGGCGCTGCCCGCCCGATTCCGGGTCCAACCACTCGACGCTCCCTCGCCGATACGTGATCAGGCGGTCGCGGTCCGCAATCCGGGCCACTTCCACGAACAGGACGCCCGGATCAAGCGCGCCATCGAGGGTCGTTATCCATTCCTCGCCGTCCCATGCGATGAGCTGCATGCGGGCTGTCCGGGCAGGATTCAGAATGACCATGGCAAGCTGGGCGCGCCCGGAACCGTCGAAGTTTCCGCTCAGCACGGTCTGGTGCAGCGCCGCCGGCGTTTCGATCTCGTGCACCTCGAACAGCGCGTTGTCCTCTTGCGCCGTCAGGGCGGAAGTGCATCCGGCCAGGGCGAAGGCAAGCGCCGGTGCGGCAAGAAACCAGTGCGGATTCATGGGTGGCCTCCTCGATGGATCTTGCACCGCAAACTACCGGTGAAGTCCACTATATGCAACCATAATCGCAAATGTGTCATACTTTTCACCCGTAAAGTTCCAAATGGTGATACCTTATGGTTCAATCAAAGCGTCTCGTGAATGCACTGAAGGAGACCCTGAAGTCGCGGGACATCACGTACGCCGACGTTGCCGAGCACCTCGGCCTGTCCCTCAGCAGCGTCAAGAGGCAGTTCTCCACCCAGCGGTTCTCGCTGAACAGGCTCGAGCAGGTGTGCGACCTGGCGGGCATCGATCTGCTGGAACTGGCCCGCCTTGCGGAGGAAAGACGGCTGCGCGTCGCCGCATTGACGGAGGAACAGGAGCGGCAACTGGTAAGCGACCCCACGCTGCTGCTCACCACTGTCTGTGTGCTCAATCGCTGGACGTTCGAAAGGATTGTCGACCGCTACGGGTTCACGACGGTTCAGTTGACCAATCTGCTGGTGCGGCTCGATCGCATCGGCCTGATCGAACTGCTCCCTGCGAAACGTATCCGGCTGCGCATCGCGCGCAACTTCGCCTGGCTGCCCGGAGGACCGATACACCGGTATTTCGTGGACCGCGTGCAGGGCGAATTCCTTTCCGGCGAGTTCGATCCCGAACGCGACCTGCACCGCTTTTCCTGGGGCATGCTGTCGGACCCGTCGGCGGCGCAGCTGCGCGCAAAGATCGCCGAGGTGATGGACGCCTTCGACGATCTGACCCGCCGCGACGAGGTGCGCGCGGACGCTGCCGCGGGGACCTGCTTTCTCGTCGCGCTGCGCCGCTGGGAACCGACCGCGTTTCAGTCGTTCCGGCACTCGAACCTTTCCGATGCCGGATAATGCGCCGGTCATTACTTCACGAGGGGAAGCCGTGTCGAGAACCACGCTGAATCGATCCGCCCTTGCAGCGCTTGCATGCGGCGCGCTGTTGGCCGGCTGCGGGCAGCAGCCGGAATCCGGAAACACCGTGCAGGAGCCCCGGTCGTTTGTGCAGGTTGCAACCGTCCAGGGCGAAGTGCAGGGAACCGCCGAAGACGGGCTGGTGGAATACAAGGGCATTCCTTACGCCGCCCCGCCCACCGGCGATCTGCGCTGGCGCGCGCCTCAATCGGCGCTTGTGCGGGACACGGTCCTGGTCGCCGAAGATTACGGCAACCGGTGCATACAGCAGCCGCGCACCGAAGGCTTTGCGATGAACGATGCCTTCACCCAGCCGCAGAGCGAGGACTGCCTGAATCTGAACATCTATCGCCCGGACAATGGCGATGCACGACTGCCGGTGATGGTCTGGATTCCGGGCGGCGGGCTGACGGCCGGCTCCGGTTCCAGGCCGGTCAACCACGGCGGCAAGCTGGCCAGGCTCGGGGTGGTGGTCGTGGCGATCAACTACCGCCTCGGCAGTTTCGGGTTCTTCGCGCACCCGGAGCTGTCGGCGCAGGACCCCGACGGCGGGCGCCTGTTCAACTACGGGCTCATGGACCAGATCGCCGCGCTGGAATGGGTGCGGGACAACATCGAGGCGTTCGGCGGGGATCCGGCCAACGTGACGATCTTCGGAGAATCGGCCGGCGGCTATTCGGTCTTTGCCCTGGTCGCGTCGCCGGCGGCGCAGGGATTGTTTGCCAAGGGCATTTCACAGTCCGGATACGGCCGCAGGGGACAGCCGCGGGTCGCTTCGCTGACCAGCGAGGGCGAGGCGTCCATTGAAGAGATGGGCGTGGAGCTGGCGGAACGGATGGGAACGCCCGAGGCCGGCCTCGACGAACTCCGGGCGCAGCCTGCGGAGAAGGTCGTCGAAGCGACCGACTTCAGCAACTTCATCGCCCTTGCCACCGACGGCGTGGTTCTTGTCGATGACCTGTGGCCCGTCTACGACCGGGGCGATGCGGCGAGAGTGCCGCTGATGATCGGCGCCACCGACTCCGAGTTCACGATGGGCCCGCCCGAAGCGCAACGTGCGCAATTGCTCCGCTTCATGAGCGAGGATGTGCTTGATGCAATGACGACTTTCTACGGGAATGAAACGCAGCGCGACACCTACATGTACAGCGAGTACGTGTTTCATGCGCAAAATCGCGGCGTTGCCGTTGCGCACGAAAAAGCCGGCAATGCCGTCTATGCCTACCGGTTCGCGATGCCCGGCGTGGACGTGGAACGGCGCGAACTGAACGGCGAGACGATCTACGGCGCCTATCACGCGGGCGACCTGCCGTACATGTTCGGCAATTTCACCGGCGATCATTACGATCCGACCGAGCCGGACGAAACGCAGCGCGCCGTTTCGCAACAGATGATGCGCTACTGGACCAATTTCGCCCGCACCGGCAACCCCAACGGCGAGGGCCTGCCGGAATGGCCGGTGGCGGAGTACGAAAACACGATGTACTTCACGCCCGACGGCGTGCAGGCGCGGAAAGACAGCTGGCTCGCGCGCCTCGACGCGCTGAACGAGCTTGTGGGCTTGTGACGGGCCTGCTATAGATCGGCGCTTGCTTTCAGGGCCGCACGACGCCGGCGCGGCATCCAGCCTCCGTCGGCCCATTTCATGGCGGCGAGAGCTCCCACGCCGAACACCACGTAGGACGCGATCAGCGCGTAGAGCGTGCCGTCGAAGATGTAGGCCACGAACGCTCCCAGCGGAACCGAAACCAGCGTGGACAGCGAGGCGATCACCGCGGCGCCCACGCCGGCAATATGCCCCAGGGGCTGCATGGCCAGCGCCCCCAGGTTGCCGAACAGCAGGCCAACGCACACGAACACGAACAGCAAATAGGCCATGAACAGCCAGAACGGGAGCACTCCGTCGAAGGCGAAGGTCAGCCCCAGGCCCACGACCGATGCGATCGTGGCCAGGGACATTGCCCCACGGGACAGTTTTCGCATCCCGTACTGCATCACGAGGCGGCCGTTGACGAACGTTGCGGCCCCCACTGCCAGCGCCAGCACGCCGAAATAGAAGGGAAACAGCGCGCCGGTGCCGTAAACGTCCTGGAAGATCTGCTGCGACGTGCTCAGGTAGGCCAGGAACGGCGCGAACACGCATCCGCTGGCCAGCGTGTATCCGAGCGCGATCCGGATCTTGACGACTTCCACGGCCGTCCTGCCGATCGCGCGCGGGGACAGCGACCGGCGGCGTTCCGAGGGCAGCGTTTCGGGCTGGCGAATCGCGAACCAGAGAAAGCCGACCGCGGCGACGGCAAAGAACACGGCGAATATTGCGCGCCAGCCGCTGAGATACTGGATCCACTGGCCCAGCGCCGGGGCGATTGTGGGAACGATAATGAATACGCCCATCGTGAACGACATCAGGCGCGCCATCTGACGGCCCGCGTACTGGTCGCGCACCAGCGCCATGACCACCACCCGCGGCGCCGAAACGCCGATGCCCTGCAGCACCCGCCCCGCGATCATCACTTCGAAGCTGCGCGCGTAAATACTCATCAGGCAGCCGGCCATGAACAGCACGAGGCCGGCATGGATGGCAGGCTTGCGGCCAATCCGGTCGGACAGCGGGCCGAAAACGATCTGGCCCATGCTCATCCCGAGGAACACCGCCGTGATGACGAACTGCACGTCGTTGCGCTGCGCCACCCCGAGGTCCTCGCCGATCGCCGGCAGCGCCGGCAGCATCGCGTCGATCGCCAGCGCAACCAACGAGATCAGCAGCGCGATAAGCGGCACGAACTCGCCCGTACGCAGGGCAGGGGTGGCGGCAGGCTGGCTCATTCTTCCTCTCGGGGTTTCCGCGCCGTGCGCGTCAAGAGGACGCCGGCGCCGGTCGGGCAGAAAAGACCCGGCAAATTGTACGCTCCGCCCCGGGAAAGAGGGCGTCCCGCCCTCAAAAAGGGCAGAATGCCCGGCACATGAACGACCCAGGCGATCAGATCGTCCCGCACTGGAACGAGGCGCGCACCGCGTTGCTTCGCGCCGACCCGGTGCTCGCCAGGCTGATCCGAGCCGCCGGGAAGTCCGTACTGCAACCGCGCAACGACGCGTTCTATTCGCTGTCACGCTCCATCGTCGCGCAGCAGATCTCCGTCCATGCCGCTGAGGCCGTGTGGCAGCGACTGCTCGGAGCAATTGGCGATGTGACGCCCGGCGCGGTTTGCAATCAAACGGAAGATGCAATGCGCGCATGCGGCCTGTCGCGGCGCAAGGCGTCCTATCTGGTGAACCTGGCGGAGCATTTCAGGGATGGCGCCCTCGCCGACAAGCCGTGGAATCGCATGGAGGACGAGCAGGTTATCGAAACGCTGGTCGAGATCAGGGGCATCGGCCGCTGGACGGCGGAAATGTTCCTGATCTTTCACCTGCTGAAGCCCGACGTTCTGCCCGTCACCGACATCGGCATCCAGAAGGCGATCGCGCGCCACTACAACGCCGGAGAGCGCCTCACGGCCGAGGAACTGATCGCCATCGCGGAGCCCTGGCGCCCCTGGCGCTCCGTGGCCTCCTGGTACCTGTGGCGCAGCCTCGACGCGATCCCCGTCGAATACTAACGAAGTTATAATGATCATTATATAGAAGGAGGAAAATATGCCTGCTTTCAAGATCACAACCGTTGGTGCGTCGTCCGGCATAATTCTCACGAAGGAAGCCATGGCGCGCTTGCGCGTAAAGAAAGGCGACCGGCTGTATCTGACGGAAGCCCCGGGCGATGCGTTTCGCCTGACTCCCTACGACCCCGAGTTTGCGCGCCAGATGGAATTGGCCGAGCAGATCATGCATGAAGACCGCGAGGTGCTGCGGGCGCTGGCAAAGTGAGCGGCGCCGACTCCGCGTCGTGGCGCTGGGTAGAGGCCGGCGTTGTGCATGCCATACACGACCGTCAGCTCGCCGAGCACGGGGGAAAGGACGGCGTTCGGGATGCCGGTGCAATCGAATCGGCGCTGGCGCGGCCGATCAACAAGGCGGCATACCAGGATGTCGACGCCGCGGGGTTGGCGGCGGCTTATGCGTACGGCCTGTCAAGGAACCACGGTTTCTCCGACGGCAACAAGCGCACGGCATGGGTCACGGCGCGCGTCTTCCTGGCCGATAACGGCGCAAAAATTTCCTTCGACCGCCTTGATGCGATACAGACCATGGAGGGCGTTGCGGCAGGCGAAATCAGCGAAAAAGAACTTGCCGAATGGTTCCGCTCGCGGCTTGTGTCGTGATTTCCCCAACTAAGAGCAGGGCGTATCATCGGAGCAGGGCATTCACCGGGGAGAGGAACGATGGCCATGAAGGTGAACCGACGCGCGGCGCTGGGCGGACTCGCCGCCTCGGCGCTGGCCGCGCCCGCCCTTGCAAAGGCGGCGGACAGGCCGAAGCGCCACATCCCGCCGAAGCCGGAGATCGAGGGCGGGGCGCTCATCAACAAGGACCGCGCTTATTCCGTCATGGAGGAATACGGGCTTGCCGGGCTGATCGCGCTGGATCCGATCAACGTCTATTACATGACCAACGTCAGGACCATCGGCGTGCGCTTCATCACCGAGTATCCGGGCTTCGCGACGATGTCGCCGGATCCGGACATGCCGATCTACCTGGTCTCCGGGTCGTCCGCCGCCTGGGACATCGCCAACCGGGACCGCGAGACCGCCGAGCTCATGCCCTACGGCTACGGCGGATGGAACGCGGCGGCTTTCAACACCGATGGCCAGCCTGAAGAACCCACGGGCGGGACGACCCGTCACTATCACTTTCGCGACGATGTCGAGCTGACGCCTCGCGAGCAGCGCTGGAAGGCGGCTTCGGACAGCTTCCGCGACGACATCGCCGCCAGCGCGGCCTGGGGCCTGGCCCGCGCGCTGAAGGCCCAGGGCATCACCAAAGGCCGCGTCGCGGTGGACGATATGCGTATCGCCCGGTTCCTCGCGCAGACTGACCTGCCGGACGTCGAGTGCGTCGACGGTTACGGCGTGATCCAGCTGATCCGCATGGTCAAGACGCCGCAGGAACTCGCCTATCAGAAGCTCGGAAGCTGGAACAACGGCGAAGCCTGCATGGCCACGATCAACGCGCTGGAACCCGGGATGCGCCATACCGACGTGGAGCAGATCTTTCTTGCCGAATGCGCGATCCGGGGCAACCGCGTCAACAACGTCATCGCCGGCATGCCCGGCGGCAACTTCCCCGACGACGGCGTACTGGTGGCGGGCAAGCCGTATCTGATCGACTGCGTGAGCAACTACAAGGGCTATATGGGCGACATCGCGCGCACCTTTTTCTTCGGCGATCCGCCGAAGGAAGTCGAGATGCGCCGGCGCGCCAACCAGCTGGCCCGCGAGGCGGTGTTCGACGCCATCCGACCGGGCGTGAAATACTCCACCTTGCGTCAAATCGGCCTCGACACGATGATCAAGGCCGGCATGCCGGCGCACGCCGTGTTCGTGACGCCCCACTCGGTGGGCCTGCAGCACGACGACAATCCGATGCGCATGCCGAACTTCGGCGTCGATGCCTTCGACCACGTGCTTGAGGAGAACATGACGCTGACCGTGGACCTGCCCTACCTTGAAGTCGGCTGGGGCTCAGGCCACAACGAGGACCTGTTCCGGGTCACGAAGAGCGGTTACGAGCCGTACAACACCGAACGGGACCCGTTCCTGGTTCTGTAACCGGTTGGCCGGCCGTTTGCCGGCGCGCCGCGCGGCGCTCTACAGGAGGTCCCAGACCTCGAAGGCGACCCGCTCGCCGGACTCCATTGCGCCCTCCATGCCGCGGTTGGCGGTGGCCGTGTGTTCGCCGCAGAAGTGAATGCGCCCGGCCGGCTCGATCAGGGCCGGCAGGCATTCGATGACCTGCCCGGGCGCCCAGATGGCCCAGTCGCCGCCCGCGAAGGGGTCGGTCTGCCAGGACTTGGCGCCCGCGAGTTCGAGCTTGCCTTTGGAGGCAGGGCGCAACTGTTCGTAGGCCGACAGCACCTGCGCCATCCCGCCCTCGTGCCCCAGCGTGTCCAAACGGTCGGCCAGGTGCCCGCGGGCCCAGGACATCAGGCAGGTCACGGAATTCGAATCCTCGCCTTCCCGCAGCGCGCGAATTTCGCCTGCGTCCGTGTCGGTCCACATCGCGGGATTCAGTCCGTCCTCCTCCCAGAACGGGCTCGTCGGCACCATGATGACCTTGGTGATCTTCTGCACCTGCACGGTCTGAATCGCCTTGGCCTTGGCCGGCGGCAGCAGCGGGTCAAACTTCACCCAGCGCATCGTGGGAATGGGCAGCGAGCAGATCACGCGGGCCGCCCGATAGACGCTGCCGTCGTGGCAGTGCACCTCCACGCCCGACTCGTTGTTGCGAATGCCGATCACCCGCTTGCCGTAGTGCACCTCGCCGTTGAGCGCATTCGCCATGGTGTCGGTGAAGCGCTGGTTGCCGCCGTGGACCTTGTAGGCCACGCGCGCCACGTCGCTCTGCAGCTTGAACCAGGCCTGGACGAAGTACCACATGAGCATGGAAACGTCGTGGGCCGATGTTCCGTACTGCACGTTGGTGTTGTAGTTCAGTTCGATGGCCGCGTCGCTCCAGCCCAGCCCCTTGAAGAATTCGTAGGCCGAGCCGTCGTATTGCGCGCTTTCCGGCTCCACCCAGTCGGCGAACGACGCCAGCGGGTTGTGCTGGGCGATCACGCTCTGGAAATAACCGCGCCCGGGAAAGCGGTCGCGGGCCCCGGCGGGCATGTCGTTGAGCGGATGCGTCGGCCATTCGTCCCGGGGAATGACCTGCCCGCCCAGCGCCAGTTCCACCCGTGCCGGATCGCGGTGGGCTTCGGGCGACATGTCCCGGCGCGCGTGATGGTCGATCAGCGGAATGTCGAGGCGGCTGGCGGTGTCCTGCATCCGGGCATAGGCGCCGAGAATGGAATCGCCGCCCCATTCGGGGTTGCCGGCCACGTTGGGGTCGCTGAGCAAGCGCCCGCCGGGCCGCTCGCGCCCCTCCAGGCAGATCGCCCGCACACCCAGTTCTTCGAGCAGCAGCATTGCATTGAGCCCGGAAAGGCCCGCTCCGATCACGATCACGTCGGGATTCGTGGCGGCTGTGGCGGCGCGGACGACGCCCGCGCTTAAGCCCGCCGCCACTCCCGCCTTCACGAAATCCCGCCGGTTGATTGCCGTGCCCATTGCGCCTCCGCCTCCTGAAGTGCCGCTCATCTTATATCCGCTAGCACCGCGGACAGCAGGGCGTTGAAGGTCTCCGGGTCCTCCATCATCAGGAAGTGCCCGACTTCGGACATCTCGAGAAACAGGAACTGCTCCGCATTCGCTTCGAGATGCGCGACGTCGGTGGGCAGGAAATCCGAGTTGATCAGCACGAACGGCACGTTTAGCGACGCGACCGCCGGCGTGGCGTCGTAGTTGCCGCTGGCCTGCCGTGCGCCCACCGCCGAGGCGTAGGGCGCCGCCGCCATGTCCGCCTTCACCCACTCCTTGATGGCCGGGTCGCTCTGCTCTACGAAAGTGCGGTCCACGAAGGTCGCGATGAAGCCCGCCTGGTCCTCGGCGAGCTGTTCGAACACTTCTTCCTGCTGTTCCCGGGGCGTTTCGCGGCCGCCGCGGTGAAAGGTGTCCACGCCCACGACGCCAATAACGCGGTCGCCCAGCTGCCGGGCGGCCTCGACGATGACCTTGCCGCCCATCGAGTGGCCGACCAGCACGAAATTGTTCAGGTCGAGCGCGTTGACGACCGCGGCAACGTCTTCGCCGAAGGCCTGCATGGTCCACACGGTGCGGTCCAGGCCCGAGTCGCCGTGCCCGGCCAGGTCGATGTTCACGACCCGATGCGATTGGGCGAAGTGCTCGATCTGCTCCGCCCAGTAACTGCGGTCGCAGCTCCAGCCGTGAACGAACACCAGCGCGGGATCGCCCGCCCCAAGATCGTCGTAACGAATGCTCACGCCATCCGACGAGAGCACGGTATGCGTACTTTCGTCGCCTGCCGCGGCCCCCGCGAGCAGCCATACGGCAAGCAGCAGGAAGGCGAAGCGGTTCATGACCACCATGCCATCCGGAATCCGGAAGCGGTGCTGCGGACCCTGCCCGCGGTGGGCGTCGGGAAATGCGCCGGCAGCAGCCAGGCATCGTCGTCGGCCACGGTGGCCAGCGTCTTCACGCGCGTTTCCGCGGACATTGCCGGGTCCCAGCAGAAGCAGCTCGACCACTCCGGCCGCTCGACCTGGACCGGATGATGGATCACGTCGCCCGTCAGGTAGGCGCGCTCGCCGCGGTCTTCGAGCCTCACGATCACGTTGCCCGGCGTGTGGCCCGGCGCCCCGATCAGGTCGATCCCGTCGGCGACCTCGTGGTCCATCCCCACCACCACCGCCTGCCCGGCATCGAATACCGGCGCGACGCTGTCTGCCCACGACCCGTGGTTGACTTCGTCGGCGGGGGTGTTCCTGAGGACCTCCTGCCAGTGGTCCACTTCCGTTTTCGCAAACAGGTAGCGCGCGTTCGGAAAAGTGGGCACCCATTGGCCGTTCTCGAGTCGCGTGTTCCAGCCGACGTGATCGACGTGCAGATGGGTGCACATCACGACGTCGATGTCTTCCGGCGCCACGCCCGCTGCGGCGAGGTCTTCCAGGAAGGTGCCGCGGCGCTGGTGAAAGTTGGCGTGGCGCGGCCGCGGTTTGTCGTTTCCTATGCAGCAGTCCACCAGGACCGTCAGGCCCGGCGTGCGCAGCACGATGCTGTGATAGGAAAGGACCAGGAAATCGCGGCCCCGGTCGTAGAGGCGCGCGTCGTTTGCCGCGTCGGTGGCGCGCAACTCTTCGCGGGTTGCGTCCGGAAAAAGAGCTTGCGCCGCGTGCAGAGCGCCCTGCATCTCGACGATGCGCTGCGCCCGGAACGGGCCGGGAAGCGGGAATACGTTTTCCGACAAGCGGCGTTCAGCCCAGGCGATACGGAATCTGCTGAGGCCCGTGGTACTGCTCCACCGTGCCGTCCTTCTGATAGAAGATGTTCTGCACGAAGGTGCCGCTCTTCTGGCTGCGCACGATCACGGCAGTCGTGCGCGCCTGGTCGTCGTTGTATTCGGCATGAATTTCCCAGGGGCCGATGCAGTCCACGTGGCCCTTGCCCACCCGGACGGTCTCGGTGGCCTCGACCTCGGCGCGGCTGGGCAGATCGCCGGGCCGGCCGCCGTCGGTGCGGCGGAAGCGCAGCACCTCCTCGGCGCCGTCCAGCACGCCGTACAGCGTCCAGGAAAGGCCGTGGTCGTGCACGGTGGTCTTCGCCGCGGGCTTCTTGATCAGCCCGTTGATGACAAACCCGTAGTCCGGGTCTTCGTAGAACAGCAGGTTGGCGTGCTTGCCCTCCAGTCCCAGCTTGGCCGGACTCGTCGGCCAGCCCTCGGCGTGAGCCTTCAGCCCGGGGTCGGCCAGCAGCTCCTTCAGCAGGTCGGCCGCCTTGCTCCAGCGCGCCGCCTCGTCCGGCTCGTTCTCATGCAGCTCGCGCAGCCCCGCGATGAAGTCCGCCACGGCCGGCAACATCGCCTCACTCATCAGAAATCGAGGCTTACGCTCACGCCCGCCTGGCGCGGCATCGGCAGGCCCACCAGCGCCACGGCGCCGAACCGGAACCCGGTCGTGAGCGAATCGTTGTCGAACAGGTTGTTGACGAACGCCGTGAGCCGGACGGTGCCCGTATCGAAGCCGCCGCGGACGTTGACCAGCGTGCGCGGCTCGATCGTCTCGAGGTTCAGCTCGTCGATGAACATTTCGCCGCGGTAGCTCACATCCAGTCCGGCAAACACCTGGCTGTCGCCGCCGAACCCGCTGAAGGGCGAAGTGTATTGAACCGACGCGAACAGCGAGTTGTTCGCCGTGCGCGGCGTCTCGTTCCCGGACACGTCCGCGTCGCCGAGCACCGTAATGGCGTTGTTCGACTCGAAGACCTGGAATTCCGTGTCGATCCAGCTATAGCCCAGGCTCGCCGACCAGCACTCGCTCAGGATGGCGGCCACGGAGAAGTCCGCGCCCATCACGTCGGTTTCCCCGGCGTTGATGAAATAGCTCCCGTAGTTCGGGTCCGGGTCGTTGAAGCGATAGACCTGGTTGGTCCAGTCGATGAAGTAGCCCGCGGCCTGGAAGTTCAGCCGGCCCTCCATGGCGGACAACTTGGTGCCGAACTCGTAGTTCCACATTTCCTCTTCGTCCACGATGAGAAGACCCGGCGGCGCGGACGCATTGAAGTTGCCGGGCTTGTTGCCCTTGGCCGCGCTGAAATAGAGCAGGGTATCGTCGCTCAACTGGTACTCGGCCAGCAGGCGGGGCAGGAAGGAATCGAAATCGTCCGACTGGCTGCGGTTGGCCTCGGGTACTTGAAGCTCGATCTCCTCGCCCTGGAAGCGCCCGTCCAGGCTCAGCGTCAGGCTGTCGGATACGTCGTAGGACACCGAACCGAACGCCGACATCGTGGTGGAGGTCTTGAACGACGGCGGCTGGCGGAAATTGCGGATCCGGGCGGTATTGAAATCCTCGTCGAACCAGGCCACGCCGGCCAGCCAGCGCAGCCGTCCGTCATCCGGGGAGGCGATACGGACTTCCGCGAAACTGGACTCGATTTCGCGCTCGGTCACCGTCTGGAACAGTTCGCATCCGGGCCCGGCGTAGGGGCCGACGCAGAGGAACCAGAGAAACGACAGGTTGACGGCCGGCGCGTAGTCGCCGTCCGCCTCGTTCACTGTGTCTTCCTGCCCCATGCCGGCGATCACGCTCAATTCGTAGCCGTTCGCCATTTCGTAATTCGCGTTAAGGCTGACGCGAATGGTCTCCGAGGCGATTCCGGGCTTGTCAAGTTGCTGGGTGCCGCCGCCGATCATGGTCACGTCGGGAAACGCCAGTTCTCCCATGTTCAGCGCGGTCGTTGCCCGCGCCGCTTCGCCGAACTGGGCGTCGGTGTAGCTCACCATCAGGTCGCCGGTGAACCGCTCCGACGGCGTCAGGCGCAGCGTCGCGGAGACGGAGTCGATGTCCTGCTGGCCCATCTTCGCTCCGTTGGTGATGTTGGTGTACGGGCTGCCCTGGCTGAAGGTGGCGGCGCTCACGCGAAACAGCACCCGGTCCTCGGCCAGCGCACCGGAAACCGATCCGCTCACCTGGTATTCGTTTTCCTCGGCGATCGACAGGCGCACGTTGCCCTCGAAATCGTTGGTGGGCTTCTTGGTGATGTAGTTGATGGCGCCGGAGAAGGATGCCCGGCCGAACAGGGCGCTTTGCGGGCCCTTGGTGACCTCGACCCGCTCGATGTTGTCCAGCATCACGGTGTAGAGCGAACCGGACACATATACGCCGTCGATGAACTTGGAGGAATTCTGCAGCGTCGGGTCGCCGGTGTTGGTGGACACGCCGCGGAAGCTGGGCGAATCGCCCCGTCCCTCGGCCTCGTAACTCTCATACTGCACGCCCGGCACCGCGTTCACGAGGTCGGCGATCGTCGTGTAGCCGGCCCGTTCAATCTGTTCCGCGCTGAACGCGGATATCGTGATCGGAATTTCCAGCAGCGATTCGCTGCGCTTGCGCGCCGTGACGACGATTTCCTCGAGCTCCACGCCCTGGGCAAACGACGGCTGACTGAACGGCAGCGCCAGCGCGAGTGCGACGAACGACATCAGAAGGTGTCTTGTTTTCATGCTTCTTGGTCCCCGTGGAAGCTGGCGCAGCGGGCCTGAAAGGTCCCTGCGGCGCTTCAATCTATCACAAGCGTCTAACATTACCGCGCCGTGAATGACTCGACCCGGACGCCCGGCATGCTGTCGCCCCTGAGCAATCCGGGGTTCTCGATGCTCTGGGTGGCCAACACGCTGTCGCTGACCGCGTTCTGGATGACGGAGGTCGCCTGCGCCTGGCAGATGCGGGTCATGACCGACGCCGATCCCCTGGCCGTTGCGGCCGTATATACCGCGCTGCAGCTTCCGATCATGTTCCTGGTCATTCCCGCCGGAGTGATCGCCGACCTCTCGGACCGGCGCCGCGGGATGATGTGGACCCACGCCTGGCTTGCCGCCAGCATGGGCGTGTTGCTTTGGCTGACCTGGACCGGACGGATAACGCCGCTGTCCCTGCTGATCTGCATGCCCCTGATTTCCATTGGGCTGTCGATGCGCATGCCCGCGATCGCGGCGCTGATACCCGAAATGGTGCAAACGAACCAGATTCCCGCGGCGGTCAGTCTCAACAATGTGGCCCAGAACGGATCCCGCCTGGTGGGCCCGGCGCTCGCGGGAGCGATCATCGCCGGTCTGGGCGTGGCCGCCGTCCTCGCGCTGAACACGGCCATCATGGCCCTGATCGTTCTCCTGTTCCTGTTCATGCGCTATCACCCGGAGCAAGTCGATCGCGGGGCGAAGCCGGAGGGGTTCCTTGCCGCCATAAAGGAGGGTGTGCTGTTCGCCGCGCTGACGCCCTGGAAGCGCAACGTGCTCATCCGGCTGTCCACCTTCTTCGCCTGCGCCGCGGCCATTCCCGCCCTGATGGCCGTGCGTTTCGACAACAGCGAGACCTACGGGATCATGTACGGCTGCTTCGGCGCGGGCTCGCTGCTGGGCGTGCTGGTTATCGCGAGGCTGGGCTACCGGCGGCTCAACAACAGGCTCAACGGCGCCCTCCTGGTGAGCGCGGCCTGCATCATGGTGTACGGCCTGGTTGACCGGCCGCTGCTGGCCGGGCCGCTTCTGGCCTGCATCGGCGCGGGCTGGCTGTTTTGCCTGAACAGCATCATGGTCGCCGCCCAGATGCAGCTCGATCCGGCCATTCGCGGGCGCGGCCTGTCGTTCATCTACACGCTGGGGACCGCCAGCCTGGCCGGCGGCGGGCTGATCTGGGGCGCGGTGGCGCGCGGCACCAGTCCCGCGGTAGCGCTGATCGCAGCCGGCGCCAGCCTGCTGCTCGCGCTCGCCGTCACCTACCGGCTGAATATCGCCGCTACGGAAGGCGCGCCGGCTGCTACTTCAAGCTAAAGCGTTTTGAGGTAGGCGATGATGGCCTCGCGGTTCTGTTTTTGAGGCAGGCCCACGAAGCCCATGGAGGTGCCTGGGACCAGGTCGGCGGGACGCAGCAGCCAGATGTCCATTTTTTCGTCATCCCAGACAAAATCCTGCTGCTTCAGTGCATCGGAATACAGCGTATCCTCGAGGATGGCTACCTGCCGGTCCATGATGCCGGCCAGGTTCGGCCCGATCTTGCTGCCCTGGACCTCCTCGGTTGCGTGGCAGGCCTGGCAGAACACGTAGAGCCGCTTGCCGCGCGCGACCAGCCGGGGGTCAGGCGGCTCGGCCGTTACGGCCTCCCCGGCCGGCGCCGCATCGTCGGCCGCGAACGTGGAAGGAAGGACTGCGAATCCGAGGAACAGGGCCGCGCACAGGACGCTCGCGCCAAACGTGTTTTTTCTCATTGCTGTATTCATGCCCGCTGAAGGATTTCGACCGCCGCGCGCTCGCCGCTTTCCAGCGCCGATTCCATCCCGAATTCCATCCGCCTGGTGTGTTCGCCGGCGAAGTGTAGCCTCTGGTGCGGCACGATCATTTCCCGCGCGAAGCGGGCGATCTGGCCGGGCGCGAACATGTGGCGGCAGCCCTGGATCAGGGGGTGCTTGCGCCAGCCGTACAGAGCCATGAAGCGGAATTTGCCCGCCGCGGCCGGCCGGACGCGGGCGATTTCGGATTCGATCAGGGCCAGGGCCTGGTCGTTCGGCAACTGGTCGATTCGCGCCGAGGTCATTCCGGTGAAGGTCAGGATGAACCGGTGCCGGTCCTCTCCCGGCCGCTTCTCCATGACCCACATCGTCTGCACCGTGCCGTCGGTCCAGAACGACGGCTCCAGGCCATCCTCTTCCCAGTACGGTTCCTCTACTAGGCCGTACGCGCGTGTCGTGCCGCGGTAGCCCAGCTCAAGCACCGCTTCGGCCTGGCGCCCGGAGAAACCCGGCGATACCGAAATATTGCGCAGCGTCGAGAACGGAACCGCGGACACCACGAAATCGGCCCGGTAGCGGCTGCCGTCCAGGCAGCGGACCTCGGCGCCCGATCCGGACATGTCGATGGCCGCAGCGATCTTGCCCAGCCGGACCCGGTCGCCGAGCGCAGCGGCCATGGCTTCGGGCAGTCTTGAAGTGCCGCCGGCGATGTTGCGGATGGCCGGAATCTCCTCGTCCTCCTCGTTGGTTCCACCCAAGCCGAATGCGGTTTCCTTGCTCTCCGACTGCGACCTTCCGAAGTTCGCGTCGAACACGGTGCGGGTGCGCTCCTGCATGATCGCGAGGCTGGAAGTCGAGCGCAGGTCCAGGTAATAGCCCGCGAGCCGGAGAGCCTCGGGCGAGGCGCCGCTCTTCTGGAGCAGCTCGAGAATCGAGACGTCGTAGGAGAAGAACTCGGGCGAAAGCCAGTCGTCCAGCTCCTTCAGCGGGTTCAGCCGGCCGAGCAGCGTCATGCCCACCAGCGACGGCGGTATCTCGCGCTCGTCGTCCGCCAGTTTGTTGACCGGCGAGTCGGCCCAGTCCCCGGACCGCACCCAGGTTCCGCCCACGCAGTTGGACATCGGCATGATGAAGCGGTCCTGGGGTATCAGCTCCAGGTCCAGGCGCGAGCAGAGGTCGAGCGCGCGGGCATAAGACCGGCCGATCTGGCTGGCGCCGTATTCGGGGCGCGTCTCCACGCCGTCGGCGGTGTAGGCCCGTCCGCCGACGCGTTGCGAGCCCTCGAGCACGATCACGTCGAGTCCGAATTCGGACAGCAGCAGCGCGCAGTTCAGGCCGCTCAGCCCGCCGCCGATCACGACCACCGAGGTCTTTTCCGCCGCAAGCCCCTTTACCGGCCGCAGCAGCGGGTACGAGAGCGACAGCGCCGAAAGCGAGAGCGCTCCCTTCAGTACCTGCCTGCGCTTCACGCCTCAGCCCCTATTGGGAAGGAGGGCGTCCCGCCCTCCTCGAAGGCGAGACGCCTTCGTTCCCAGGGTAGCGTGCTCGGGCCGGAGGCATTGTGCCTAGACCTGTATCGATTCGCCTTCCAGCCGTTCCTGGTCCGCGAGCCGCGTGGACTCCCTGGGTTTGAGGGCCGGCCCGTAGACGCGGCTTGAGGTGACCGGCGCGTCCGGATCGACGCCGCTGGGCCGCACGAACACGCCCCGCGCATAGAAGCTTTCGAGGCGCTCCTTCAGCGGGCCAAACCCGATATACGGGTTCTCCAGCGGATCGGGTCCCCAGAGGTTGTTGGGCAGTCCGACCTCGCCCGCGTAGATATGAGCATAGACCTCGGGGTCGTCCCACAGCGGCAGGTTCGTCAGAGCGTTGGCGCGGGCCCTTTGCAGAGCCTTCAGGTCAACGGTAGCGGTGAGTATGCAACCTCCCGGCCCGTCCGCAACGCCCTGGATCGTGCCGTCGAAGTTGACGGCCTTCGAGTGCCCGCGCATCTGGCTGGTCGGGAACTCGCCGTTGCCGTGATGGAAGAACTCCGACCCGGGCATCGGAGAGAGCACGTAGGCGGTGTTCTCGAACGCGCGCGTCATGCGCGCGGCGTCCCAGCCGGACCGCTGGCTGCCGTGCCCCTCGGACGTGGGATGGAGGATCACTTCGGCCCCGTACTTCGTGAGCATGCGCGCGATTTCCGGATGGGCCTGGTCGAAGCAGACCATCGTCGCCAGCCTGCCGATGCGCGTATCGGCCACCGGGAAAAGGAAGTCGTAACCGAATATGTCCAGGTAGCGGTCGTAGACGCTGCTCGGCGTGGTGTCGGGAAGCGAGCCCCACACGTCGGCGCACTGGATCTTGCGGTAGCGATGAATCAGATTGCCGGTGTCATCGAGGATGAAGGCCGAGTTGAACACGTGCCCGGGAAGCCGGTCGTCGATTTCGAACGTGGACCCGGCAATGAAGATCTTGTGCTTGAGAGCGAAATCCTGCAGCAGTTCCATTTCCGGGCCCGGATAGCGGATGGCCAGGCGCTGCAGCGTGATCGGCGAGCGAAAGCCGTGTCCGCCCTGGCCGTGCATGAAGAACTCGGGAAACACGGCCAGCTTGATGCTCGGGTTCGACGCCAGCCGCTCGGCCAGCCGCAGCGCCCGCTGCGTATTGTCGCGCCTGAGATCGTCCGCGTCGTGTTCCCGCTTGATGATCTTGCCGACGGTCTGCGTGAGGATCACGTCGTATTGCTCGATGCGGTCGGTGCGCGAGGGGGCGGGGTTCTGCGCCAGCCTCCGCTCGCACTCGGCAATCCATGCTTCGCGGCCGCGGGGAGTGCTCGGAAGCGGTTCGGGACGCCTGTCGCTCAGCCGCTTGTAGCCGTCGGCATAGAGGTTGGCCCTGAGATGCAGCGGCTGCACGGCGAAGATGTCGTTGCGCCGGCGCCTCAGCCGCTCGATATCGAGGTCGGGCAGCAGCACGTCCGCCTCCCCGGCGGCGTGCGTGGTCGCGCCGGCGAAGTCGATCAGGCTGGAGCAGGCCGGCCCGTTCGGCGTTCCGCCCACGGCCCCGGCGACGGCCACGTACGATGTGTTTTCCCAGGCGCGGGCCCGGCGGGCGTTGCGGCGCGACTCGAACAGGTGATCGCCGACCTCGGCCACCGGGTTGAGGATGACCTCGGCGCCGGCCCAGGTAAGCGCGCGCGCATAGTGCGCGAACAGCACGTCCTCGCCCGGCAGTATGCCCACCTGGCCGATGCCGGTGCTCGCAACCTTGAATTCGGCGGGCTGCCCGGTGGCGGCGGTCGCATCCGCGCCGAACCCGGTCACCAGGTCCGGAGAAATCTTGGGCGCCGTGAGCAGCGGCTCGCCCTCGGCCGAGAGCAGGAAGCCGACGGTCGCAACGCCGTCCCCGCCCGCCACGCCGGCGGCGCCGGCAAGCATCACTTTCTCGGAGGCGGCGATGTCGCCCAGCGCGGCGAGCAGCGTGTCCCGTTCGGGCGCGTCGTCCGCCGGAACCGCCTGCGGCAGCAGCAACAGCGGCTCCGCCTTCGGGTCGAGCTGGCGTCGGCGCACCAGTTTCATCGCGCTTTCCACGTATGCGGCGAGCGCCTCCGTGTCCGTGGCGTTCCAGGCCCTTTGAGAAATGATCAACATGCTTGCACTCCCGATTGATTCATGCCGGCTTGCCGGTTCATGCCGTACTGGTGCCTTCGGCTTTCAGCATGGCCTGCAGCCGCCGGTTGATTTCCCGCTGCTTTTCCAGTGATACGTCGAACTTCGATGCCACCCACAGCACCAGGAAGCACCCCAGAACGCAGAATCCGGCGGAGAAATACGCCAGCGCTTCCACTTTTTCCCAGGGGACCGAGCCCACCGGCGCGCCCGCCGGAAAGCCGATGATATCGAGGTAAATTCCGGTCAACAACACCATGACCGCGCCGGCGGTCTTGATGGCGAAACTCCCGAACCCGCTGATCAGCGCCTGCTGGCGCTTGCCGGTGTTGACTTCGTGCTCGTCGGCCACATCGGAGCCCAGCGATGCGATGGCCACAAGGTATACGCCCAGCAATACGCCCGCCGCCATGAACATGCCGATGAGCGCAAAGGCCAGTTCCCGGGACGCCGGCGGCGGCAGCACTCCGAATACCGGCAGCAGCACCGCCAGCGCCGTCAGGCCGGTGTATCCGGACATGCCCACCGCAATACAACGCTTGCGGTCCAGCGTCTTGACCGCGAACGGCAGGACGATCGCCCCGGTGGCGGCGCCGATGGCCTGGGCCGAGGCCAGCCACCCGGTCAGGTCGGCGGGCGTTTGCCACAGATAGGTGATCAGGTGCACCCGCAGCACCGAGATGGAACTGATGGCGAAGAACACCACGATGGCCAGCAATAGCGAACGGCGCACATTCGGCGTCACGGTCATGGCCGAGATGACGGCCTTGAGGGCCGCGACGGGCCCGATGCGCGGCTTCGGCCTCGGCGGCTCCAGCCGTTCGATCCCCACGACGGGTTTGAGCGTTCCGGCGATGTTGATCACCATCGCAATGACTGCGACCGTGGCGAATGCGGCGGCGAAGGGCGGGTAGTTGGCCGGGTCCAGTTGTCCCCGCGAATAGGTAGCGCTTTCCAGGAAGAAGTAGCCGAAGGCCAGCAGCGGCAGGCCGATGCGGGCTCCCTGCATCCCGACGGTGCCGAAAGCCTTGATTCTCGGACGCATGGTTATATCGCGACTGAGCTCGGCGCCGACGGCCTTGTACGGCACATGAAACAAGGTAATGAACAGCCGGTTGAGAACGGCGAAGAGCAACAGCCACAGGAACAGTCCGCTCTGACCGAGCCCTTCCGGCGGCACGAACAGCGCGTAGAAGCAAAACCCGAAAGGCACGACGGCAAACATCATCAGGGTGTGCCGGCGTCCGTACTTCCAGCCCTGGGCGCGGTCGGACAGAAAGCCCACGTAAGGATCGGATACGGCATCGACGATGAGCGCAATCAGAATTGCGATGCCCGTCAGGGTGCCCGAAAGTCCATGCACCTGGGCATAGAGAAACAGGACGAAGGCGTTCCAGGACCAGTTCTTGATGCTGTCGGGGATGTTGCCGACCCCGAAGGCCGCCATCGTGTGCAGCGGCGTCTTCAGCTCAAGCTGGTTGGCCCCGGAAGGGCCGGGAACGCCGGGTGCGCTCACGCCTTGCCGTCCTCGCCGATCCACTCCTTCATTTCGGGTCGGTAGTGATGCAATTGCTCCAGGTACTCCGGCGGCAGGCTCTCGACGTCGCGCGCCTTGTGCCCCGACGCGTGCCAGACGGCAATGCCCGCATCCGCCGGCATCTGCATCCAGCGCTGAAACGGCGCGACGAAGGTGGAATTGAACCGGGTCTCGAGGCGCGGCGCGGCGAAATCGGCCGCCGCCGTCCGGCTCAGAAAGCCGGTCGCGAACTCCTTCATCGGGATCGGCCGCCCTTCGGGACGGTCCTTGTAGCCGTTGTGCATCGCGTAGTCGCCCTGGGCGGTCCAGAGCAGATGGATGACCGCCTCGAACCCCGAGTTCTCGTCCCTTTCGACGATGCCGCGTTCATCGTGGAACACGATCCGCTGGGCGCCGGAGATATTGGGTTCGACGGTAATTTCCTCGCCCGTGATCGGGTTGCGCCAAGGCTTGCCGCTCATTACTTCGTTGCTTGTCGGGTCCTTGAACAGCGTGAAGATCCGGTACTGGAACTGGTATTCGCCGCCGCCGAGATCGACGATGCGCTTCATCTCGCAGCCTTCCAGGCGGAACAGCAGTTCGGGATCGCGGTCTTCGTAGATGGCCAGGTAGGCGCCCCGCCACCACTGCGGCGAGATCCGCCCCGAAAGGTCGCCCATGGAGCGCAGGAAGTTATGGAAGGTCTTCTGCGGGTCCAGCATCCACGGGTCCTTGAGGTCCGGCGAATCCTCGTGGTCTTCCGCGAAACCCGTCTCCGGCAGGAACCCCGCGATTCCCGGCAACAGCCCCAGCCCGGCCGCGCCCAGCAGCCCGCGCCGATTCATCGAAGTAGTGTCAAATTTGTTCATACATCCCCTCTAATCCGGCAAACGCCCCATCGCCTTGAGCCGCTGCGCGAACCGCGAAGGCTCGCTGTCGAATTCGGGCGACTGTTCGAATCGGTCGCCCAGGTCGGCGTGCGCGGCGGCAAGGTAGTCCTCGTCAAGGTCCTCAAGGGACGTGATCTTATAACCCTGCACGTGCCACAGCAGGTGGCCGGGACGGTCCGCCATCTCCATCCAAGGGAAAAAGGGCATCAGGACGTGGCCGGCGAAGTTGGCCGGCACGGTGCTGCGGTCCGGGTCGGCCAGGTCGGCGCTGCGCGCGAACATGCTGAGCTTCGATCCCGCCGGCGGGCGAATGAACTCGTCCGGCCACCGGTTCTCGCCCTGGAACGACACGGTATCGCCGACCTGCCGGATCACTACGTCGAAATCCGACTCCGCGTAGAACTCCGGGTAGGCCCTGCGCATGACGCGATAGACCACGCCGCGCGGCGAAATCTCCCGTCCCTCGGTCATGCGGCTGATGTTCGGCCTGACCGCGTTGCGCACGCCCGTGAAAGGGTTGTCGAACTCGCGCATCACCTGGTCGCTTTCGAAATCGCAGTAGTAGCTGACCAGGCTGTCGAAGCTCAGGAATTCCGTATCCGATAGCGGCCGGATCCACTGCTGCTCGCAGCCCTTGACCCGCACGGCCGGCACGAGCCGGTCGGGCGGCAGAAAGGCATAGACCTCGGCGCGCGTGGCCCAGATCACCCGCCCGGCGTCCAGCCGCCCGCTGGTCTTGACGAAAGCCCGTACGCGCGATCCGGGGTCGTCGAGATCGAGCGCGGCCTCCCCTGGGAGCGAGGACGTCCCGTCCTCGTGGAGGGCGAGACGCCCTCCCGCCCGGGCGGCCTCGTAGGCATCCGAATCCGCGCCCCAGCCGGCCGCGAGCACGGCGCTGCCGCCCAGCATGCCAAGCAGTTGCCTTCGATGCATCAAACATTCCGCGTTCATAGGGCGCTCAAGTTTACGGGACACCTTTCAGCCCCGGGCGTACACTTTGACTCCATGACGCGACGCATCAGCCGGCGAGACGCGCTCAAGGGTCTGGGCGCGACCGCGGTTGCGCCGGCGATCGGCTGGCCCAACGCCGTGCGCGCCACTACGCAGTCGGACGTTGTCGTGATCGGCGCCGGGCTCTCCGGCCTCTACGCGGCCTCGCTGCTGGCCGAAGAGGGCGCCAGCGTCACCGTGCTGGAGGCGCAGGACCGCCTGGGCGGGCGCCTGGAGAGCTTCTACGATCTGCCGGGAGCGCCGGAAGCGGGCGGCGACAGCATTCTCGGCGGGTATGCGCGCGTGCAGGCTACTGCCCAGGGGCTGGGCCTGCGCCTGATCGACCATTCGTCGAAAAGCGGCCTGTCGAAACCGGAAATCGCGCTGAACGGCGAGATCATTCCGCGCGCCGCGTGGCCGGAGCACCCGCTGAACCTGCTGCCGGCCGGTTCGAAGAGCGAGTTTCCCGGCCGGCGATTCTTCGAGAAGGTCGTCACGGCCAATAATCCCCTGACCGGCCACGACGAGTGGCTGCTGCCGGAAAGCGCCGCGCTGGACGAGTCGGTTTACGAGTTCCTGAAATCGGTGGGCTGGAGCGACGCCACGATCGCGCAGAACTACGAAACCAACATCGGCCGCGGCACATCCGCCCACGACTGTTCGATATTGACCTGGTATTTCCGCGTCGCCTGGAACGAAGTGCAGCGGCAACTGGGCAGGCTGTTCGCAAAGGTCGACGGCGGCAATCAGCGGCTTCCCGAGGCCATGGCGGCCGCGTTGCCGGGCGACGTGCTGCTGGAACGGCGTGTCGCCGGGATCGCGCAGGACCGCGCGGGAGTCGAAGTCCTGACCGACAACGGCGAGCGCCACCTGGCGCGCCAGGCGATCTGCACGCTGCCGGTCGCCCCGCTCAGATGGGTCGGCTTCGACCCGGGCCTTCCGCCGGTGCTCGCGCGCGCCACGAAAACGCTGCCCTCGATGATGATCACCAAGATCGTCCTGCAAGCCGCGCAGCCCTTCTGGGAAGACGACGGCCTGGACCCCGCCATGTGGACCGACACGCCGCTGGGCGATGTGCGAGCGCTGCGCCAGTCGGCCGACAGCCCCGAAATCACCGGGCTGATCGCCCGCGTTCGCGGCTTCAACGCCCAAAGGCTGGACCGTCTCGGCGAGTCCGCCGCGCGCGCCCTCGTGGTGAGCGAATACGAGCGCCTCCGGCCCGCGGCGCGCGGCAAGCTCAAGGCCGTCGGCTACAAGAGCTGGACCATGGACCCGCATGCCGGCGGCGCCTGGACCGAGTGGCGCCCCGGACAGATCCACGCCTACCTGCCGGCCTTCTCCGAGGCGCACGGCCGGGTGCGCTTTTGCGGCGAGCACACCGCCATGTCCAACCGCGGCATGGAAGCCGCCATGGAATCCGCCGAGCGCGCCGCGATCGGCGCACTGCTGGAACTATAGAGCCCGGCCCGGTTGCGGGCTGCGGCCGCCCTCGGCCCAGCGCATCGCGGCGAAGGTCGCCGCTCCGCACAGCGCGTACGCCGCCGTCAGCGAATTGAGCGTTCCGTCGAATCTGTAGGCCACGAAGGCCCCGAACGGCATCGACACCATCGTGGGCAACGAGGTGACCACGGTGGCGCCAATGCCGGCGATGTGGCCTAGCGGTCTCATCGCGAGCGCGCTTAGATTGCCGAACAGCAGGCCCGCCCAGACGAAAACGCACAACTGGTATGTCATGAACAGCCAGAAGGGCGGCACGCCGTCCAGCGCGACGGTGAGCGCCCACGCCACCGCCGCTGCAATCGTGAAGGCGATGATGGCCGTCCTGGAGAGCCGGCGCATCCCGTACTTCAGCACCAGCCGCCCGTTCACGAACGACATGCAGGCGATGACGAGCGCCAGCGAGCCGAAGTAGAAGGGAAACAGCGCGCCCGTGTCATAGACGTCCTGGTAGATCTGCTGGGCGGCGCTGATGTAGGCGAGAAACGGCGTGAACAGGAGGCCGGTGGCCAGGGTGTAGCCGAGCGCGGACCGGATCTTCACGACCTCCATTGCGGCGCGGCCGATGGCCGGCAGCGACATCGGCAGCCGGCGCGCGGCAGGCAGGGTTTCCGGCTGCCGTACCGCAAACCAGACGAAGGCAACCACGGCAATGCCGAAGAACGTCGCGAATATGGCCCGCCAGCCGGCCAGCCACTCGATCCCCTGTCCCAGCGCCGGGGCGATCGTGGGCGCAAGGATGAACAGCGACGTCGCAAAGGACATCAGCCGCGCCATCTGGCGGCCTTCATACTGATCGCGGACCAGCGCCATCGTGACGACGCGGGGTCCCGCCACGCCGATGCCCTGCAGGACCCGGCCCACGATCATCACCTCGAAGGTGCGCGCGAAAACGCTCATCAACGATCCGGCCATGAACAGGATCAGGCCCAGGTGAATGGCCGGCTTGCGCCCGACGCGGTCCGACAGCGGCCCGAAGAAAAACTGACCGCCGGCCAGACCCAGGAAAACCGCCGCGATCACGAACTGCACGTCGTTGCGGTTCACCACCCCGAGGTCCTCGCCGATGGCCGGCAGCGCCGGCAGCATCCCGTCGATCGCCAGCGCGCCCAGCGAAATCAAAAGCGCGATGAGCGGAACGAACTCGCCCGTGCGAAGGGCAGGGGTGGCGGCAGGCTGGGTCATTCCGGATTCGCAGGGTTACGGGCCTTTACAACCCCAAGCCGCGCACCATAGCATCTTCCCGAGACCGGGGACCAATGCGATCAAGGGGGAACGCCATGCCCGATGAGTCCACGATTAACCGCCGCCACGTTCTGGGAGGACTGGCCGCCACCGGTGCGGCCGGCTTCGTTTCTTCCGCGCAAGCCGACGCCGAGCCGGCGCGCCTGCGCATGGGCGTGTCCGTGCCGCCGCCGATCCTCGGGCCGCGCATGAACTTCGAGCAGGCCGACAAGGTCATGGCCGAGCTGGGGCTAGACGCCATCGTCCTGGGGGGCGCCAGGAACCTCTATCACGCTACCGGGCTCGATCTGACCTCGCCCAGGATGGGCCATACGCCCGGGGTCTATGCAGTCATCACGCGCAAGCAGGGCCAGCGCCTTTCGTTGATCGCGCCGACCTTCCTCTACTACTACACCATCGCCATGGACCACCGGCACTCTGACTTCCCGGCGTATCTCTATGCGGCCCCGGGGGCGGATGAGGCCGAAGACGCGGAGCTGGGCCTGGACCAACTGCCGCTGTATCCGGACCTCGAGCACGAGCCGCTGGATTTCATCGAGACCACGCGACTCAGCATCGTCGAGCGCGCCGTGCGTTCCGAAGCCGCCCGGCCGAACCTCAAGTACGCGCTGGCCAACGCCTTGAAAGAAACCGGCGTGGCCGGCGGGCGCGTCGCCGCCGACGTGCAGCCGGTGATCCGCAACGTCACGGAGGCGGCGCCCGACGCCACCGTCGTCAGCGCCGACGATGCGCTAAGGCGCATCCGCCCGGTCAAGTCCGACGTCGAGATCCAGCTCATGCGCTACGCTGCCCAGGCCAACGCCGAAGCCGCGTTGCAGGCGGCCTCCACCGTGCGCGCCGGCGCCGACGTGCGCGAACTGCGCGCCACGTTCTTCGCCGCTGCCGCCGCACGCGGCATGCGCGGCGTGTTCATGGTGATCGACCGCGTCAGCTCGCCCACCTACTCGGCCACGCTGCGCGACGGCCAGTGCTTCTCCATCGACTGCGTGAGCGAATACATGGGCTATCACGGCGACTTCGCCCGAGCGATCTACATAGGCGAGCCGGTGAAGAGTATGCGGAAGGTGTCCGAACTCACGGCCCGGTCCTGGGACCACGTGCGCGAGAACCTCAAGCCCGGCGTGAAGTTCTCGGAAGTGCGAAGTATGGGCCAGGAGGCGCTGCGCAAGATGGGCGCCGACTTCTCCATTTCGTTCAGCCCGCACTCGGTGGGCCTCTACCACACCGACCACGTGGGCACGATGGGATCGCCGCCGCGCGAGGACATCGTGCTCGAGCCGCGCATGGTCCTTAGCGTGGACTGCCCCATGGGCGCCACCGGCATGGGCGGCTCGTCGCATCTCGAGGATCTCATGCTGATCACCGAAGACGGCGCCGAACCCATCAACACCATCGGCACGAATGTCGTGCAGGTATAGCTTATGAACAAACTGATCCGATATGCCGCCATTGCCATTGCGGCCACGATGCTGTCCTCGTGCGGCGATGCGCCCCAGGAGTCCGAAGACGTTACCGACGACGCAGCCGCGTCCGGTGCCCCGGAATCGTCTGCCGCCGATTGGTCGGGTCCTTCAGAACGCTCCCTTGTTGAATCCCTGGTTGCCGGCGAGGTTGCGCTTGGGGCGATGGCGCCCGAAGAAACGCTCGCCGTTGCTGCCGCTGCCGCAATCGCGGCCACGGCACCGGCCGGTGATGATGGCGCCGAAAACGGTGCGGACCTGGAATCCGCGATGGCGGCCCTTTCCGAAGCGGCGCCGGAAGAACTCGCTGCGCTCATGGCCGTAGCCGAGAGCCTGCGGGCCATCGCCCCGGCTGAAATCGAGGCGACGGCGGCAGCCGAGCAAGCCCTCTCCACCAGGGCGCCGGCCGAATTCATTGCCTACACGCGAGACCTGATCGCGCTTTCCGCTGCAGCGCCTGAGGAGGCAGCGGAAGCCAATATGGCCGAAGTGGCGCTCGCCGCGGCAGCACCGGAAGAATACTCGGCCTACACCGCTGCCTACGCGGCTTCAGCGGCCTCGGACGATGAGGCAGACAGGGCCGCACTCGAAACCGCGACCTCCGCACTGGCGGCTGCCGCCCCGCTCAAGAACGCCGCCCTGACCGATGCAAACGCAAGCCTCTCAAGCGCAGCGCCCGAACAGTACGCCGCCCGCGACGCCGCTGAAATCGTAATGGCAGCTTCCGCTCCGGAAGAATACGCCGCCCTCCACGCCGGCCTGGCCCGACTCGCCGCAGCCTCCTCCCAAGCGCCCGGCGACTGAACTATCGCGCCAGACAGGCGAGCAACCGGGGTGGTGTGGGTCTAGTCAGCCTCCGCGGACGGATCGATCACGCTGACGCCTGTCGGCTTAAAGTGACGCACGTTGCACGTTACGACGGACAGCCCATGTTCAAGGGCTGTGGCGGCGACGAGCAGATCGACACTGTCGTTGCCAATCCTGGCGGATAGTTGACCCCATCTCCGCGCGGTGGCCAGATTCACACCCAGAATCTGTTCGCCGTACAGCTTGATGACACTGTCCAGCCACAGAGCAAGCGACTGCGCGAAGTCCGGGTTTGAGCGCTCTTGACGAATGATCCCCCGTTCGATTTCGCCGATAGACACAACGCTCAAATACAAATCCCCCGCTCTTTGCCTCGACATCCAGCGAGCGGTCCGCGGGTGGCGCTCCCGCCTGCGCAATGCTGAGAGGACATCCGTGTCGATCAGAAACATCAGAAATTGAGCGATCTGGCAGGTAAACGAAGGCGATCAAACTCCTCGCCGTCCTGAGGTATCGCGAGCAGCAGGTCGGCAAAGCTGGGCGCGGCCGCCTTTTCCATATGGCACAGGCGCTCGTACTCGTCCACGGCAAGCACTACGACCGCCGGTTTGCCGCGCCGGGTTACCTGCTGCGGATCGCCGGAAAGCGCGGCGTCAACAACGGCGCTAAACCGATTCTTGGCGTCTTGAAGCGGCCACTTGACCATGAGGATTTCTCCATCCGTCTAATCTGGCTAGCTTATTCATCTAGACAGATAGAGTCAAGCCTTTACGGCAGCGAAACGTTGCGTGACGGGTTTAGCATGGGAGTAATAACGCACCAGGAGTAGCGGCATGGGTTATATCGACGGTTTCGTGATGGCGGTTCCGGCTGCCAACAAGCAGGCGTTCCTCGACCACGCGCGCGGCATCGACGGCCTTTTCCTGGAGCTCGGCGCCACCCGCGTGGTCGAATGCTGGGGCGACGACGTGCCCGACGGCAAGCACACGGACTTCCGCAAGGCGGTCAAAGCGAAAGACGACGAAACGGTCGCCTTTTCCTGGGTCGAGTGGCCCGACAAGGCCACCCGCGACGAGGCTATGGAGCGAATGCACGACCTTGCAAAGACCGACCCCCGGTTCGACATGGAGAAGAACCCTGTCCCGTTCGACGGCATGCGGATGATCTTCGGCGGATTCGAGTCGATCTACGAGATTTGAGCCGGGAGCGACTGATTTCCGGCGTATGCGGGTGATTCTGGACTTGCGTTTGCCGCCGCCTGGTGATATATACCACTGATATATATCACTGGCTGAAGGAACTTCCCGATGTCCGACACCGCCAAAATTTTCTGGTCCGGGCGCTCCCAGGCCGTGCGGCTGCCCAAGGAATTTCGCATGAACGGCGATGCAGTGCGGATCCGCAGGCAGGGCTCCGCGGTAATACTCGAGCCTTTGGTGTCCGATTGGGAGTGGCTGGATGAAATCGCCGGCAAGTTCTCAAGCGACTTCTTCGCTGCGGGGCGCGATCAACCCGAACTCCCCGATCAGCCGGAACTCGAGGGTGCTTTCGAGTGATGCGCTATCTGCTTGACACCAATGCCTGCATCGCACTCCTCAACAACTCTTCACCACCGCTTCTCGCAAGGCTGCGCCGCCATAAGCCGGAGGAAGTCGGCCTGCCGGCACCGGTCGCGTACGAGCTCTACTACGGCGCCTGGAAGAGCAGGCACGCGAATCAAAACCTGGAGTTGCTGGATCGAATCGGTTTCGAGGTTGTCTCCTTCGACGCGTCCGACGCCCGGACGGCCGGCGCCATCCGAAGTGAACTTGAAGCGGCGGGGCGCCCGATAGGCCCGTATGACCTGCTGATTGCGGGACAGGCCCGCGCCCGCAAAATGGTGCTGGTAACGGCCAACAGCCGGGAATTCCAGCGCGTGAAGGGACTCGAATGCGAAGACTGGTCGGTTACGCCCCGGCGTTCGGCATGACGGCTAAGCGCAACTGTTTCAGTCCAGGTTCCTGGCGACCCGCAGTCCCAGATTGAAATTGCGGAATTCGCCCAGCAGCAGTTTGTCGCTTTCGGGCAGAAATTCCAGAGCGCCGAAAAAGCGGACCGCGGAACGGCTGAGATAAGCGGGCGCGCTCAGGCTGCCGCCTTTTACCACGCGGGTCGCGCACTCATCCGACAGCCGCGGCGCGCCGTCGCTCGGCGCTCCAACGAAGCTGTCGTGATAGCAGTCTTCGGTCCATTCCCAGACGTTCCCGTGCACGTCATGCAGCCCGAATGCGTTGGGCGCATAGGACCCGACCGGAGCGGACTGCACGCCATAGCCGTCGTCGCAGTTCACGTATTGCCAGTTCGACCCCTGGGTAACCGGCTCGGCGGACAGGTCCGGAACGTTCGCGTAGCCGCAAATCCCTTCCTCGCTGTCCCCGAAGGAATAGCGCGTCGTGGTTCCGGCGCGGGCCATGTATTCCCACTCTGACTCGGAAAGGAACCGGTACGGCTTGCCGGTGGTGCGGCCCAGCCATTCGATATAGGCCCTGGCGTCGTTCCAGGAAATACAGACCACCGGGTGGTCGTCAGCCTGCGGAAAATTCGGGTCCTGCCAGTTCTTCCCCTGAACTACGCTTCCCCCGTCGACGCCGGCCCAGACCACGCAGGCATCTCCCGAATCATGCCCCGTCTCATCGACGAATCTCGCGTACTGGCCGACGGTGACTTCGAATCGCGACACCGCCATCGGTTTCGAAATGGTCACCTGCCTTTGCGGGCCCTCGTGCGCCATCCTGCCGGCCTCGGAGTCCGGCGACCCCATGAGAAAGCGCCCCGGCGGAACGACGACCATCTCCGGACAGTCCTCGCAGTCCCTGAACGTGGCGCCCGGCTCCGCAAGATCCGTCTGCCCGGCGCCCGATTCCGGCGCCATTGCAACAGCGATCAATAGCAGAAGAAAAACCTTCAAAATTTCCTGCACCTTTACAACACCAAGTCCGGCACGATAGCATTTTCCCCGATGGGTGGGCAGGAACTCTCGCAATTGGCCGGCAGGCTGTCCAAGTATTGCCGTGCAAAGCTGGGCCGCGCGCTGTGGGAACTCTCCGTTTCCGGGTTCCTGTTCCTGAGTTGCTGGCTGGGGGCGTTGATCGGCGTCGCTTACGTGCATTGGCTGTTTGCGCTTCTCTCCATACCGTCGGGCGTTTTCCTGGTGCGCCTGTTCATGATCCAGCACGACTGCGGCCACGGCTCGTTCTTCCGTACCCGCAAGTGGAACAACCGGGTGGGCCGCGTCATCGGGGTACTTTGCTGGACGCCGTATGCCTACTGGCGCCGGCTGCACGACGGCCATCACGCCACGTCGGGAAACCTGGACATGCGCGGCACGGGCGACATCTCCACGCTCACGGTCAGCGAATACCGGAGCCTGACGCCGTGGCGGCAGTTTCTCTATCGCGTCTACCGGCACCCGGCCGTGCTGTTCGGACTTGGCCCTACCTACATCTTCGTCCTGAAACACCGCATGCCGCTTGAACTGATCCGCGACCTCAAGGACGGTTGGATCAGCGTAATGAGCACCAATGCCGCGATCCTCGCCATCGCCATTGCCGCGTCGCTGGTCGTGGGCGCGCTAACCTTTGTCGTCGTGCATCTCGCGACGGTCTTGTTCGCCGGCACGATCGGCGTGTGGCTGTTCTACGTGCAGCACCAGTTCCAGGAAACGGAATGGGACGGCCAGGAAGAGTGGGATTTCCGCCGACAGGCGCTGGAGGGCAGTTCGTTCTACGACCTGCCCGCGCCGCTGCGCTGGCTCACCGCCAACATCGGCATCCACCACGTTCATCATCTGAGAAGCCGCATTCCCAGTTACCGCCTCTACGAGTGCCTGAAGGACATCCCCGAACTGCGCCAAGTCAACCGCCTGACGATGTGGGAGAGCTTCAAGTGCGTGCCCCTGGCGCTATGGGACGACCGGCAGCGCAAGCTGGTCTCGTTCCGGAGCCTGCGGGCGATGGCGGCGACGAACTAGCAAGAAGGTGCCCCAGCGCGGGGCGGACCATAATGCGAAGCGCAACTTTCGGCACCCTGGTCCTGTTGTTGGCCGCGTGCTCGCCCGACGCCATCGAGAATCAGGACGCTGATGGCGCTGGGCCTCCAAGCGAGGCGGTGTATGACGGCGTTCTTTTCAGGCGCGGCAATATCGTGGTTTCGGACCTGGAGCGGGCGTACACGCTCTGGATCGATCTGTTCGGGATGGAGATCGATACCGAGAATACGCCGGACTCCGATTCATTGTCTTACGACCTTTTCAATGTTCCCAACACGGCCCCCACGCGGTTCGCGACGCTGAACGCAGGGTCGGAGCAGTCGCGCACGCTGGGGATCTACGAAGTGCCCGGGCTGCTGCCGGACGAGCAGGACCGCATCCGCCGGGGCGCCGTGGTGATCAACGCGAATGGCCGGCTGGACGCGATCCGGGCCGCCTTGCCCGGCCTGGACCTGAGCATGCTGCGCGAGAAAACGCTAATTACGGTCGATCAGGAGGTTGGAATCGAAACGGGGTTCCACGATTGGGACGGCAACCTCATCGTCCTGTACGAACTGGAGGGCGCGCAGAGCCCCTGAACGCCGATCCCGCCGGCTAGTCTTCCAGCGTCAGGGCCACGCGAAAGCCGATCAGCTGGCTGTGGTAGTAGTAGTGGTCGTTGGATTGGGCGGCGGCGCGCACCCAGTCGGTGCCGGAGACCCATGCTCCGCCCCTCGGCACGCGCCACTCGCACCGGCCGTCGTCTTCCTCGAGCCACGCACGGCCATCGGTGGGCACGCCCGTCATGTCGTCATGGGTGCAGTCTTCCGTCCACTCCCAGGCATTTCCCAGCATGTCGTACAGCCCCCAGGGATTGGGCTTGAACGAGCCGACGGGCGCGGTCCGCTCGTAGCCGTCGTCGCAAGCGAAAACCGGCGCGTAGTCGTACAGCCGGCGAAATGTATCGTCCGCCACGTTCGCGTATTCGCAGGCGTCGCTGTTCGTCGTGCCCCAGAACCACGGCCCACGCGTGCCGGCGCGCGTGGCGTACTCGAACTCCGTTGAAGACAGCATCCGGTACGGTCTGCCCGTAGCTTCCGCAAGCCAGGCGACATAGGCGGCCGCATCTTCGACGCTCAGGCAGATTGCCGGATGATCTTCGCGCTGGTCGTGGCCGGGCGTGTCCCAGTTGTGATCGAGGACGTAGCCGATCACGCGGTCATGGGTCCACGTGTTGCAGCCCACGCGGGGCTCCTGGTAGGTGGTTTGGTAACCCGTTGCTTCGACGAAGGTGCGGAACTGCGCCCGCGTGGTCTCGTATTTCGAAACGGCCAGCTTGTACACGATGCTGACCTCGCGAGTGAAGCCTTCGTTTCCCTTGCGGTCCTGGTCCCAGGGCTCCGAGCCGAGCACAGCCGTCCCCGATGGAATGACCATCATTTCGGGGCAGTGGTCGCAGTCCTGAAACGCCTCGCCGACGTCCTGAGCGCCTGCCTGCGCTGCCGAAAAACACATAGCCACCGCAAGAAACGCGCCTGTGAATCGCATGTTTACCTCCATTGAGTACCCCAACCGCTCTATTCCGGAAGTTGGATTTTGCCGTATTTCTGCTAGGGAACCGACGCCAGGAAGGAATCGATGGCGGCCAAAGCGTCGGGCTCGTTGAGCCAGGGTGCGTGGCCGCGGTTGGCGACTGTGCAGGTGACCAGGGGCGGGACCCGCTCCGCCATTTCGACGAGCGTCTCGGGAGCCAACAGGTCCGAGGTCTCGCCGCGCAGGGCGAGCAGGGGGAACTTCCCGAGTTTCTCGAACAGGCCCCAGGGGTCCGCGGGCGAGCCGCCGAGCTCCTGGAACGCCTTGCCGATATTGGGATCGGATTTCAGGACCGGCTTGCCGTCGGCGCCGATGCGGTAGGTGCGCCCGGCAATCAGGTCCCAGGTGGCGGCATCGGCGTCGGGAAAGGCGACTTCGAACATGATTTTCGTGTTGGCGATCGCGTCGTCCCAGTTCTCCGCCGGCTTCAGCTTGCCGACGTACTGGGCGATCCTCAGAATGCCGACCATCGAGACTTCCGGACCGATGTCGTTGATGATGGCGCCCGCGAACAGCTCCGGCGCCTGCTCGGCCAGGACCATCGTCACGATGCCGCCCAGCGAGGTACCGCAGAAGACCGCCGACTCGATTCCCTGGTGGTCCAGCCACTCGACGACATCGTTCGCATACGTGGTCGGAAAGTAGTTGCGGTAGTCCGGGTCGAAATCGGAACGGCCCCTTCCCCGGAAGTCGAGGGCCAGGACGCGCCGGGAAGGCCTGAGGTGCCCGGCGAGTTCCACGAAGTCCTCGCTGTTGCGGGTGAGACCGTGCAGGCACACCACCGGCGCCAGCCCAGAGTCAGTTGAGGCGGGAGAGTCGCGATAAAAGAACTTCAGACCGCAACGGCTCTCGTAGAAATGCCCGTTCATGAACCCGACAACCTCATGATCCGGCGCGCCACTTCGAAGGCGAGACCCGGTTCCAGCGGATGAACGCGCGCCGAAAGCTCCGCTCGTCCGAATAGTCGAGCTCTTCGGCGACTTCGCCGGCGAGGAGATCCTGGGACAACAATCGCTTTGCGCGCGCGTTCAGGGCCATGCGCCTGACTTCCTGAAACGACGTGTTCGACTCCGCCAGGCGGCGCCGCAAGGTCCTGGCGCTGAGGTTGAGCTGCATTGCCAGCTCATTGGCGGACACGGTCTGCGTCAGGATCAGGTCGACGACCCGGTCCACGATCGGCACGTTCGCGGGCGAAACCCTGAGATTGCTCTCGATCAGCCGGGCCACTTCTCCGAAGATCGCGTTCGGCCGGGGCAGGTCGGCAGGCCGCAGCTTCACCGGCAGGGCGGCGACGGAGTAGTCGTAGATCAGCGCGTAATTCCTGCTTCCGTAGGCGATCGGGACGCCCCAGTAGGCGAGCTGGTTGAGCCGGTTGCCCGCGTGTTCGCGCGATTTTCCCAGGCGCCGTTTGGTCGTGACCTTCAACAGGTAGGAATCGATTTCGGCGCCCGCGCAAATGCCGTATAGCGTGTGCATGAGGATCACGATGCACTCGAGAAAACTGTGCAACTGGCGGGCTGTCAACTCGAACGGGGTGGGAAAGTCCTTGTTGTCGACGGCGTAGATCAGCTTGTCGCCCTGCGTCATCACGTGGTTGTAGACGCGGCCGTGCAACAGGTTGAAGCCGTTCGCAATCTTGCGCAGCATGCCGTCGAAGCGTTTCGAGCCGGCCGCCTGCGACATCACGAAATGGAACGCGCCCGGCAACAGCGGCCGCTTCGACATCAGCACCGTCTCGTCGCTGGTCAGGTTGGCCAGTTTCCCGAGGAGCCGGAAGTAGTCGGAGACCAGGACGGGCTCCGGTTCGCCGTTCCCGCCGGGCGGCCGGCGCCGAATTTCCCGCAGCACGGCGGCCAGGTCGATGCCGCTGGTCGAGGCCGCTCTCGACAGCGGTTCGAACAGGGAATCGTCCACGAACGGAATGCCCGGACCGTTCGCCGAACGCACGGGAGGGCTGTTATTCGGCATGTCCATACAGTACCACGCCGGTGGCCACAATTGTCCCTCTCAGATGTCCTGCTTTGTCATTGCGGCCCGCCTCGGGCAATCGTCAAATACGGATTGGGGAATATTCGATTCGCTGTATATACAGCTACAAATGGAGTAATCGCACCATGTGGCCCAACAAGACAGTTCGCCGAATCCGGCCCGTTGCCCTCGCAAGCGTTGTCGCAGTCCTGGCATTTTTCGACTTCAGCAGTACCGCTCTCGCCCAGGAGGCGGCCAGCGACAGGCAGGCCAACGTAATCGACGAGATCATCGTCACGGCGCGGCGCAGGGAGGAGTCGCTGTGGAGCGTGCCCGGTTCGGTTTCGGCCTTCAGCGAGCGCCAGCTTCGCGACCTGCAGGCGACCGACATGCGCCAGGTGCAGTACGCGGTCCCGAATTTTCACTTTCAGAGAAGCGATTCCTCGAATGCCGCGGTCTATCTGCGCGGCATCGGCCAGAATGACTCCCTGCCGTTTGTCGAGCCGGGCGTGGGCGTCTATATCGATGACGTCTACGTCGCGCGCACCCAGGCCGCCTTCGTGGAACTGTTTGACATCGAGCGCGTCGAGGTCCTGCGCGGACCGCAGGGAACGCTGTACGGGCGAAACTCCCCCGGGGGCGCCGTCAAGCTGATCACCCGCGCGCCGTCCGACCAAGTTGAAGCGTTCGCGGAGGTCGGCGCCGGCAATCTCGCCACGAGGATCTACAACGGCCGCATAAGCGGACCGTTGAGCGGCGAC
Source organism: Gammaproteobacteria bacterium (assembly GCA_009845905.1). Lineage (NCBI taxonomy): Bacteria > Pseudomonadati > Pseudomonadota > Gammaproteobacteria > Gammaproteobacteria bacterium. Next base: position 413,709 of record VXYS01000004.1, on the reverse strand, counting down.
GGCCGTTGGAAAGGCAAGATCGCCGTCTCCGGCATACAGCGCGACGGGCATTCCGAGAACGCGGTGCTCGGCGGCACCGACGGCGACACCGACACGCTGTCGTTCCGGTCCGGACTGGATTTCGAGGCGAGCGACAGCCTGAGTTTCTCACTGCGCGTCGAAGGGAAATTCGAGCGTCCGGACCGCTCGCTTACACCGATCCGGAAAACCCCGCTCACGCTGTTCGAGGACCCGGTAGGCGCTCCGTTCACCCCGAGGACCTACCTGCCGACGGAGGAAGCGTTCGGTTCGCCCTATGTCGTGGAAGGCACGGCGAACACCTTTGCCGACCTGACGACGCACGGCGCCTCGTTCAAGATCAAGTGGCAGTTCAGCGACGACTGGTACCTGGAAAGCATCACCGCCTACCGCAAGCTCTCCTGGGATTTCATCCTGGATGCCGACAGCACGCCATTTCCGGTGCTCGACATTCCCGTTTATGAAGACGACGACCAGTTTTCCACGGAGCTGCGGTTCGCGCTGGAGCGCGACAGCGGCCTGTCGTTCACGGGCGGCGTATACCTGTTCAATGACGACGACGTCGTGCTGGCGGGATTCGACGACGCGTCGGCATCGTTCCAGTTCCTCGGGTTCTATTTCCCGATCATCAGTGTCGGCGTCCCATCCGGCGGATACGGCGAAAGCGACCAGCGTACGAGCTCGATGGCCGTGTTTGCCGACATCACCTTTCCCATTACGGATACGACCAGCTTCGAGATCGGCGCGCGCTACACCAACGACGAGAAAGAGGTCACCCGGCGCGGCGAATTCTTCTTTGACCCGACGCTCTCCTTGAGCCTGGATCGGCCGCCGTTTCTGGCCGGCGCCGGGTTTCCCGGCGAGAACCTGCAGGACGAGCAGGACTGGAGCGCGGTCACCCCGCGCGCGGTGCTTTCGTACCAGCCGAACGACGGCCTCACGGTCTACGGGTCCATTTCGCGCGGCTTCAAGAGCGGCGGTTTCCCGGGGCGGACGTTTGCCAGCAGCGAGTTCAAGCCGTTCGACCCGGAGACCGTCTGGACCTACGAGGCGGGCTTAAAGGGCCGGGGCGCGGACAACCGTTTCACCTGGTCGGCAGCGTATTTCTACAACGACTACAAGGACTTGCAGTTGAACGGCTTCGGCCAGGACCCCGTGACCGGGCAGTTCGTCAGCCTGTTCACCAACGCGGCGTCGGCGAAGATTCACGGCGTGGAGGGCGTGATGTCCTACCGGCCCAACGACCGTCTTTCGATCGACGCTTCGCTCGGCTATCTGAACGCGGAATACGAGGAATTCGAGATACTCGTTCTCGGCATGCTCACCGACGTCAGCGATCGGCGCCTGCCGAATGCGCCCGAGTGGACCGGCTTCCTGGGCATGACCTGGTCGGACCAGCTCACCCCGAACGTCGCGGCGACGGTGCACGTCGATATCGCCTACAAGGGCGGCCACGCCAATGAATCGACGGACTCCCCGAACCTCGCCGTCGCCGCGGCGACCTACATCAACGCTTTCGTGTCAGTTTCGGGCGACGACGAGCGCTGGGAAGTGCGTCTGGGCGGCACCAACCTGACGGACAGGGCGCGCGCCGCGCAGAGCTTCAATACCGCGGAGTTTTCCGGCGTGGAAACGGCCTTCATGGGCATGCCTCGCCTGTACGATATTCGGCTTTTGTGGCGCTTTGACTGAAGCGCCGCAAGGCCGCGAGGGGCGAACGTGATGATTGACCGGCAGTGCGCCGAGCTGCTTGAGAATGCCCAGGGCATCCTGATGGGAATCCTGGCTTCCGAAAGCGACCCGGTCGCCATAGGCCGCAAGTACACGGCTGCGCTGATGGAGACCTTCCTCGGAGAAAGGGCCAATGACGTCGAAACGCGGGACTTCCGGATCCCGACCGGTGACAGGGAAATCCCCGCCCGCTTCTACCGGGGGAGTCGCGCCCCCGCCGATTCGAAGACGAAACTGGTGCTGTTCTTTCACGGCGGCGGCTGGAGCGTCGGCGACATGGACAGCTACGACGGATTCGTGCAGCGACTGAGCGCGGAGACCGGGGCGCACTATCTCTCGGTCGATTTTCGCCGTGCCCCGGAACACAAGTTTCCCGCCGCCCACGAGGACTGCTACGAGGCCGCGCTCTGGGCCTTCGAGAACAGCGATGCGCTGGGAATCGATCCCGAGCGGATCGGCGCCATGGGCGACAGCGCCGGCGCCGCCCTGGCGACGGCCGTTTCCTGGCAGATTGCGCGGCAGACGGACTACCGCGTGAACGCGCTCTATCTCCTTTACCCGTTCCTCGACCTGCGCGACGACCACGAAGCCTACGCATCAAGGATCTCGTTCGGCGACGGGAACTACCTGGTCGGACGGGCGGGCCTGACGGCCGCGAAGCAGTGGTACCTGGATGAGGACACCCTCACCGAAGATCCGCTGGTGTCGCCGATGTTCATCCCCGACCTTGAATCGCTGCCGCCGACCACGATCATCACCAGCGGACACGACCCGAACCTGGACGAAGGCAGGCTGTTTGCCGAGAAGCTCAGGGAAAGCGGCGTTCGTGTCAGCGCAACGCACTTCGCGTCCGCGTTCCACGGCTTCATGCCCTTCGGGGTGCTCGACGTCGCCGGCGAAAGCGTCAAGACGTTGGCAAAGGCCATTGCAGAACAATGACTTCAGAAGACATAAGACCACTCAGGTTCAGCACGACGCGCTCGATCGTCTGTGAGCCCGGCGCAATCGGCCAGCTCGGCGAAATTTGCGCCGATCTGTCCCCCGGCAAGGTGTTCCTGGTGACCGATCCCGGAATCATTGCGGCGGGACTGCACGAGGCGGCATTGGACAGCCTGTCCTCCGCGGGCCTGGCGTGTTCGGTATTTCAGGACGTCCGGGCCGACCCGCCGGAAGACATCGTGCTGAACGCGCTTGACCTCGCGCGCAACCAGAAGACCGGCACGGTAGTCGGGCTGGGCGGGGGCAGCTCGATGGACGTGGCCAAGCTGATCGCCGCGTTGTGCTATTCGTCGCAGGCGCTTTCCGACGCGTACGGAATCGGCAACCTCACCGGCGAAAGGCTGCCGCTGGTCCAGATCCCCACGACCGCCGGGACCGGTTCCGAGGTCACGCCCATATCCATCATCACGACCGGGGCCACAACCAAGGCCGCGGTCGTCGCGCCGCAACTGCTGCCCGACGTCGCATTGCTGGATCCCGAGCTCACCGTCGGCCTGCCGCCGCACGTGACCGCCGCGACCGGAATCGACGCGATGGTCCATGCGACCGAGTCCTTCACCAGCGCGATTCACAAGAATCCCTACTCGGACATGCTGGCGACGCAGGCACTGACACTGATGTCGGCCAATATCGAAACAGCCGTGCACGATGGCGGCGACTTGGCGGCGCGCACGGCCATGCTGTTCGGCTCCCTCCTGGCCGGACAGGCGTTCGCCAACTCCCCGGTCGCCGCCGTCCATGCACTCGCCTATCCGCTGGGCGGCCACTTCCACATTCCGCACGGCCTCAGCAACTCGCTGGTGTTGCCGCACGTATTGCGGTTCAACTACGAAACGGCAGCGGACCAGTACGCGACGCTTGCCGAGATCGTCATGCCAGGGGCAGGCGAGGGTAGCGCTTCCGAGTCGTTGCCCGACTACTTCGAGGCGCTTGTGGACCGGCTGAAGATGCCGTCGAAGCTCCGCGAACTGAACGTGCCCGAAGACAGCCTGCCGATGCTCGCAAGCGACGCCATGCTGCAGCAACGCCTGCTGGTCAACAATCCGCGAAAAGTGAGTGAGCAGGACGCGTTGCGGATCTACGAGGCGGCCTACTGAGCGCCGGTGCTGGCGCGGCTTGCGTCAGTGCAGTCTCAGCAGTTGCCTTTGAACGACGATGTCGCAGGCATTGTCCCCGCACTGCAGCCCGCCGTTGTCGTTGCGGTAGCTTGAACCGGCCGTGCGGAATTTCTGATCCAGCACCACCGTCCTGAGGTTATGGCCCTGGTTGATCTCTCCGAGATTGACGACGGTCACCGGCCCCAGGTCCCGGTCGTCGACCAGCAGCCGGCCGACGATTGAGTGGGTCCAATACCGGTAATTCCCGCGATAGAACGCCCCGCTTCTGAGGTCGTCGTTATCCTCGCTGAAATCGCGCGTGAACCGGATCTTCACCGTCCCGAACCGCGTGTCCGTCGAGAAGTCGCCGCGATGGTCCCTGGGCATTGTTGCGACTTTCACCAGCACTGCAGGATCGACCCGCTCGAAAGACGCGGTCCACTCGTCCGAAGAGGACGGTTCAAGCCCGTTCACGACCCTGGCCGCATGTATCCGGTCGGCCCGCACGGCGAGCTCGTCGTGCACTGCGGGGAGCAGCGCGGTCGAGTTGGTCACGACCAGGGGGTAATAGGGCAACCTGCAGATCTTGTCCCTTCGATGCGTCCTGCCGCCCACGGTTACGGTGTTTTCGACCATGAACACGGTTCTCAGGTACTTGCCGTCGTATTCGCCGTCGCACCAGACGTCGCACTGGCTGAAGCGCGAACTGTAAAGCCGCAGCACGGTGTTCTCGCCCAGGCGCCAGTTCCCCGATTTCCGCGTGCCGATGAATTCGGCGCCTTTGTCGGTCGTTGCGAGCACGCTGAAGCTACCCCCGTGGGCGGCGTTCGCGTGGTAGGTCGTGTAATCGGTGGCCGATCTCGGGTAAAGAAAGAAAGCGAAGTCGCCGCCGACATCAATCTCCACCGGAACGCCGCTCACATCGGCCACGCCCCGAATGTCGTGAAACAGCGAGATGTGGTCCTCAGCGCCGACGCCCTCGCGCCCCTGAACGAAGCTCCAGTAATTTCGGTTCGGAACCATGGCGCCGGGCCCGGTCCCCGGAGTTCGAATGCCGATAAAGACACCCTCGACAAACCTGTAGTACGGATACTCGTCAGTGTGCTGGAAAACATAGCGAAACCGGTTGTTCTCCAGCCCTTCACTCGAATGCCCGTAGTCGATCGAAGCCAGCTCCCGAAAGCAATCCGCGTCGCCCAAGTCAGTGGAATCAGCCCGCAAAGGCCCGCCAAAGAAAGCCGCGAATAAAGCTACCGCCCAGAGCAACCGCGAACCCATACCCAACAACCCCAATTCCCTCCTCATTTGCTTCATATTGGAAAAGTTCATAACTGCAAAGAATTTCCCGCCGCTATAGCGTTTGCTGCGAATAACGCAGTGTTTTAACATAGGCGGCATTCGCCCCTAGGCAGTACGCTTTGCTCCCGGTCTTTCCCAAGACCGGCGATCTTGAGCAAGGCCGATCCCTCGGGGCTTTTTCGTTGAGCACATTGGCGATATAAGGATATGACCAAAGTGATTGACAGCCGTTGTCATATCTGACAACATCGCACCGTGACGGAAAACACGCGACCCATTGGATGGGTCCGGGCGTTGCGGAAATGAGTAAGAGAGACGTTGAACTAGTTCGAGGAAGCGGAAATGTCTTTCGTGACTTCGGAGATCCCGATGCGGATCTCAAGCAGGCCAAAGCGGTTATTGCCGCTCGAGTCATTGCAGTCCTGGACGAGCGTGAATTGACTGTGCGAGGTGCCGCCCGCCTTACTGGGTTCGCCGCAGCCGATTTTTCTCGCTTGCGCAATGCCGATCTGAGCCGCTTCACACTCGACCGGCTGATGCGCATGCTTGGCGCGCTGGATAAACGCACCAGGACCACGATTCGAATTGAGCCCGTTCCTGTGAACTAAATCTATGTGAAGAAGTACCTGCCTGCGCTAATGGAGTGAAATTACGAAAATAACAAGCTGGCGATAAGTTTTGTACTTGCGTATGCTTGCGCGCTGTTTTGGGATGAAGCAGAGGGGTGGCGCAAGTGGAGAGAGGCGGCAAGCGGCTGGTGATCTGCTGCGATGGGACCTGGAACGAGCCGGACCAGGAGGTTCACGACAATCCGGCCGATGAGACCGAGCCGACCAATGTCCTGAAGATCGTGCGGGGCCTTGCGCCGGTTGACGGCGAGCAGGTCCCGCAGGTGGTCTATTACGACACCGGCGTAGGCACGCAGGGCATGGCCGACAAGTACGTCGGCGGCGGGTTGGGCGGCGGGCTGTCGGAGAACATCCAGCAAGCCTATCGCTTCATCGCGAACAACTGGCGCGAAGGCGACGAGCTGTTCCTGTTCGGGTTCAGCAGGGGCGCCTATACAGTGCGTTCGCTCGCGGGATTCATCGGCGTTGTGGGGCTGCTGAGAAAGGAGAACCTGAGGCTGTTGCCGGAAGCGTATGCGCTTTACCGCCTGCAACCGGACAAACGCGACGGCTCGATGGTCCAAAATCGGCTGGAAAAAGCGGGCGAGCCTGCACGGCGCCCGGTCCCGATCCGATTCATCGGCGTGTGGGACACGGTGGGCGCGCTGGGCGCCCCGACGCCGATTCTCGGCCGGCTGACGCGCAAGAAGGTGTCCTTTCACAACACGCAGTTGGGCGACAACGTGGAGCATGCGTACCACGCGCTGGCGGTCGACGAGCGCCGGCGCCCGTTTCAGCCGGACTTGTGGACCGGCGCTCCCGCGGAGGGTCAGACCATCGAGCAGGTCTGGTTCGCCGGCGTGCATTCCAATATCGGCGGCGGTTACCGCGATTGCGGACTGGCGAATATCGCTCTGGACTGGCTGGCCGGCCGCGCCGCGCGCCACGGTCTGGACTTCACCGGCTCGATCGCGGGCTTGCAGTGCGAAGCAGCGGACCGCTGCAGGCTGGAAGACTCGTTTTCGGCGAGCTACCAGTCGTTGCGCCTTTTTGGTGTGCGTCCCTACCAGCGCGAAATCGGCCCGAAGCAGTGCGGCGACATTCGCCCCGGCGGAGCCATCGTCCCCGGCGAAAGCGCGCACCCGAGCGCCGTCGAGTCCATCGGAAAACGCTTCGCCCGCAATCCCGGCAACGCACCCTACGAGCCGAAGAACCTCATGAGCGCCCTAGACGACGGCCTTCCGGTCTGGCAGGAGACTTAGCACTCGCGCATCTGCCTCTTTGTTCCTACAGAAAGTTCCTGCATAATATAGGCACGATGAAAGCTTTCAGCGTTCGTGAACTGAAAAACAACCCGTCCGTGGCGCTCCGTGCGGCGCGCGAGCATCCTGTCATGGTGCTGAATCGCCACAAACCCCAGGCCATGCTGGTGCATCTCGATGACGATACGCTCTTGGCAGAGCCGGGTATACGGCGGGCGCTAGCCGCGGCGCTGTATCGGGACGAGAGCCTGTCTCTTGGCCACGCCGCACGGTTCGCCGGTCTCGCAATCGGCGATTTCATCAGCCATTTGTCGCGAATCGGCATCCCTGTAGTAAGAGGAAACGCAGACAGCGTGCATGAGGACACGGAGGTTATCGCCGCATGGCGGAAAGGCTCGTCACAGCAGACGCCAGCCCTCTGATCGGTCTGGCCGCGGCCGGGGCGTTCCATCTGCTCCGAACACTGTTTGATCAAATCACCGTAACGGCAACGGTCCGTGATGAAGTGCTCGCCGGCGGTCAACTGCCCGGCGCTGTAGAGTTAGCCGAGGCTATTCAGGACGGTTGGATCGATGTCGTTGATGTCGAGCCTGACCTGATCGCGTTCGCTAACCTTGACGCTGGAGAAGCGAGCACGCTCACTCTAGCGATCAGACACGGGAGACCTTGTCTTGTCCTGATGGATGAGCCGGCTGGTCGAACGTACGCCCAGCGGCACGGAATTACAGTAACCGGTCTGGCCGGTATGTTGGTGGAGGCCAAGAACGCGCGCTTGACGCACAGTGTCCGGCCATTACTTAACCGTTTGCGGGCCAGCGGATTCAGACTTTCGGACGAGATAATCCGCGCCATTCTTGAAAAGGCCGGAGAAGATTAGTAATTGTGGCCACTTGTCCGAGCGGCCCGGAGTCTTTCGGAAAAGGTATTGCGACTTAGTTGCTGGGCAGGTCGATCTTGTGTTCGACGTTGCCGATCTTGACGGTGGTGGTAGTGACTGGCTTTCCACCGGCCTGACCGGTCGTGATCGTGACGTTGCCGACTTCGACCGTCGTTAGCGACACGGGCTCGCTGCCAACCTGACCCGTCGTAACGCTCGTGTTGCCGAATTGCGTCGTGACCGCGTTGACGGACTGGTCGCCGATCTGGCCGCTCGTGTGCCGGGAGTTTCCGACGTCGGTCGTGACCTGGTTGATCGACTGCTCGCCCACGGTTCCCACCGTCACCGTTGAACTCCCGACTTCGACCGTGCTGGTGCTGACCGCGCGACCATCCACCTGGCCCGCAGACACCGTGACATTGCCGAGGTCGGTGGAAGTGACGTTGATCTGCTTGTCGCCAACCTGACCTGTTGCAACGCTGACATTCCCAAGCTCGCTGGAAACGACATTGACCGGCTCACCGCCGACCTGGCCGACAGACTGGCTGACGTTGCCTGTCGTAACGGTCGTCAGGTTCGTGGACCCTTCCGACGCGCAAAGCGCCAGGTCGATCGGGGATCCACCATCGGCAACGGACCCGACGCCCGCCTGAGCCGCGGCGCACGCATCGGACACGGTTTCGTCATCGGCCTGCGCCGTAACCGCGAATAGGGAAAGCGCCCCTATCGCTGCCAGGAACGTGATTGCACGCATTGCATACCCCCTGATGCCCGAAGCCTGAGAACAGTATATCTGCGCACAACGCGCCCTCAGTCGACGTCGCACGCAGCACGATTTGACGCACGCGCGGGAGAAATTGCAAGCTGGGCGGTGAGAGTCCACGGAACCCGGTGTTGGGGGTTATCGCATGAAACATGCCGCATCCTTTCTTCTGGTACTCCTTTTCAGTCATCAGGCCTTCGCCGAGTGTGTCGAGGGCGATTGCACCAATGGACAGGGCCACATGAAATATGACGACGGCACCCAATACATCGGCCAGTGGAAAGACGGCATGCCCAACGGTCAAGGACGGCTGACCAATCCGGATACGTCCATAAAAGAAGGACTCTGGTCAAATGGTCAGTTCGTTGACGGGGGTTCCCCGCCTGAGTGAAGGATCGCGGTGCTGGGCAGGCGGGATGGAATAAGTAAGGAGGACTATCCGATGCGCTACGGATCGCTGTCGTCCAAAAAGTTCCTGGCAAATGGCTTCGCAAACTGCGAGGACCTGAAGCCAGCTCTGATTCGACGCAACACTCCTTCGCCCAACTCTTCACGCAAGGCAAACAAACCGGATTGAATTCCGCGCTCAATGGCGGTCTCAGATTCAACGCGTGCGACCTGGTACTTTATGTAGCTACGATGCCTCAGGAAAGGGTGCTCGTCGGCATCCAGTACGGTTGTGTCGTCATACTTCTGAGCTCCGATCGAAGAGACAGAAACCATCAAGATCTGGACCGGCGGTCCGGAATGTCTGGCAACAACGACATGCAGGTGCTTCCTTTGCAGATCATTGGGAGGGCCTGAAGGAATAAGAACTGTTGCCCCAGGCTGAAGCATCGCGTTTTTCGCCTCCTGGCTAGACTTGGGAAATTACGCGATCCAGTTGTCGTTGTTCGCAAATCGCCTGAGCAATCTCGCTTGCCTCATCCTCACTGCGGCCGAGGGCGCGAAGTACTTCAATCTCGCTAATGGGCATTGACGAGCCTCCGGGATCGGACCACTCATCGAGATGCTCATGCGTGTAATTCCGGATTTCCCACTTATCCATGTGACCAAACTTGTCCCATACCGCAGCGAGCACTTCAATGTCCGCATCACTCAAATGGTCCAGGCAGTCACGGGATGCGCTTTTCTTCAATGCCACATTGTGTGCCTCCCTGCCGGAAATCCAAGCATCCCACTGATCTCCATTCCTGTCTCTAACAAAACCATTGATCAGATCCAGGGTGCGGGACAACACCGGGCCATGCACCATGGAGACCATGTAATCGAAGCTGATCGGCTCGTCATACTTATCAATAGACTCCCGATCCGCGAGATACAGCAACTTGACCAGCTTCAGGATTGCCATTTGTGGCTCCGCTTCCTTGTTCATGAAGTAAGCAGCCATTTGCGCAACTTTCTCGCCAGTGAACATTAGATGGCTCCGATACCCGCGAATACGAGGTGACCTGATTTTATCAGTCGACGTCGCGCGCCACGCGGAAGCCGAAGCCCGAGCCGGCCGTTGTCGCGAATATGGGCAGGCGGGTCGCAACCCTCAGCAAGCCGGGGAAACCGGCCCAGGAGCCGCCCTTGATCACCCACGTTCGGCAGGAGGGCTCGATGTAGGGCGTTCCGTCCCGGGGCGCGTCCGCGTGACCCAGCGCATAGCAATCGGCCGTCAGCTCCGAAACGTTGCCCGCAACGTCGTAGAGCCCGAAGGCGTTCGGCTCGAAGCTGGCGACGGGCGCCGTGAAGGCATACCCATCGTCGCAGTCCGCGAACTGATCGTAGGGAATGTCCGCGGCCACTTCGGCGAACGACCGGTCGGCGCCGTTCTGAAATGCGCAGGCCTGCGTCCAGTCTTCACCCCAGAAGGCGGCAAACTTCGAATTCGCCCGCGCGGCGTATTCCCATTCCGCCTCGCTGGGCAGGCGGAATGCGTGCCCCGTCCTGGCGCTCAACCAATCCAGGTAGGCCAGTATCTCGGCGCGCCGCAGGCACGGCGCCGGATGGTCGTCGGAGTCGCCGATGCTGTTATCGCGCCAGGTGAACTCCGGCTGCATCTGCCAGCCCCAATCGGTGAGGTGAGAACAGCCTTTCATTGTCGTAAAGCCCGTCTCCTCCACGAATTCCGCAAACTGGGCCCGCGTGACTTCAGTACGGCCGATGGCATAAGAGTGAGCAATCGTGATCGCGGCGACCGGCTGCTCATTGGCCGCCAGGGCTTCGGGCATGCCCCAGGCCAGTCCCTCGACGTCTTCCGCACCCATGACGAAAGAGCCGCCCGCCGGAATAACAACAAGCTCGGGACAGGATTCGCAGTCCCTGACGACGACGGGCTCCGCCGATGCGGATACGGCGTTCAGCAACATGTAGACAGAGACCGCAAACCCCAGGCTTATGGGGTGGGCTACCGGAGCGTCTTTCAGGGTTGCCAAGGACACGGAGCTCGTTGCAGGTGAATATTCTAGGCTTTGCATCGAGAGGCAGGGCAGGCGATCAGCCCGATTGCTCAGGAAGTGGGGCTATTCAAAACTGAGAATTCTCTCACTTCGTAAGGCTGAGAAATCGCTATGCAGGTCACCCTTCCGCTGCTACGGAGGAAGTTTCGGTTTCTCCTATACTTGCGCCTCCATTGGTTTGGGGGGAGCCTTTCATGGCCGTTACCGTTTTCAAAGATTCCAGCTACAACGTTTCTGGCCTATTGTCTCGCATCCAGCACGGCGAGATAGCGCTACCAGATATCCAACGCCCATTTGTTTGGACCAACGCCAGGGTCCGCGATCTTTTTGATTCCATGTATAAGGGCTTCCCCGTCGGCTATCTATTACTTTGGTCCACGGGCGCAGGCGCCGGTGCTAAACAAATAGGCACGGACGATAAACAGGCAGCTCCCTCACTACTTATAGTCGACGGCCAACAGCGCCTGACTTCGTTGTTTGCTGTTATTACAGGTACTCCTGTAGTGCGGAAGGACTATAGCCAAGGACGGATTCGGCTAGCTTTCAGGCCCCATGATCAAACATTCGAGGTTACTGATGCCGCCGTTGAGAATGATCCCGAGTTTATTCCTGACATTTCAGAAGTTTTTCAGGGTGCGTTCCATAGCTTTACTACTCGCTACCTCGAAAGAGTGCAAGCGTACCGTGATGTTGAACTTGATGAAGCCGAGAAAAATCGGCTTGTTGAGAACATCGATCGACTCAAGGATTTGCAAAACTATCCATTTCAAGCAATCGAACTCGACCGGACAGTGGATGAGGAGCACGTTGCCGAAGTATTCGTGCGCATCAATAGTGAGGGCGTGCGCTTAAGCAACGCAGATTTCATCTTGACGCTGATGTCGGTGTTCTGGGAAAAGGGGCGCCGAGAACTCGAAACTTTTGCGCGCCTGGCAAAAGCACCGAGTACCCGTGGCCCATCGCCATTCAACTACTTCATTGAACCTTCTCCAGATCAACTACTTAGGTCATCCGTAGGACTTGCATTCAGGCGTGGTCGCTTGCGTTACGTTTACTCTATTCTTCGCGGAAAAGACTTGGATACTGGGGAATTCAGTTCCGAGCGGCGCGAGGCGCAGTTTACAAGGCTTCAAGCAGCGCACGAGGCCACTTTGGATCTCACGAATTGGCATGAGTACTTGAAGTGTCTTCGCCATGCGGGATTTCGCTCTGGCCGAATGGTTTCGTCCCAGGCTGCACTTATTTTCGTTTACATCCTATGGCTGCTCGGTCGCAGAGATTTTGACGTGCAGCTAAAGAGGCTGCGTGAGGTTATTGCAAGATGGTGGTTTATGGCGCACACGACTGGGCGCTATACAGGGTCGGCCGAGACTCAGCTAGAAGCTGATTTAAGTCGAATTGGGGACCTTCCACCGGGAGATGCGGATTCGTTTTGTGAAACACTCGATCGAATCGTTCGCGATACTTTTACCAAGGATTATTGGGATATCACGCTTCCCAACAGACTCGATACATCAGCAGCTAAGTCACCCCCATTAGCGGCGTATTGGGCTGCTTTGAACCTTCTCGAAGCGGAGGTGCTTTTCTCAGCGCAAAAAGTTTCGGCCATGCTCGATCCCGCCGTCACGCCTGTTAAAGACATGGAGCGTCATCATCTGTTCCCCAGGGCATATTTGGAGAGCATTCACATTACTGAACATGCGCGAGTGAACGCGATTGCCAACATGTCCTTTGTGGACTGGTCCGATAATCTTGAGATTTCCAATAGCTCACCGCAGATATATTGGCCGAAAATGGCGGCACGTATGGACCCTGAGCGCATTAAGCGCCAAGAGTATTGGCATGCTTTACCAGTCGGCTGGGAGCAGCTCGACTACGGAGAGTTTTGCGAGAAGCGCCGGAGGCTAATCGGACAGGTCGTCCGGAAAGGATTTGAGAAACTCTGGGACTCTCAGGTTGAATCCACTCGCGATCATTCGTTAATCCAAGACCTTATCGCCGACGGAGAATCTAATGTTCTTGAGTTCAAAGAAAGCGCACGGTGGAGTTATGGAACCGACAAGAAAGGCAAGAGCGAGCAGATAATTGTGAAGAGCGTTGCCGGTTTCATGAACAGCGAAGGGGGCACACTGCTTATTGGAGTAGCCGACGACGGGACTATAAAAGGTCTAAAGCAAGACTACGAGACCCTCTCCAGGGGACACCGGGACGGATACGAACTTTTCCTGACGCAGCTCATAGGCGACAAAATTACGGGTCCGTCTCCTTCACTGTGCCGAATCTCATTTCAGGAAGTTGACGGAAGAGATGTATGCCGAGTAGACGTGGCTGCTTCTTCGAAGCCAGTCTTTGCACGCCCCATGAACAGTAGAGAGTTTACTGACTTCTGGGTAAGACAAGGAAATAAGACGGAGCAGTTCTACGGGCGAGAATTACTGGACTACAAAGAGGATCATTGGGGGTAACCTGCTTTTCGAATAGCAACTCTTCAAACTTGATCCTGCCCCTTTTTCGGGGCGGCTCGGATTCAGGGGAACGGTCAAATAGGCTGTTCTTGTTGGCCACGTGCAAGTTTACGCAGGATCGTGCTCTCACTAGCCGCGAGGGCCGGATTGATTATCATTAGCCGCTTTCGTCCGGAAGCTATGGAAAATGCCCGCACCTAAAGCGCTGCCTCTGCCCGTGCCTCAGCCTTGAGTCGCGCGCCCGTTTATGAGTTTTCTTGACACGCCATTCGCCATTGCAGCCGAGCTCGGCGAATGGCTCGTAAAAGGTATTCTTTCGACGGCAGCCCTGATCACGGGAGAACAAGCGGCGCCAGGAATCATATCTGCGGGCCTGCTATTCCTGCTAGCGATCCTCTCGGTTTGGCACGTACTCGCAACACGGAATTTCTGCAGAGCGGCGAATTGGCTTGCCGACATCCTCAAACCGGCAAGCGATGATTTAGGCGGAGAGAGGATCACGTCACTACGCCTTTTCGATATTACAAAAAGGATTCGCGCCTCTCAACGTGGCATCCACTACAAACGACTACAAACCGCTTGGGAGGAATTCAGGGAAACAACGATCGATCCGGATGACGATCATACGCAATTGCGAAATACGGAAAGGCCGTCGGTGTTTTTCGCGCGCGAAGAACTTGGCTTGGAACGCGGAATATGGAGGCAGATTCCCGCTTTATTCGTATCCGTAGGATTGTTCCTGACTTTTCTCGGCCTGGTTGCAGCGCTGGATCAAACCAGCGAAATCCTTCGCACATCCGGCGCCGCCGCTAGCGATGGACTCAGAACCCTGCTGAACGTGGCCAGCGCCAAGTTCATCATGTCGCTGACTGGATTGCTTTGCTCCATCCTCTTTACGTTGGTCTTGAGATGGAGAGCCAACGCAACCAATAGAGTGCTGCACGATCTCTGCGCGGAGTTAGAGGGGGGCTGCCAGTACGTCAGCGAACAGTGGCTGGGCCACGAGAGACTCACCCAGGCGAAAGAACAAACGGCGCATCTGCAGACATTAAGCACGGAACTTGTAGCTCAATTTGCGCGTCCCTTAAGGGAAGAGCTGCCGAAAGCCATCCGCGAGTCAATTGGAGAAGCCATAACGCCGGCGATGGAACGCGTCGCGCAAAGCACTGGCCAAGGCATTGAGTCACTGGCTGGAAATGTTAGCGGCCAGCTGGCAGGCGGTGTTCGTGACGCGGTCACCGAAATGAACGAGGCGGTTGGGCAAGTTGCGTCCCAACTCCAGGGAGTAGCTCAGCGGCTGGACGATTCATCAAGCGAAATGGGCGGGCAGGTGGGCGCCGCCGTGGAGGCTCTGTCCAGCCAGATCAACACCCTTGGAGCGGCTATGGCAGCGTCTTCCGAAACCGCTACACAAACTCTCAACGACGGGTCAGAGGCGCTGATTGAACAAATGAATGAGGCGCTTCAGGCAATCCGCGCCGAAACGACAGCGGGGGCGCAAGGAATTGACCAGGCAAGCGCCCGAATGGCCGACGCCATTGGCAACGCGGCATCCACCACGCAGCAGAATCTCTTGCAGCCCATGAACGTCTTGCTCGAGCAGGTGCAGACGCTGACCTCTCAGGTAGAAGCTGCGGCCGAACGATTCGGACAATACACCGAAGCCTTGCAAGGCGGAATCGGTGTGGCGCGTTCGGCCAGCGAAGAACTGGGCCAATCCGCACAACACTTGGCAGCGGCGGCCAGTCCGGTGCGCGGAGCGGCTGACCGGATCGAATCGGCAACTCGCTCCATGACGCAAAATGTCAACACAACCGCCAGCACGATGCTAAACAGCGCGCGAGAAACGAGCCGTCAGACGGAAGCCGTTCTACGGGAGACAAGAAACGCCATAACTGCTTCGCAGACTGCGGCGACAGAATCGCTTGATTCTCTCCATGCTGCTGTAAAGGAATTTCAGCGTGTTCTGGAGAATTACGACAAGATAGACGGGCAACTTGGTGACGCCTTTCAATCAATCGAAGGTAGCGTGCGTGCCAATATTGAAGAAATCAGCAATTTCAACAGGAAGTTGAATGATGAATTCGGCCGCGCTCTGAGGCAATTGGAGACGGTCATCGCGCAGGCCGAACCATTTGAGCCCAGGCAAGAGACTTGAGCGCAATGGCTATCCGCTCCAAGAGAACCCGCGCGCGCTCAGAAGAAGGCGAATCGGTTTTCGTCTCGATGACAGACCTGACTGTTTCGTTTCTTTTCATCATTCTTATTCTCCTGGCTTTCTTTGCCAAGAAGGTGGAAATGGAAGAAACCACGCTTGCGACGTACCTTGAGCGCATCGCGTCTGAACGCGTGGAATTGCTCGATAAACTGAAGGACGAACTCAGCCGGAATCTGCCGGGCATTCAGGTGACAGTCGACGTGAAGCACGGGGTCATTCGATTCCGTGCCGAGGAGCTTTTCGCCTCCGGACAATGGGAAATCAGACCCAGCAGCC
Organism: Gammaproteobacteria bacterium; assembly: GCA_009845905.1. Classification (NCBI taxonomy): domain Bacteria; kingdom Pseudomonadati; phylum Pseudomonadota; class Gammaproteobacteria; species Gammaproteobacteria bacterium. The sequence goes on along the minus strand of VXYS01000004.1, from coordinate 397,649 downwards.
TAGCCTACAGGATGTCGCACGCCGTTGGAGACGCGCTTGCCGACACGCTGCCCTGCTACACGCTGACGCCACCTGTCGACATTCAAGTCGCGGATTGTCCCGACGTGGTCGCCGCCATCGAGACCATACAGATTGAGGGTCACACGGACGATGTCCCGGTCAGCGACAGGCGGCGAGCACAAACAGGGCTGCTCGACAACCGCGATCTTTCGGCGCGACGAGGAGCGGAAACTCTTCGGGCTGTAACTGACCGCTACCGGCCGGATCTGATGTCCTATCGGAACCGCAAGGGACAGCCTGTCTTGTCGTTCGCCGGCTATGGCGAGATGCGGCCAATCGAGCCCGGGGATAGCGAGGAAGCGCGTGCGTTTAACCGGCGCATCGACATTCGCTTCATACTGGAAACGCCGCAGAACGTGAGCGAGGTGGAAGAAATCAGGGACCGGTTGATCAGGAATCGCCAGCGGCTACTGCCTTTGCAGGATGGACAGGCGCTGTGACTTCTTTGTCTGATCTGCTGCGCAGCTCTGGCTCTTTCCTGTTACCAAGGCTGCCAGAAAGCCCGCGACGGGTCGTGCAGGCTGCGGCCCGAATACGGCGCCGTTGGCCACACGCGGAATCCGAAGGGTCTGACAGTGACCCTGAGAAGTTGGCGAAGGAAATGGACCGTCGGCGTAAGAGCGGCGAGTGGTCGGACTTTTATTGGAAAGACGCGACACAAACAGCACTGGCCTTTGCTGGTAGCGACTTATGGGAACGGCGCAGATTTCGTAAGTTGTTGAGCCTGTTGTTGGATCAGATCGGACCCAATGGAACGGACGGAAATCGGGCCTACATCCGCGCCTTGTTTCGAAAGTATTTGGCGACATTTCAGAGCGGTAGCAGGTTGACGGTCAGATTGGCCGAGAAGTTGCAGAGCGAAGAAAATTGGCGTGAAACCGGCTTATCGATTGAGTCGCTGGTCAAGGATTGGCGTGTTTTCGACGTTAAGGACGCCCCCAGATGGATTGCAATGCGAATGAGGGAACACAAGTCTCCCTTTGCCGCGCTGAGAAACGCCGGTATGGAAGCCCCTCATGGCGCCGGACTCATGCAAGAGGCCCACAGAAATTATGTGGGTTTGCTAAAACAGGAAATGAGGCTGGGTGTTGACACAGGCATCATTAGATTGCTGGACTGGATCAGCCCTCCGGAGCACGAAAAATCGCTTGACAAAGGTGCTGAAATTGCAATTGACGCGCTCCTGGAGCCCTGGGGACGTAAAGACCCCGATCCGGCAACCAAGGAACTCATTACGGCGCGTCTGGTTGCAGGCTACGGCGACCCGCGTCTGACCCAGGCTGGAGCCTGGTCAAGGTGTTCGGATACAGCCAGGAGGGTTATTTTCAGGTGGCTTATTGGCGACACAATCAAAGCATTTTTCAAGGTCATTTCACAGGCGGTCGAATCGCATATGTGGGCGGATCGCAGGGACCTCTGGCTTGATTTGCACGGGCGGCGCCAAATTACAGAAGGATGGTTTGCGCTAAGTGATGCGGGCGTGCGTTACGCCGATCGGCTTGCGCGAGAACCAAATAACAACGAACTGCAGCACGCCTTGCGGGCGTACGCCAGAAACGAATCCCGCAATAGCCAGGATCGTCAAAAGTGCCTGCTAATCATGAAGGTCAACGGCCGGTGGGTGGTGGAGGGGTCACACAGCTTCAAGACTCATGTATTTCCGAGAACGGGCGAAGCGCGCGTCACGCCTTACGAAGATTTCTATACCTGCGAGCAATTCAGGGAAATGACCGGACCAGGCGAGCCTGAACGCTTTGTGCATCATGCCAATTGGCGGTACAGGGTATTCAGCGCCCTGATGACGTGATGCCGATCCAGTACGAACGCGACGGCAAACAAGTAGTCTTCATCAACGCCAACCAACGCGTCGATGACTGGGTGGCAGGAAGCGCGGCGCGCTGCGGTGCCTTGGCGTTGTTGCGTACTTTTGCAGAGGAACACCCCGGATCTGTGATATTCGAGCGTGAACGTATTATTGCTGGACATGCTGCAATAGCGTCGTTTTCGATAAGCCAGGCCCGCGCAATGAGCCTGCCGAATCGCCCGCCGTATGTTCTTGCCACAGATACGAGCGGGATTATTGGATCACGCAATTTCAAGCTGACGACGCGATGGCTTGCCGGTAACGCCCGAATTGCGACACAGCGCGACGGAGCCTTTCTACAAACCGGCGACGGAACCTATCTGATTCCTGAACCATTATTTTCCGCCCTTGAACTGGCGGATAGCTTTGAATCAAGTGACCATGATCTTCCGGGGCATTGGGCCGCGCTGTCGGAATTTCGAAGTCTGCTCGGGCGTGAAGCGGCAAGCGAAACCGAGCGAATGGCAATGAGTGCCTTCCTGGAAGGCTTGCGGATTTACACGGGGGCGGCTCTTTCACTGGCTCTGCGCAAAGACGGCGACGAAGTGACTTTTGATCCGGTGCTCTTCGACCCGGACACAGTTCGTGAGGCGCAGGAAGAAAAACGGCCTCTTTCCGAACAAGATGGACTGCTTGAAAGTCACCGGCTTGATAGGTTCCAGAATCACTCAAGGACCGGTTTTCGCGCTTTTGGCACAGCCAAGAGAAGTTACTTACTGGACCACAACACGTATCTGATCATCGACGAAGACCTTGAAACGGTGTTGCAGATCGTACGCGAGAAACAGCAGGCCGAAGAGAAGGAGCGCCAGGCTTTCGCTACCAATCCGCGTGCGGTGATAGCGGAACGGATACAGGAAGAGAGGAAGATCGGCGAAGAAGAAAGCGAGGCGCTGGCGGAGGCGCTATTTATTGAGACTCCGGAGTACGCCGACCGCGCGGTCGGGATTGGCCTATGGAAGAAGCCCGAATTTGCGTTCTTCACACCGCAACCCGAAGTCTGGCTACCTGAAACGTTCTCTCTGAATCTTGGCGGCGTATGGGTTCGGTTGGACCGAAACACGGTAGCGGAGCTCAGGGTAAAGGTTGACGATGCAATGGAAGCCGGGCACCCATTGGTCGAATACGGCGGACAGCAAATTCCGGCCACGGACGAGGTGCGCCAGAAACTGGCCGAGGTTATTGGGGTGGAGCAACCTCAAAACCGGCCGGAAACGGGGCCTGGCCGCAAGAAACAGAAGGCCCAAGAATCCATCGTAGTCCAAGTTCACGAGAATTTCGTGGAGGAGAACTGGCCGCCGGAAATTCCAACACGCGAGATTCGAACACCAACCGATCAGACTCCAGGGGTTCACACACCGCTGCTTTCTCATCAAAGTAAAGCGTTGGAATGGCAAATTGAAGCCTGGCGATCTGGTCTTCCTGGAATACTGAACGCCGACGATCAAGGTCTCGGGAAGACCCTTCAGACCTTGGCATTTCTAGCCTGGCTGCAAGCGGATATGGACCAGGCTCGGCGGCCGTGGCGCAAGCCCTTCCTTGTCGTTGCGCCACGCGGACTGCTCCGAACTTGGGAGAGTGAGGTCTCCCATCATTTGACCGGTATCGGTCTTGGTGCCCGCGTCAGGGTGTACGGACCTGATTTGAGAGCACGCCGAATCCCGCATATGGCTGGACGGGATACGGACGACGGTCGTCCGCGGCTCGATTTTAAGGACATTCAGTCGGCCATAGGAAAAGGAAATGGCCATAGATTTTGGCTCCTGACGACTTACGAAACTCTAAGTAACTATCAGCACAGCTTTCGTCAGATCAGCTTTTCGGTGATTGTCTTCGACGAGATTCAGAAAATAAAAAACGTTCAAACGCTGATTGCGCTCGCGGCACGCTCCGTGAAGGGCGACTTTCGGATTGGCCTGACGGGAACCCCAATTGAAAACCAGGTTGCCGACCTTTGGGCGATCATGGATGCGGTTGCGCCCCGCAGCCTCGGGACTCTGGAGGACTTTGCCGAACGCTACAGGCACGTAACACAGAACGGGATGGAGGAATTACATGCCAGGCTTTTCATGGACAGGCGCAATGGCAACAGGTCTTACCCACCGGTCGCCCAGCGGAACTTGAAAGAGAACGAGATTACGGGGCTGCCACGTAAAGACTACCGCCTCTATCCCTCAACAATGCCCGATGTTCAAGCAACAGCCTATGAAAAGGCTCGTGTACATCTTGCTTCTGGAGAACAGGGGGCGGCGCTCAAGATGCTGCACCATCTTCGGAGCGTTTCTCTGCATCCTCACCCGCCGGAAACAGCGGATATGGATATGGAAGATTATTTCACCTGCTCGGCACGCTTTGCGGGCATGTACGACGTGCTTGCACGCATCCAGGAATGGGGCGAGCGGGCACTGATATTCACAGAGAACCGGCAAATGCAGCAGTTCCTGGCGCAATGGCTCAGATCGGAATTTCGGCTTAGCAAGGTGCCGATCGTCAATGGAGCGACATCGATCTCCAAGCGCCAACGTTACGTCCAACGATTTCAAGAGCATCTTAAGAATGATCGCGGCTTCCGTGTGATGATTCTCTCTCCACGCGTTGCGGGCGTCGGACTGACCCTGACTGCCGCGACCCATGTGATTCACCTCAGCCGATGGTGGAACTCCGCAGTCGAAGAACAATGCAACGATCGCATCTTTAGGATCGGACAGAAGAAAGACGTTACTGTGCACCTACCGCTCGCCGTGCATCCCATCCACCGCGAGCATTCGTTCGATTGCGTGCTGAACAAGCTGATGAAACGCAAATCCTCGCTAGCGCACGCGGCCTTATGGCCTCCGTCCGATAAAGACTACGACATCGGCATGTTGATGGCCGGGCTCAGCGGTGGGGAACCGATCGATCTGGCCGAAATCGACAATCTTGACTGGGCGCGATTTGAGGACTGGGTCATTACGCGCGCCCGGGATAGCGGCGATTGGGAGGTTGCCAGGACGCCTGGTTCCGGTGATGGCGGTGCCGACGCAGTGTTGCGCCATCGCCGGCGACGTGATGACGTTGCCCTTGTCCAAGTGAAGCACACGGAGAACCGCCAACGCATATTGGGTACATCTGCGATTTTGGAAATCATGCACGCAAGCGGGCGTTATGACGTAAGCAATCCACAGCTCGCAGTCGTGACTAACGCCCAGGGTGTTACGCTCGACGCCCAGAACCTAGCGCGTGAAGAAAGCGTTGCGCTGGTGGATCGCGACCGTCTTGGACTATGGCCAGCCCATATTCTTGCTTAGTGTGCAATACCGCTATGTAAAGCGACGGGTTCTTTCTCAAGTGTCGAGAAACGCCTTTCGTTGATTCGGTAAGGGGCACGCGTCGATAACAGCTCTCTTCAATTCGCCGATTCTGTACGGAGAGGCTAGCTTCTCTAATGGCGTCAATCCAATCGATCTCTGGCTACGTGGTAAGTCTCGCTCGGGCACAACGTAGAAAACATATTGCTCGGCATTTCTCTGATCGCACAATTCAGCCTTGGCTTCTCCATGCCATGCGAAAACATAAATGTCAGCATGACGTCCCGGGAGGGCTTTCCATTGGCTGCCTTCGCCCGTCCAATAGCCATCGCGGGGCGCAATGTCAAAGCGGGGTATACGTTGAGGCGTTTCTGGCGGATCCCATGATTGTCTTGCTGCCGCCTGCTTTACCTCCAGCCTTACGCCTGATTGAGATTCAAGATCCCATGCCGCCCAATCCCAGCCTTGTTGCCACGTAAGTTGCCATTGGTCGCCCAGCGCCAGTGCAATTAAACATTCCACGAAATCGGCACGATGTGTGTTGTTCATGATCGGCTTGTTATATGGGCCCAAGAGCAAGTCGCGGATTTGTATTTTCATGAAATAGGATGCTCGCCGCGTAAGGTTTCGTATTTAAGGATCATTTCACAGACTGGGCGGCTTTAGTCGCAACGATCTTCTAAAGCGAGGGGAAGGGCGGGCCTTTTGGTTTCCGCCCCGAAATACTCTCAGTCAGCTAGCATCGTAACTTCGTTCTATGTAGGGTTCTGCCCGTTTCAAATCTGCCTGATCCCTTAGAGTGAGTTCCAAGTCGCCGGTCCCGTAGTGTCCGATGGTCCGAACATCGCGGCTGAAGCCCTTTTGTAAGTTCACAGTCGTAGGATCCACTTTGAGGAATAGGGTCAGCGCACCCTTGTTTGGATGTACTTCGATACAAACAAAGTTATGAATTCGCTTAAAGGCCACGTAATATTTGAGTGTCTTTTCCTGCACATCGTCACCCAGCGCCAGCAGGTGGGTGCGGAGGTCGTGGTATAGGTCGTGGAGCGGCCCCTGCAGCGCGTCAAGTGTCTCGGAGATTGTCTTATAGCTACTGGAGGGCCCTGTGACTGTGCCTGCAGCGCTGCCAGACTCTGCTTCGCTAGCGTTAACCAACTCCAGCATGAGCAGCTCTTCGCCGAACCGACGGTAGCGAAACAACTCGATATTACGGTCAATTTGATGGATGGCATGTTCATCATATCGGGTGAACGCTTCGGCAATACATAACAGGCGGGGAGCACTCCAATCAATTTTCTCGCCCGCATCGGCGCCTAGTTTTTCTGTCACTAGAATCTGGAAATCTGCTTTGTGATCGAGAAGCCAGTCCAGGTAGAAGAGTCCTTGATTGATCACGTTCTCGTTCTTCGTTCTCTTGTACTCAATGATTACAGGGTTACTGTTCTCATCGATACCAAGCGAATCAATCCTTCCCCTATGCTTCTCACCTGTGGAATGCTCGCTCGCAAGCAACCGTATGCGTAGAAGTGGTTCCAAGTTCTTTTCGATTAGGCTCTGCAGCGACTTTTCCAGGACATCGGCAGTTCCAAGTATCTCTGCTGCGCGTAAATCCTTGATTCGATATAGTTTGATATCACTCATCGGGAACCTTCTCGTTTCATTTCCTGGACTCAAATCCGTGTGTCTGCAAAGGTGCTTGGAGAGCCATAGGCATTCCCTGCAAAGGACTGGCGGGCGAATTTTAGTCTATGGTCGAGGCAGGGGTTAGCAAGGTGTTTTACTAGTGTCACACAAGCTGTCTCGGAATGAGAGCCTGGACCGTTAAGGTTCATATGGTGATGAAACTGATTCGCAAGCGGGGCGCTACCAGCGCTCAAAAAGTGCCAAAGCTCCTTTCTAGTGTCTTCTTTTGGTTTGTCCTGACGCTTGTCTTATTCGTCCTCGCTGTTGGAAGCGAGTACCTTGGCATTTTTCTCGCCAGTAGGCCGTGGTGGGATCGCCTTTATGGCCTGTCCACCCCTTTTCTGACAGGTGGCCTCGTTTCGTTCTTTTTCTATTTCCTTGTCGTATGGGTCCCGGAGCACAGAAAGCGCAAAGCCATTAAGAACGACTTCAGGAAATTTTACAGGGACCTTAAAGAAGACATCGCGGTGCAGATTATCTTTGCTAGCAAGAAGGGCGGTCGGAAGGACCTTCGTGTCGATGGGAACACGGAGAAGAGACTCGTGACTGTTGGCGGTTTCAGGGAGGCGTTTAGCGGAGGGCGCGAGGCGGACGAAGGGTTCTATGCGTTTAGCAACGGTCTCGACGAGGGCGGGGGAGAATTCCAAGAGATCCAGTGGCTACTGAGAATGTTGGCGAAGGAAATTGACTACGTCCTTCACAATTACACGATCACCGACGCAAAAACGCGCAAGTTTTTCAAGCGCTTGGAAGTGCGCCTACTCGGGCTCGGCGAGTTGAAAGTTGATGACTATGAAGACAATAAGTTGTTATGCCGGTTCATATACGAAATCTTTGCGGGGTTTACCCATGTCACAGGCAACCGCGGCTACGACATAGTGGAAAAGATGATTGAAGATTTATAGCAGCGGCAATTTGCCTGAATTGCTTGCCGCCATGCACTTGAAGTGCTATGACTTCGAATGAGCCAGAAGAAGCAGATCACTTGTCCGACATAGGCCTTGTGGACTCTTTCGGATTGGTAGACAACGGAGAAAAATAGGACTTAGGCGACGTTCCGCTAAACTCATTCCCGCTGTCCACACAAATGTGGTCAAACACGCACAATTTCCCACTTGACATGCCAACAATCACCAAACTCGTCAAGCCTGGTAACCTACGCACCTCGCCGAGGCCAAGTTTTCCCTGTGAGCTCCAACGACACCGACATCCTGATGCGCCTTGCCGCGTTCAAACGCGTCGAAATGTTGTCCAAAATGCATGGTCACCTTACGCACAGGGAGTTGAGCACCGGGTTCATTTTCCAGGATGAGCGCATCCCGCTCGTTAACCCGCAGCGCGGGATTTTCAAGCCAAGGCAGATGCGTTACCTGCTTTCCATCAAGACCGTTATTCCCAAGCCCGGCGGACGTGTCTGGTACGACGATCAGTTAGAAGCTCACGACCAAATCTACGACGGCGATGACGGCATCGACTATGCCTTCATGGGGAGCGATCCGAACGCTGCCGATAACCAATGGCTTCGAGCAGCATACGAGAACCAGGTCGGTGTGATTTACTTTCTCGGTATAGCACCCGGTCGTTACCAACCAATATGGCCTGTCTATATAGCTGGCTGGGATGCAAAGGCGCTCAAGGCCCGAGTCGTGTTTGGGGCTCGGGATCAGATAGAACTTGTTGCTCCCCAAAACGTACAAGAACGCCGTTATGCGCTTCGCACTGTCAAGCAGCGACTACACCAGGCTTCGTTCCGCGAGGCCGTGATCAGCGCTTATGCAGGACGCTGTTCGCTTTCCGGACTGCCTGAGAAGAGGCTGCTTGACGCCGCGCACATTATTTCTGACAAAAACGAACAATTGGGACAGCCCGTTGTGCCGAACGGATTGCCACTCTCCAAGATCCATCACGCAGCATTCGATGCTTACCTGATCGGCATCGATCCCGACTATCGGGTGCACGTTTCGGATCGCCTTCTGGATCAGCGCGACGGCAAGATGCTTGAGGCGCTCAAACTGCTCGATGGAGACCAGATTTTTCTGCCACGCCGATCCGAAGACTATCCGGATAGGGATCGGTTGGCGCAGCGGTTTGAGATGTTCAAGCGCGCGGCCTAATAGGAATAGAGGTCTCGCTTAGTACCCGATTACGCAGAGCGAATACGGCATGTCAATCCTCGAGTGGGCATAGAGTGCATCTGCCACTGTCACGGTGTGCTCATAGTCCCGGCTTGTTACTTGTCTGCCACCACTCATGTAACGATAGCCATTTGGAACCGCGAGAAACAAGTGGTCTGTTTCGACCATAACTAGTGCTTGAATAAGGTCACGATAAATCGCGTTGCCCATCCAGGCTCTCCCTGCCTCGATCTCTAGCCCGGCCCGCCAGTCTGGATGCCACGCGTCTAGCTCGTATTGAAGGTAGGGCCGTGCGTTTTCACCAAAGAAGACCGGGCGTCGGATCTTGTCTTTGGCAAGCTTGCTCGCTTCTACATGAAATCCTAAGTTAGTCAGATCGTCGCGAAGCACGGCGAGCATTTCATCGCTGGTCAGGCCCTTCTTTTGCGGATTCGTTCCAATTTGACCACAATTGGTCTGAAACACTTCTACGACATCTTTAATAAAGCTCGGAGGAACCCTGGTGCGTGGAAACGTGGAAAAGCGAATTATTGGCGCATCGCTCATACCGTGTTACTCAATTGCACTGCTTCGACCCTTCCAGGAATCTTGGACTCTGAAGCGGCACGCAACATGCGGAGCAGTTTGGTGGCCACGCTTTTTTCTTATTCGTAGATAATGTATTGAAGCAGAATATACATTGTTTAGCCACGAATTCGAGAAGCTGCAATTTGCGTTCTCAACGGGTTGGCAAAAAATAACGTAGCCCCATGCTGGTTAGCTGGGCATTACGCCATGCCAAAAAAAACTTTCACACTACATCTCGCCAAAGCGAGCGTCGACAGATTAGAGGACGTTCTAAGTCCTAATGCAAAGAGGCGATTGACTGACTCATCAACGATCATGGTTAGCGATGATGGATTTGGTGAAGGGTCTAGGCTTTTTGTCTTTGTTGGTGGCACAAGAATGCCAAGCTGGCTTCAAGAACTGCGATCGAATTTCGAAATTACTGGAAACTTTCAAACGAGGTCGATATGTGCAGTGCTTGCATTCAGAGTTGATGGAAGGATTTGTGCATCTACCTTTGCGCACGGGTGGATGTATCTAAACGAGGCGGTCCTGGAGACAGACTTTGGTTTACGGGTAGCGCTTAATTCTCTTGATGAGAAGAATCTTAAGCGATTAGAACGCACGAATTTAGCGGACGCGATGCGTGGAGTGGCGCTCTCACCTTTTCAAAGAGACTTTAGTTCTTTTGGTTTTGATGATGCACTCGATCTGGTGCGAAGACTCAGCGGCTCAACGCGAGAGGATTCGCGGGCTGAGATGATTTCTGGTGCTAGATCACTACAGTCGACAGGCGACTTTAACTTAAGTGAACTGCCCCAATTGGCAGCGGAGGCCATTGCATTTTTTCAATCGAACAGGTATCGAACGACAAGTTTCCGGATTATTGATTTTGTACGTCCGATTACCGATCACGAATTAATCTCTACGCTGAATGAGTTGGCTGCGGAAAAAATTCGCGAGAGAGAAGAGAATTTCGAGCTTGGCCTCCCCGCAACAAGCGAAATTGAAGGCGTTGGTTATAAATTTCTTGGCCCCAGGTTGCGACACTTTTTCCCGGATCTCCTACTTAGAAACTATATCAATGCGATGGGTACGCGCCTCCAAGATATAGACGCTCAGACCTTGCGGCAGCATAAGGTTGTGGCCATGTTTGAAGATGGCAGCAGGCCAAATCAAAGCTGGTCAATTCATTCAGCACTTGTAGGATCGATTGTGTACAAGGAATCACGATATGCAGTCAACGAAGGACAATGGTATTGCATTGACGACAATTTTCGCGAGGCGATTGAGGAATCGTTTTCTCGCGTCGTCAAAGGCTGGGAGGAACGGTCGCCCGCACCGCCTAGAAAGCTGAATTCAAATGGCAAGAGCGCACGGTTTGAAACTGAGGCGACGTACAACGAGCGGCTCTGCGCAGAGCACGGATTCGTGCACTTGGATCAAAAATTGATTGACCTTCCAGACGTGCGTGGTTCACGCTTTGAGGCATGTGATGCTTTGGATATTTCAAGGAAGAGATTCATTCACATAAAGAAAAGTTCTCGACGCTCCAGTGTCCTTAGTCACTTCCTAAAGCAGGGATCTAATTCCGCCCAGCGATTTAAAAGGTATACGGCTACTTGGAACCAACTATTGTCAAAAGTTGAGGAAATCGAAGGGAGCGATACCCGGCAACAATTAAATATAGCTATCAAAGATGAGTCTAGGAAATGGACAGTTGAATTTTGGATTATCGACGTGAAGCGACAGAATGGTGAGTTCAACATCCCGTTCTTTAGCAAGATTTCCCTTCGAGATGAAGTCCGGGGCTTGCAGGCTATGGGCTATGAAGTTTGCGTTCGCTTTATTGAAGTGCTGCCCGAGCGAATATAGTTGGGCCCCTCAGAGTTTGGGGAATATGCAATTCCTAAGTCTGTCCGGCTCAATGATGGCTGGCAAGTGGGGATGAGTTTTCGAGACGACGCCAACGATGCCGTGATGTTCGAAGGCAGATGTCAAGAATGCCTCTAATCCAAGCGGGACTCTCACGGAGGCGTCGGGAATTGGGGCTCTCATCATTAGCAAACTCTCGCCGTGATTCGGATTGGACTAGGGGGTAAATAAGTTGATCTTGGACTCACGTAGGGCGGAGTTGAGGAAACGCTTAGTAAGTGACCTTGAGGATCAAGGCTTTACATTTGCGGCCGATCAAGTGATTCCACCTACTTACACAGACAAGAGTTGCATACGGAATATGTACTTAGCCGAACGTCAGCGGTTTATTGCAGAAAAGGAACAATTGTTGCATAGGCTCGAGCGGCGCGCGCTTCCTTACTTTGCCAAAGGCAGCGAAGTTACTCCCGCTAGCGTGCATCCGCGAATTGAACTGGTTAAATCGAGATTGCAGTCCGACATCTTCCGGTATGCATGCCTCTTATGGAGCATTCCAGTCTCTAGTGGTTACGGTCGGCGTATGCGGTTCCTCATATTCGATGAAGCCAACGAGAAGCTAATTGGTGTCTTGGGACTTGCTGATCCTGTGTATTGCCTCGCGGTGCGAGATTCATGGATTGGCTGGGGTAATGACGATAAGCGTCGTCGCCTTTGGCATGTCATGGACGCATATGTGCTTGGGGCCGTGCTGCCTTACAACTTCTTGCTTGGAGGCAAGCTTGTGGCGATGCTAGCGACCTCAAATGAGGTTAGAGAGTGTTTTGTCGACCGTTACGAAGGGCGTCCGTCGGGGATTCTCAAGCTTGTTCGTGACCCGCATCTTGTTCTGTTGACAACCACCTCCGCAATGGGGCGTTCTTCTATGTTGAACAGGTTGAAGAGGAATGGAGAACCGATCTGGGCTAGCCTCGGCATGACCCTGGGTTGGGGACACTTTCACTTGGGCAATGGTCAGTTCGAAGCGATTGCAGACTTTATGCGGCAGGAATCCCCGGAAGTTTTTTCCAGCTACAAGTATGGGGGCGGACCTAGCTGGAAGTTAAGAGTTATTCGATCGTGTCTGCGGGAACTAGAGATTCCGGCCACTGCACTTCAGCATGGGATTAAGCGCGAAGTTTTTGCTGCTCCGCTTTGTACGAATTGGAAGGGATTCCTTCGGGAAGGGAAGGAGTCGCCTGAGTTCTTTGATCGTTCAGTAGGCGATTTGATGTCTTTTTTTCGAGAGCGATGGTTGCTTCCTAGAGCACATAGAGATTCCCGCTACAAGGATGTGGTCCATCGAGATATTCTGAGGCAAGTTCGGGCTAAAACATGAATAAGAAAAGGCTGAAGCATGGCACTTGCAGAAGTAGCCTACGATGACCTGAAGGCCAGAATGGCCGAGGCCGTCGAAAAGGAGGCGGCTCAAATAGAAGAGCTGCGCCAAGAGGTCAGAAAGCTTGAGGTCAAGAAACTCCACTATCGCCCATGCAAGACAGTTGCTCCTCTTGCGACTGATGGAGGAGAAAACCGGCTTACTTTCGAACCGCTAAACCTCGAAATTATTCGAGTGGTTGATAGCGAGGGCGAAGAGCTCGTTCAAGAGATCATCGCTATCTCGGAAGATGACTCCGTGTTTCGGCAATTGAGCGAGAACCTTACTGTAATGCAGAGTTTTCTTCGATCGCTCGGCATAGACTTTGATGATCTTTCCTACTTGCTTGGTAGCAACAAGAGTAGGGATGTCGAAAGAGTGTCGGACAATCGTGGGCGCGTCCGGGCCTTCCGGGACATTGTCGAATGGGCGGTACTTCTTGATTTGGCTTCACAAAACTGGCCCGTAGATGTTCTCTTATTACGTGATGGGCTGCTGCGGACAAAGACCATAAAGCGGCGGACGTTTCCTAGACTGGATCGGGCTTTCCGAAGCATTTTCGAATCGCAACTGGAGGGTAGGAAGCGCAAGGTTTTTCTACTAGGCGTGGCCAAGACCTCCGCAGTGCTCAGCAAGTTGAGCTTGGCGATGTTGCTAGAGCGAACTTTCGACCGCGAGTATCCTTGTTACGCCGAGGTGCCCAAGGAGTTAGAAGCGAAGTGCTACAACTTCGACCGGACGTGGCTGGAGACTTCTTACGATTCCGATAGTTCTGACCAGCAGCTCTATCAGAGCTTCGGTCGCCTTCATCTCTTGAAATTAGGTACTGCTTCCGACGCTCCTATTCTTCCCGTGGATGTGCCGGTTTGGCTACCGGACGATCGAAAGTACGAGGTGCTCGAATACTTGGTTAACGATGCCCTCGATACCTTCCCGATCATAGGTTATCCGAGCGCCCTTCAACGTGCGCACGATCATGCAGTGTTAACAGGACTGGAGATGACCGTGCTGGGAGACCTTATGACGGACGCACTGCAAGAGCATATTGACGACTCGCTACGCGAGCGGATCGTCCGTCACGTGCATCTTGGCAGAGGGCTTATCAAAGGTGGAGGACGAACGAGTGGTTAGCTTATTTGAGCCGAATCGTCTGATAGGCATGTTTAAGGGGTTTACCGAAGAGGGCCTGGAATTTCGAGCGGAAATTGTCTCTCCATATCAACCGAATGAAGATCTCACTCCTCGTATCGGCCAGTTTCTGCTAGTAGAACTTGGTTCTCCGGACGAAGCCGCACTCGGGCGGATCACCCGTTTCTTCCCTGTTGGTGTGCTGGCTGGGAGGGAAGGAGACGAGTATCTGGCAGAAATGCAGCGGTCACATACGGAAGTTCCTGCTCAACTCAAAGAGCGGAGGCTACGTTACAACGTTAAGGTTCGCCTTCTTGGGGGTCTCCGGGTGGACCGTGGAAACAGTGGTGACCATCCGAAATTCGTGCCCACCGTGCGGAAGTTGCCCCACTTGGGAGCAAGGGTTTCATTGCCGGGAGACGAAGTGCTTGCGTTCCTATGTAACTTGGGAGCGCAGACCAGTACAGCTCAAACTATTGGCTACTTTAGTTTGGGTGAAATGATCTACAACGGCGGAGAGCCCGCCGGGGAAGATTTCCTGATTTCGCAACCGCAGTCCTTGCCCGTTAATTTTGATGTCAAGAGTCTGATTTCCCGACGATCCTTCGTATTCGCTCGTGCGGGTTATGGAAAGTCGAACATGTTGAAGCTCTTGATCTCACAACTCTACGCTGGAGAAGGGCCTAAGGATGCCAGCGGGCGCAATGTGGGCATGTTGATCCTTGATCCGGAAGGGGAGTATTTCTGGCCTGACGAAAACAAGCGGCCTGGCCTGTGCAACGTCCCGCACCTCAAGGACAAGATAGCCGTGTTTACCAATCGGCTGGAGCCTAGTCCTTACTACGGTTCTTGGAAGGTGGGAGGAATAAAGCTGGATGTTCGGGAGCTTAAGCCTTCCGATGTTGTGTCGCTATGCCTTCCTGAAGACAGACAAAATCAGCAAAACGTAAATAAGCTGCGAGGTCTTAGAAGAGATCAATGGCGGAATCTAATTGACTTGGTGGCGGAACATGGACACAACGCTGAGGAAGGGCAGATTCAGAGGATGGCTGGCTTTAGAGAAAGTGACGCCGGAGTCGAATCGAGAGCAATGCGGAGCAATCTTGTAACTATTGTGAACCGGCTTCATGATCCCGAAGGAACGCTGCAGGAACGAGTCACGAAGCTCCTTGCCGAAGGCATGATCGTTGTTGTCGATCTATCGCTGGTTACCGGTTCCATAGGTCTGCAGATTTCAGGACTCCTGCTCAAGTCAATCTTTGATCACAACCAGTACAACTTCACGTCATCTGAAGGAGGGAAAGGAATTATCCCGACGATTGCCGTGTTGGAGGAAGCGCAGAGTGTTCTTGGCCGACGGGCAAATGATGAGAGTCCGTTCGTCCAGTGGGCTAAGGAGGGTCGCAAGTACGGCCTCGGGGCAATCATGGTTACTCAGCAACCTGGATCTATGGCCCCAGAACTTTTGAGCCAGGGAGACAACTTCTTTACGTTCCACCTTCTATCTGCGCATGACCTAAAAACGTTGCAACATCACAACGCACATTTCTCCGACGATATTCTGGCGAGCGTTCTTAATGAACCCATCAAGGGCAATTGCTTTTTCTGGTCGGCTCCTGACCAGCCATTTGTGCTTCCGGCTCGCATCCTAAATTTCGATGACGTAGGCACCAACATGCCCGAGTCTGGGGAGGTGACGGAATCTGTAGAAGTCAGGGCAGGGCAATATGAAGGCGAGGCGCGTCAAGCCGAGTCGAAACTTGTGGAGGCAGTTCGCCGAACGCTTTTTCCTTCGGCCACGGGGGAGGGCGTCGAGTTTTACGAGTTACCAGACCAGCATCCCATGCACGACAGCGTTGTTGCCTGCTATAAGCCTCGACTATCTGCTCAGGTTGCTACCAAACTGGATGAAGACGGACAAGCCAGATTTTGCAATTCCACCGGCAGTTTTGTAGGAGACGAGTACCTAGAAAGCGCACTTAAGCGTAGCGGAATACTATCTAGCGTCGATTCCATTATGGCGAGCCGACCCACCGATTCCAAGGCGGGGCCTTTCTACATAATCCCCAAGGCTGTGCTTGAAGGCCAAGATGTGTCGATCCGCAGCACACTTGAGCTGGAAACACAATAGACGTTCATCCGCGCGCACGTGATGGAGCGCTTCCCGGACCGCTTCCTTCAGACGCGAAGCACCGCTTCAGCGCTGCGCCAGCGTAACGGCGATGGCGATCGTTTCCGCATCGCGCAGTACCGTCGCAGTGACGGTATCGCCTGCCGCCAGGGTCTTGAGGTAATCGGAAAAGGCGCCGAGCCCGGCCATCTTCTCGCCGTTCATTTCCAGCAGTACGTCGCCGGCCTGTATTCCGGCCAGCTCGGCCGGCGAGCCGGGCACTACCGATTCCACCCGCACGCCGTCGGCGGTGTGGGCGAAGTCGGGCACGGTGCCGAATTGCACGCGGCGCTGGCCTTCAGTGTTGGCCGGCGGGTTGCCGGGGGGCGCGGCTGTGGCGCTGCCCGAAAGGACCATGGGTTCCTCGCGGCCGATCAGGTAGCCGGTGGCTTCCTTTACGAAGGTCGCGACCTTGACCATGCCGGCGGCGTTGATCTTGTCCGGCGTGTCGCTGGGGCGGTGATAGTCGAGATGGGTGCCGGTGAAGATCTGCACGCCCGGCACGCCGCGATCGATGAAGCTCTTCTGGTCCGACGACGCGAGGGCGCCGGCGATGTTCTCGCTGGGGATGCCCGTTACCGCGCTGACGCCGCGGAACACGAACGGCCACTCCATCGCGCTGCCCGTGGCCAGCACCGATATCGGCTGATCTTCCAGCCGTCCCACGCTGTCGAGATTGATGACGCCCACGATGCCTTCCAGCGGCGCGGGGCGCGGGTGCTCCGCGTAGTGGCGTGAGCCCAGCAATCCCGCTTCCTCGGCGCTGAACGCCACGAACACGAGGTTGCGCTCGGGGGGCGCTCCGGCGGCGAAGTTGCGCGCCAGCTCGATCAGCACCGCCACGCCGCTGGCGTTGTCGTCGGCGCCGGGATGGATCTGCCCGACATCCTGCTGCCGGGCATTGGGCCAGCCGCGTCCGAGGTGGTCGTAGTGGGCGGTAATCAATACGGCCTGGTCTTTGTACGCGGGGTTGGTGCCGGGGAGGTAGCCGATGACGTTGTGGGCACGGTGCGGTTGTCCGTCTTCGCCTTTCTCGACTGTGAAGCCCTGGAAATAGCTGCCGTCGTCGCCGGCGGCTGCAAGGCCGGCGTCGGTGAATTCGCCGGCGATGTAGGCGGCCGCCTCCTGCAGTTGGGGTGAGCCCAGACCGCGGCCTTCCAGTTCGGGGGAGGCGAGATAGTCCATGTGTGTTTGCAGCCGTTCTTCGGAGAAGACCGCCGGGAGTTCGGCCTGCGCCGCGGCCGCCACCAGGAACAGCAGCAGCGCCGGAATCGAACGCCAGGCGCGGCGGGAATCAGTCAGTCGTCGATGCAATGCGTGCATGTTCATTCTCGTTCTCACTCGCTATGCGTCTTAGCCGGCACAAGCACCGTTGCGAGCGCAGCGAGCTTCAGAGTCGATCGCATGACCTGATGGCAGCTGAATCTGACAGGCATGAAAACTCATGATATGCGGATGATTTCAGCCTTATCTCTTACTGATCGGCGCATTACGCTCATTGAGGTCGATTGATTGCGAGGTCAGGAAGGCATGGTCACATTTTCGGTTCGGATTCAGGTGAGGTACTCGTCGTGTCGCCGCTTTGGGAGAACCTGGACGCGTGTTGATTGAACAAGGCCATCGATCGAAGCTTGATATGTGTACCGCGCCACGGTACACTCCCGCGTGATTCGCAAGTTTAAACACGGTGGGCTAAAGCGCCTGTACGCAAGAGGGGATAGGAGAAGAGTGCGGTCCGATCAGGCTGGGCGAATCGCCCTCGCGCTGGCGGACCTGGATAGCGCAAGCAAACCCGATGACCTTGACTTGCCCGGTTACCGGCTCCACCGACTAAAGGGCCGTTTGAAAGAGTATTGGAGCATTTCGATTTCCGGCAATTGGCGTATCACATTTCGCTTTGAAGAAGGCGATGTTTACGATGTTGACCTGGTCGATTACCACTAACGGCAGAGGCGACAAAAGTGGTTATGAAGAACCCTCCCCATCCAGGTGTCAGCATCATGGAGAATTGCTTGCGGCCTGCAGGTCTGAACGTCAGTCAGGCGGCCAGGATTTTGGGTGTTGCCCGACATACGCTTTCCCGCGTGCTGCATGGACACGCAGGAATATCGCCGGAAATGGCATTGCGCTTGGAAAAGGCGGGCTGGTCCAACGCGGAGTTCTGGTTGCGGCGCCAGACAAGCTATGACCTGGCCCAGGTTCGGCGTACGGAAGATCAACTCAGGGTAGAGCGCTACCGCCCCGAGACAGCCGCTTGAAATCGCCGAACGACCCCTCTGTCGCGACATCGAAAACCCCACGATTCACTATGCCGCTTCCTGTAGGGGCAGGTATAGTGTTTTCGAAGTAAGTAGAAAGGCATTACGCATCATGAACGAGACTTCTGCCGTTGAATCGACCGCTGCCACGTCCGATGAAAGAACGTGGTCTATCCTGCTGCACATTTCGGCGCTTGCCGGGATGGTCTTCCCGCTTGGCAATGTGCTCGGACCCTTTGTGTTCTGGCTCATCAAGAAGCCGGAGTCCGAGCTCATCGATCGCCACGGCAAGGCGGCGCTTAACTTCCAGATCAGTTCGACGATCTACTTCATCGGGATGGGACTTCTCGTGTTCGTCCTGATCGGTCTCCCGCTCATCATCGCCTACGCGATCTTCTGGTTCATCATGGTGATCGTGGCTACGATGCGCGCGGCGGACGACCAGGATCCGAACTACCTGCTGAGCATCCGGTTTCTCAAGTAGCGCGGCCGCCTGATGTTTGCCTGACGGCCCGCTAGGAGGAATCCGTCTCGGAGGGACGCTTCAAGTGGCAATAGAAATAAAGTGAGGACGCCACCGCGCCAGCCAGTCCCGCTATCGCTAAGGCTATCCATTGAAGCTCACCAGCGGACTCGTAAAGGATGGCGGCGCCCACCCCGCAGAACAAACAAATCCTTGTGGCGCGGTTATATGTTTTTCTGTCCATTGAAAATACCCTCAAAACGCCCACTCTGCGACCACAGCAAGACTACACCAAAGCCCGAAAAAACAAGACGCATGGTTAGAATGTGCCCTTATGGATGCGCAAGGCAAGAATCGGCTGGCAGAGCTTGTCGAGCAACTCCCGGAAGGGGAGATTGAGTCGGCCGTACGGTATCTGGAATACCTTAAGTACCGCAGCGATCCATATCTCAAGTTCCTGATGAGCGTACCGGACGAAGACGAAGAACTGACCGACAGGTTCCAGAAGGAGTTGGATAGAGCCTGGAGGGATATCGACGACGGTCAGGTGATTTCTTCCGGTCAACTCAAGCAGGAATTGGGGCTCTGACCAGAAGTATTTCGTATACCTCCCGCGCATCCCGCGATCTGAAGCGGCTGGACGATTCAACGCGCCGGCGCATTGACGGAGGCAAATGCGTCAAAAAGTTATGATGTATATTAAGAATATTTCTATATAAGATATATTATTGACATATTTTATAACTCATTTATATTTGCCGGATCAGATGTTCCTTTTTCGTTGGAGGCTAGGTGAACAGGTATTCCTCACATTTCAAGACTATGGGGCCACGCACGGCCCAACTGGTTACCGAGCTGAATGAACGAGGCCGCTCAACCTTTACGCTGGCCGATGTAGCATCCATAACCGGCTTGTCCGCCGCCTCCTGCAGCAGCCTGGTACACAAGGCGCAAGGCCGCGGCCTGCTGACACGGCTCAAGCCCGGCCTCTACAACCTGGTCCCTTTTCGAATGGGCCGGGCCACGGAATTTGTTGACGATCCTTGCCTGATCGCGCATGAGTTGGTGAAGCCCCATCGTTACTTTCTATCGCATGGCAGCGCGTTTGAAATTCACCGGATGGTGACGCAGCCGATGCTGAGGGTCCACGTGTCATGCACCAGGCGGTTGCGCTCTCAAACCGTTGGCGGCTACCCATTCAAGTTCATTCAGGTCCGCGAATCGCAAATATTCGGAACCATGAAGCACTGGGTGAACAAGCAGCAAGCAGTAATCGTCAGCGATCCGGAACGTACGATCGTTGACGGATTGCGCAGGCCGGCGCTCGTTGGCGGGATTACGGAAGTGGCCAAGGGCTTGTGGATGAAGCAGGAAGAGTTAAACGCCAGGCGCCTTGCTGAATATGCAGGGCGTCTGGGAGTGGGCGCGGTCGTTCGCCGGCTTGGCTATTTGCTGGAGCTTTACCAGCTTGCCGATGCCCGCACACTGGATAGCTTGCGCGGCCTGCTCACAAATACGTATCAAACCCTCGACCCGCTGTTGCCCGCCGAAGGCCGTCACATATCGAGCTGGCGGCTTCAACTCAATGTAACGCACGAAGAACTGGACGCTGTGAGGTTTGGTTGATGATCCCTCAAAGGAACATCTCCCTCATTGCAAACAAAATCACGACCGCTACGGGACAACGTATCCCAGAGACCGTAATTGAACGGGACTACGTACTGGCTTGGTTTCTATCCGGTCTGGCCAGTCATGCATTGCGCGACTGCCTGGCATTCAAGGGGGGCACCGCGCTCAGGCGCTGCTGGATCGATGGCTACCGGTTTTCCGAGGATCTGGATTTCACGTTGACCAAAAGTATTGGACTTGACGCAATCCTGGCCGGATTCGCCGAAATCTATGGTGCGGTGCGGTCTGCAAGCGGCGTGCAATTTGAATTGGATCGCAAGGCGCCCCGGCAAGGACACAACAGCCTCACGTTTTATTTGCGCTACTTGGGACCGTTGCCGGCGCCCAACGACGTCAAGGTGGACATAACGATCTCCGAGGTGCTTTGTTTTCCGTTGCAGGAGCGCCCCATTCTTCGCCAATTCGACGAATTTGACGACCTGCCTGTTGGCCCCACGGTTCTTTCCTACAGCCTTGAAGAGGTTGTTGTCGAGAAAATAGAAGCCTTGAGCAATCGAGCGAGGAATGAACCCCGCGATTTGTATGATCTTTGGTACTTGTTGAATCACAATGGATTCTGGCTTCCGGGAATGAAATCTGAACTAATGGCCAAATTCCAGTCCCGCGGACGATCGGCAGAGGACTTGTTGCAAATTGTCGACAACAAGGAAGAGCGTCTGCGCCGTCTTTGGCGCGAGCGGCTGAGTCAACAGGTAAGCGATCTACCGCCCTACGGCAACGTATTCCGAGACGTCAGGCGCGCGCTTCGAGCTGCGTAGTTGATCCGTTAGTTTGCCAGGGAGGGCGGGACGCCCTCCCTCCCGGGACGCTGTTAGGGCTTAACGCCCTGCCTCCTTAGACGCGGTCGGGGTATTTTTCTACGAGGACGCGTTTGTGGTAGTCGGGGATGTCGTCGACGCTATGGACCTTCTTGCCGATGGCGGAATCGACCAGCATCTCGCCGTCTTCGTAGCCGTAGCCGGTCCATGGTTTCTCGTAGGCCTTGCTGATGCCGGTGAAGCTGTAATACGACTCGATCGGGTCCTTTTCAGGGTCCATCAGGTCGGCGTAGGAGCAGCGCCACTGGAGTTCGGTGAACCGGGGCTGGTGTAAGCCGGGCTCGCTGTAGGTGCCGCCCATGAATAGAACGGCGTCATCCCCCCATTGCTTGATCAGGGTCAGCTTCGGGGCGTCCGGATCGTCGTCCATGAATTCCGGTTCCTGCACCAGGCGTGAGCCGCCGGTCGGAAACAGCAGAAAGGTCTCGATGGACAGGTAGTCCTCGAGTTCCATCGCGACGCCGTTGAAGGGATTCACGATACGCTCCACCGGCTCCATGGTCTCCGGGTCGAGATAGAGCGCCGTATAAACGGTGCGCATGACCATCGAGCCGTCCGGCGCATCGGGAAACTCCTCCGGGTCCGGAACCTGGAGTTGCCAGGTGAACATGGCGGCCGAACCCAGCAGCACGCCGCCGGGAATGTCGGGCCGGGCGAGGACCTTCCGGATCAGCATCGGCACGTAGGTGCGCTTGCCGGACAGGTTGTTGGACATCTTCATCCGGGCGAGGCGGTTGTGGTACGGGTGGTTGGTGTCGAAGTTGCCCGTTACGTCCGCGGTCCAGGGCTGGCCGTCCATTTCGTTGTTCTCGAACCGCTTGGGGCGGTAGTACGAGTTGAACGCGCCGTCCTGGTAGATGCCGCCGGATTCCTCTTCCTCCTCCTGCGCGGCGAGTGGGCGTAAGGCGGAACCGGCGGTCAGGACTCCGAGGGTCCCGCCGATCGCCGCGAGCATGCTCCGTCTTACGGGATCGTGATGGTCCGCGGCCGCGGCGGCCCGGGCTTCATCGGCCACGCTGTCAGAACCGCCAGGTGCCGCGCAGCCCGAAGGTGCGCGTGTTGCCCGGGTAGAAGCGGGCCACGGTGATGCCGCAGCCGGCGCAGGCGAAGCCGGCGGCCGGGTCGGTCGTGACGGTCACGCGGTCGTTGTATTCCTCGTCGAACACGTTCTCCGCCCAGAGCGCGATCTCGTAGCTTTCGGATTCCAGCCCGATGCGCACGTTGGTGAGGTTGATGTCGCCCTGGTCCTGCTGGTTGAGGCTCAGCGAATACTTGCCGGCCTGGTGGCTGGTATCCACTCGCACGTAGGCGTCGAAACCGCCGATGAGGTTCGGCCAGGTGTAGGTGCCGCCCACGTAAACCTGGAAGTCGGAGGTGCGCGGGAGCTGCTGGCCGCCCACTTCGGTGCTGCACGCCACGGTGGGCGGGATCACGGCGCGGTCGCCGCACAGCGGTGATATGGCCGCATCCACGGTGCCGCTGTCGAATTCCGGATTGAGCCAGGTCACGGCGGCGCCAATGGTGAAGTTATCGGTCACGTTGATCCGGGTGTCGATCTCGATGCCGGTGGATGTCGCTCCGGCGGCGTTCACGATCGCGGTGCCGATCTGCAGGTCCGGTGGCGCCGGGATCTGCAGGTCGGTCCAGTCGACCGAATAAACGACGGCATTGAATACGCCGCGTCCGTCCAGGATCGATGTCTTGATGCCGACCTCGTAGGTCCAGTTCGACTCTTCCAGGTAGTCCGCGTACGGCGTGTCGGCGAACGCCGCGCCGTTGGTGCCGCCGGACTTCACGCCGCGCGCCGCCGAGGCGTAGAGCAGCGTGTCGTCGTTCCAGGCGTATTCATACGTCAGGCGAGGCGTGGTGTAGCTGAACTCCGAGGCGGCCGAGGTCACGGAAGTCGGGAAGTTCGGGATGAAGAAGATCATCACCGTGCGCTCCAGGAACTGGTCTTCCTCGGTGTAGCGGATCTCCGCGCTTACCCTGTTCCGGTCGTCGAAGGCGTAGGAAGCCGAGCCGAAAACGGCGTTCACGTCCGTATCCAGGCGGTTCGGCACGAACGAGATCCGGCCCAGTTCGCTGGGGTTGTCGAGCAGCGTCGAGACGCTGGACAGCACGCTGCCGGTGAGCGTATTGAACACGGAGCCGCCGATCAGCCAGCCCAGCGGGCCGTCGTCGTTGGATGCCAGCCGGACTTCATAGGACTGCTGTTCGGCCACGTCGCCGGCGGAATTGGTGAAGAACTGCGCCGAAAAGCCCAGCGGCCCCAGCGGAAGCGTTTCGGCGACCGGGTTGGACACGTTGTCGACCAGCGTGGAATATTCGGATTCGGAGTCGGAGATGTTGACCGTCAGCGTGGCGAACCCGATGTCGTATTCGACGTTCAGGTAGGCCAGGGTGAAATCGCCTACCTGGCCCTTGCCCAGCGCATTGAGGTTGGGCGCGTCGCCCGCCTGCAGGCCGCTGCAATAGAGCGAATTGAATACGCGGCCGTCGGGCAGGTTGTAGGTGGCGCCGCAGTCGTTGCGCGCTACCGGCACGAGGATCAGTGGCGGCTGGTCCTCATCGACCTCCGTGCGCGCGGCGAACAGTTTTACGCTCAGGTTCTCGGACGGGTCGAAGATCAGCGACGCGCCGTACGAGGTCCGCTCGTTGTAGCCGCCCAGCTTGTCGCCGCCGCGGGCGTTGGTGATCGTGCCGTCGAACTCGCTGGTTGCGGCGAACACGCGCACCGCGGCGTTCTCGCCCAGCGGAAAGTTGACGGAGCCGCCGATCTCCCAGCGGCCCTCGTTGCCGACTTCGGCGGTAAGTCTGCCGTTTATGCCGTCGGTGGAAGGACTGCGGGTGACGTAGTTGATGGCGCCGGCGAAGGTGTTGCGCCCGTACAGCGCGCCCTGCGGGCCCTTGACCACCTCGATCCGCTCAAGATCCAGCACGCCGAACTCCAGTGTTGAGCGGTTGTTGAGGAAGATGCCGTCGATGAATACGCCCACGTTGCCCTGCAGGCCACTCTGGCTGGTCTGCGACAGGCCGCGAATGGTGGGGGTGTTGAACGCGCCGATGCTCTGATAGGTCAGGCCGGGCGTAATCTCGGCCAGGTCGTCGAGTGCATAGACCGAAGCGCGCTCCAGATCGACGGCGGAAATCGCCGTGATCGAGAGCGGCACGTCCTGGAGGTTTTCGGTGCGCTTGCGCGCGGTCACGACGATCTCTTCGAGCTGGCCGTCATCCTGGGCGAGGGCGAGGTCGCCTGCGAGGAGGGCGGCGACCGCCATCAGGGAGGGCAAGACCAAACGCGTCCGTGTTTCTGCAAGGCTCTCGATACGAGTCCGAACTGCATGATGGGTCATCTTGAATCCTCCCGAGCAAACCGCTACCAAAGTGTAATTCATAGTTCGGCGCGTTCTGATGCGAAATTGGCATCAGGATATGCGCCGCACTGATGCGGGTTAGCGGGAGGCGAGGCGTTTTACGTAGTTCTCGTAGGTGTTCGGTTCGCGGCCCAGGATCCAGCGCAGGACGTTGGGGTTTCCGCGGAAACCGAACCGGTCGTAGTGGTCGTTCATCGTGAGCATCTGCGTCACGCGGTCGTCGCCGGCGCCTGCCGCGCGGGCGTTCTTCTCGACCTGCTCCAGGCTCAGCGCTTCGGCGCGGATTACCCGGCCCAGCACGCGGCTGATGGTCGCGGCCATGTCGCGCTGGCTGAGCGCCTCCGGACCCGCCAGCTCGTAGGTGATGTAGAGATGCCCCGGTTCCGTGGCCACGATGGCAGTCGCCTCGGCCAGATCGCGCAGGTCCGCGACGTTGAACTTGACGTCCACGCTGAAGGGCATGTTGTGCACGCCCGTGTCCAGCACTCTCTTCCAGATCATCGCCAGGTGCTGCATGTAGCGGATCGGCTGCACGATCGTGTAGGGCAGGCCGGACTCGATCAGCTCTTCTTCGGCGTCGAGCTTGAGCCGGTGATGGCGCACCGCGCGCCGGAGCGGATGCATGACCGAGTAATAGACGAAGCGCTTGAGATCGTGGGACTTCGCGGCGTCGATGAAGCGGCGCGTGATCTCGACCTCGTTCGGGTGCATGGGCGGGCCGATGTGGATGATGCCGTCGCAGGATTCCATCGCGGCTTCGATCGTTGCTGCGTCCTCCATGTCGCCGACGGCGAAGGAACTTGCGCCCAGTTCGTTGAGCGCGGGCCATTGCGCCTCGTCGCGCAGGAACACCTTCACGTCGGCGCCGCGGTTCGCGAGCGCCTTGAGTACCGCGCGGCCGGTTTTGCCGTTGGCGGCGGTCAGCAATGTGGTCATGGTTTTGTCGTTCCTTCTTCTGGTGTCAGCGGTCGATCTGCCACTCGCGGCAGGACTCCTCGATGACCGGGATGACGTTCTCGACGGTGGGCCGCCGGGTTGCGGTCTGGCGCAGGATCAGGCCGGCCTCGCGCACCAGGGCGGTACCGTCCTTGCGGATGGTCTTGATTTCGCCGGCCTCGAGCTCCTTCTCGATCCAGCGGCGCGGCAGCATCGCGACGTACTGGCCGAGCATCACGAGCGACTTGAGCGTGTTGAGCGAGGTCGCCTCGATCGCAACCGAGACCGGAGGCAGCGATTCCTCAGCAAAGAACTTATCAAGGAAATCAATGATATGGGGTTGTTTTATGATGGCCCATTGAGCCTCTCGCAGGTCTTTTGCCGTGACGTTTTCTTTGGACGCCAGGGGATGGGAGGCGCCCACCACGAACTCCGTGCGGATCTCGAACAGCGGTTTGAGTTCCACGTCCGGCGGCACGACGCCGGGCGGGAAGTTGGATAGCAGCACGTCGATTTCGCCTTCGACCAGGCCCGCCACGAGGTCCTCGAAGAAGCCTTCGGTGATGCGCACCTGGAGCCCCGGGAACCGTGCCGACAATTGCGGGATGAGATGGCTGATCAGCGTGGGGGCGAACAGCGCGGCGATGCCGATATGCACATGGCCCTGCTCGCCCCGGGACACGGCGGTGACGTCCAGCAGCGCGCGTTCCGCCTGGTTGATGATGATCTTGGCGTAGCGGTAGAGGACGCGCCCGGCCTCGGTGGGCGTGATCCTGCGGGGCGAGCGGTCGAGCAGTTTGGCGCCGATGCGCTCCTCCATCTTCTTGATGCTGCGCGTGAGCGCGGGCTGCGTGATGTACTGGAGTTCGGCCGCGCGCGTGATGTTGCCCGTGTCCACCACACAGACGAAGTGCCGCAGTTGCTTGAGATCGAATTTCATTTGCCGGGGGGAGGGCGTCCCGCCCTCCGCGAGGGAGTCAATATAATTTGAAATTATGGCTGGGTCAAAGTCACATCTTCGAATTTATGGCTTCCCTGGGAGTGGGGGCACTGCCCCCACGGCCGTCTCGCCTTCCCGGAGGGCGGGACGCCCTCTCTCCCAGGAAGGACCCCCTCTCTCCCAGGTGTCGCGGCGTAGCTTTCTGCCACTCCTTGGGATGGGACTAGTGGGTGGCAGTGCCCTCGCGGTTTCCGGTGGGCTGTCGCAGGAAGAGCAGGGCTGGTACCGGCGGCTGGTGTATTCGGGGGTGGACGACGAGGTCATCTGGTCGATCCTGGGCGTGAAGTACGGGCGCGAAGGCAACTCGCTCACGCCCTTGTGGAATACCAACACGATCGGGTTCTCGCGGATCCGCTATCCGGAGCAGGGCGGTTATCGCGTGGATACGATGGAAGTCGTCTTCTATACCGACCTGGTGAGCGGCGTACGGCTCGAATCCTGGCGCAACCCCTATACGGCGCGGGAGGTGGAGGTGGTCGTGCCCGCGCCCGTTGCCGTGACGTCGTATCACTCCGAGGTCGGGCCGTCCGAACGCACGGCGCCGGGCGGCATTCGCATCGCCGAGTCGGTTCAGCCGCCGCGCACGATCGGGGGCGATACCTGGGTGCAGATCGAGAAGCGTGTGACGGTTGCGCCCGACCCGGCGGAGGCGCCGATCTTCAGTTCAATCGAATTCGTCGATTACCGGGGGCGGACGGAGGATCTTCGCTCGGAAGCGCCGCGCGTCGAGGCCACGCTTCAACTTGAGATTGTGTCGGACTGGCTGCCTTGGATGGAAATGGGCGGACGCGCAGGCGGCCTCTATACCCGCGCAAAGGGAACCAAGCTTTTCGCGCTCAATGACCTGCCGGCTTCTTTGGCGCAGCTGCTCGAGCGCCACTTTCCTGAGATTGCGGACGATCCGTTCGGTTATATCGGCCGGGCGCTGTAGGGGGAGGGCGAGACGCCCTCCCTCCCAGGGAGTCCTCGCTTCCAGGGGTGTAGTTAGACGCGATCCTCGTATTTGCTTAGGACGTGTTTGTGGAGGAGGTCGGGGATGCGGTCGACGGAGTGGACCTTGCGGCCCTCGACGGCCCACAGCAACTGGGTCTGGTCGGGCTTTTCGACGCCCAGCCAGGGGCGCTCCCAGGCGCGCATGAGTCCGGTGAAGTTGTAGCGCGTTTCCACCAGCGGCTGGTCGGGGTCGATGAGCTGCGCGTAGTTCGTGGTCCACCAGGAGGAATCGGCCCGCGGCTGGTAGTCGCCTTCGCCCTGGAACAGGCCGGCCAGCACGAACGCGACCTCGTCGCCGAAGCGCACGTACGGCGTGTCCGGCTTCTCCTCGGGGTTGTAGAACTCGGCGATGTCGATGTCGCGGCCGCCGCCCATCGGGTGCAGCAGGTAGTTCATCGCGAAGATCGAATCCTCCACGGTGATGGTCTCGCCGGTGTAGGGGTTTTCGAGCGTCTCGACCGGTTCGAAGGTGTAGGGGTCCAGGATCGTTCCGGTGTAGAGCGCGCGCTGAATCATCGAACCTTCGCGGGCGTCCTCGAACTCGTCGGTGGTCGCCTTCTGCAATTGCCAGGTCCAGATGCCGCAGTGGCCGAACACCGGGTGCGCCGGTGCGCCCTGGGGGCAGATGTAGGCGCGGGAGAACATCGGCACGTAGGTCTTCGCGCCGGCCAGGTTGTTCGTGGCCTTGATCTTCGCGTACCAGGCGTCGCTCGGGTCGGTGAGGTCCAGCGGGCGGTCGAATTCGACCACGGCCGGCTCGGCGGAGAGGGACGACCGTGGCAGGCCGTTGGGGAGCAGATCGCTTTCGTCGTCCTGGGCCAGCGCCATCTCCGAGCGGACCAGGCCGGCCAGCGCGGTCATGCCGGCGATTGCGCTGAGCGAACGCACGACGTCGCGCCGCTGTTCGTCGATTTCGAGGATGTCGTCGTGGTCACTCATGGGAGGGTCCTCATTGCGAGTGCTATTTCCGGGGAACGCGCTCGGGGTGCTTTTCGAGAATCCTTTCCCGCACCAGAGCGGGCAATGCGTCGATCGTGTGCACCTTGATGCCGGCCTTGCTGGTGACGACCCGGGTGGGGTCGTCGACGCCCAGGCCGGTCCAGGCGTAAAGCGCCGCGTAGGACGACGCGGTGAACGAGTAGTGGGCGTGGAGCCGCCGATGCGCGGGGTCCATCAGGTCCGCGTGCTTCACCCGCCACACGGACGTATCCATGCGGGGCGGGCGCGACTCGCTGGGTTCGAACAGGGCGATGTTGGTTAGATGAACGTCCTCGCCGAAGCGATACCAGCGGAGGTCTTCGGTGAGCGTGGGGTCGTGCGGGATCGGGGCGAGGTCCATCGGGATGCTCAGCGCAAACTGCGTGGGGGCCAGCGTCAACTGCCGGTTCATGGCCGGAACGTCGATTGCGTCCACGGTTTGCAGCGTGGCGGCATCGAGGAAGACCCGCGTGTACGAGCCGTGCAGCATCAGCTTGCCCTGCTCGTATTCTTCGCGGAACTCCGGGCCGCCGGTCGTGAGGAAGGACACGTTCAGTTCCAGTTCGTTGACGAGCGGGTAGGGCGTCGCGTCCGGCGGCATCACGAAATGCCGGGTCATGTAGGCGCTGTAGGCGTAATCGGCGTTGAGGCTGAACATGGTCTTCATGCGGGCCAGCCTCAGGCCTTCCGAGTCGTTGAGGTCCAGCGCTCCGGGCTGCTCGAGCGTGGCCAGCGGCTCTTCCAGGGCTTCCGGCGGCAATGCATGCCTGAAGCCCGCCGGCGTGTAGGCTTCGGACGCGGCCGTGGCCGGCTGCGGCCCGTCCCCTTCGCTGCGGGCGAAAGCGGCGCCGCTCAGCAAGCCGCTCATCGCGACGAGCAGGGTTCGCCTGCTGATCTCGCTGGTCGAGGGGTGGGTCACGGGTGTTGCTTTTGCATGCTCGCGTGTGCGGTGGACCTCCATCGTATCCCGGCGCGGGAATCCTGTCGCATAAAACCTGCTTATCGGTGAATGTCGATTCGGCATTTTGCGGAGGGCGCCGGCTTGCCCGACAATGAATGCTGGCTTGAGTCTGGAGGGCGCCATGCGTTACCTGCTGGGATTCCTGTTGGCGGTTTTGTCTTTCGGCGCACACGCGGACGCGCCGCGGACCGGGACGGTCGAGGGCGGCGGGGGGCTGCCGATCGCTGTCACGCACAACGGTCCTGCCGATGCGCCGCGGATCGTGTTCGTGCACGGTTTTCTCGGCAGCACGCTCAACTGGAAGAAGCAACTGGAGTCGGAGCTCGCCGACGAGTTCTTTCTGACCGCGCTGGACATGCGCGGCCATGGGGCTTCGGCCAAGCCCTGGCAGGCGGAGCACTACCTGGACATGCGGCTCTGGGCCGACGACATCAAGGCGGTGCTGGAGAGCGGTGGCGCCGGCAAACCGCTAATGGTCGCCTGGTCTTACGGCGGCCATTTCGTGCTCGACTACGTGCGCTACTACGGGACTGATGCGATTGGCGGCATCGTGTTCGTGAGCAGCAACGCCGGGTTCGTGGCCCGGCCGGTATCGCCGATGACGCCGGAACGCGAACAGCAGATCGCCCGCTCGACCTCGGCCAACGCGGCCACGCTGCTGGAGTGGACGGAGGGCTACGTGGACCTGATCACGGCGGGAGGCGAACTGTCGCCGGCCGAGAAGCAAATGCTGATGGTGTCCCCGATGATGACGCCCCACTACGTGCGCGTTTTCAATCGCGAACACCGCTCGGACAACAGCGACCTGCTCGAAGCCGTCGACGTTCCGGTGCTGTTCATCATCGGCGGCCAGGACATTCTGGCGAACCGCGAGCAGATCGAGTCGATCGCGGCCCGTCTTCCGCAGGCTGAAGTGTCCGTTTTCGCCGACTCCGGCAACATGCCGTTCTGGTTCGACGCCGGGCAGTTCAACCGGCGCATCGCGGAGTTCGCGATGTCGCTGAACGGCCGCTAGGTTCGCACGCGCCGGAAGTCGGTCAGTTTGCCGGTCTCGCTGATCGCGAGGCCGATACCGCGGGTCGGCTCGATCGTGTTCAGGATGTGCGCGAAGCCGTAGTAATAGAGGAACAGGCGGCCGTCGTCGTGCGGCACGAGCTGCGGATAGGCGACGCCTCCGCTGTCGAAGTTGTTGATCGGGCCCATGTGCAGTATGGGATCGTCGTACTTGCGGTGCCAGAGCAGCCCGTCGTCCGATTCCGCGGCGCCGATCACGCGCGGATAGCGCGGCAGGCGGGCGTCGAGCGCGGTATAGAGCATCAGCCAGCGGCGTCCGTCAGGATCGGGGTTCGGGAGGATGTGGCGCGTGTTCGATCCGCCCAGTTCCCAGCGCGCCGGGTCGCTGCTCCACTCGATGTTGCCGAGCACCTTCCAGTTCACGAGGTCCGTTGACTCCGCGACTTTCGTTTCCCAATAGACGATGCGGGGCGAGAGCGTCGTGTAGTACATCAGGAACCGATCGCCGTCGTGGATCCCGTTGGGGAAGGCGCCGTAGATGTTGTCGCCGATGTCCACCGAGGCCCCGCCGGTCGCGGCGCCGCGTATCCGCGTCCAGTGGATGCCGTCCTTGCTGCGGGCCACGCCGGGCCGGCACCGGTAGCCTTTGAACTGGTAGCCCTCCGACACCGGGTAGCCGCCCAGTTCCGTGGGCGTGGTGCTGTCGCCGCCGAAATACCAGAGCAGCCACTCGTCTTCGTGCCGCAGGATGTCGCCGCTGCCGATATGCGTGGAATCGAAATCCTCCGGGTTGCTGCTCCAGTCCATGATCGCGCCGCCCGTGAGAGGGCCCCTGTAGCGTTCCCAGGAGATGCCGTCGGCGGACTTGGCGAGCGCGATCCGGCCGGTGCCGAACGCGGGCGCCACACCCTCGGGATAGTTGTTGTCGCGCGCGTAGTACCACATCCACCAGGCCTGGTCCTCGTCGTTCCAGCGCACCGTCGCACCGCCGTTCTTGGCCTCGTCGCACCAGCCGGGCGGGCCCTTGCCGAGGATCAGCCCGGGATCGGAAGCGCCTGCTTCCTGCGCCCAGGCCGCCGGCCAGCTTCCGGGCAGCACGACGCCAGCCGCGCCGATTCCCTGTACCAATTGCCTGCGTGTCATCCGATGCATGAATTTCTCCCACGAGTGTGCGGGCAACAATGTAGCACTAGAAGTAATCCCGGCAGGCCGATCATGCGAGCGAATACCAGGTTGCACGGCCTGCGCCGTGGCGTTCGAGGTGGCCTTTGCCGGCGAGGGACCGAATATGGTCCTTTATCGTGTTCCTGCTGGCGCCGGTGGCTCTGGCCGCTTCGGCGACGGTGACCCGGCCGCGCTTCCGGGCAACTTCCAGTATCCGCAGCGATAGTTCGGGAAGGTCTCCGAGAAGTACTCGCTCACGTTCGATCTTGTGTTCCAGGCGGTCTTTGTGCCGCTTCAGCGTATCGAGAAAGTACTCGACCCAAGGCTGCCAATTCGGGCTCTCCGTTCGGATGGTTGCCTGAGTTTGACGCAATGCCAGGTAATAGGCCTCCCTGGATTGCTCGACAACGCTTTCCAGCGAATCGTAGGGGACGTAGGCGTAGCCTGCGCGCAGCAGCAAGAGCGTCGTCAGGATGCGCGAAAGTCGCCCATTGCCATCCTGAAATGGATGAATTTCAAGAAAGACAACCACGAAGACGGCAATCGTCAGAAGAGAGTGGGGGTTCCGGCTGTCCAGGGCGGTCCGGGTCCAGTCCACGAGTTCGGTCATCAGGCGCGGGGTATCGAACGGCGATGCCGTCCGAAATACGACGCCCAGGCTTTTGCCGGTTTCATCGAACGCCTCCACGTGATTCGGCAACTTCTTGTATTCGCCGCGATACCGCTCGTCGCGGGCGGAAAATATCAGCAGGTCGCGATGAAGCTGCTTGATATGGTTTTCCGTGAGGTCGATCGCTTTCCAGTTCGAGAATACGGTCTCCATGACCTGGGCGTAACCGGCAACTTCCTGTTCGTCCCGATTGGCAAAGGACCTGATCCCGATACTGGACAGCAGCTTTTCGACATCGCGGTCGGTCAGGCTGGCGCCCTCTATACGGGTCGAGGAGCCAACGCTCTCGATGGTCGCCACGCGCCGCAGGCCGGTCAGCCGTTCGGGGGCGATCCGGCCGATCGCGCGCCACGCCCCCTTGAATTCGTCAATCCCGGAGATCAGTGACAGGATCTGGTTGGTGAGCTCCAGACTGGCAGTGTTGATTTTGGCATCCATTTATCCATCCAATTTCATCCATTTTCAGGATGCCACGTTTACATCCGTTTGTCCACCCGATTCCATCCGATTCAGCGGCTATCTCCGGGAGCGAGGGCACGTCCCTCGCGGCGTCTCGCCTTCGGTGAGGGCGGGACGCCCTCGCTCCCAGGACTAGAAGTGGTCCTTGCGGCGGCGGACTTCGGCGAAAACTTCGACGTCGTCTGCGTCTTCCATGCCGAGTTGCACGCGGATGCCCTGGCTGTCCGGCCGCAGGAAGGGGTTGGTGCGTTTCTCCTGGTACATGGTCGTTGGAACGGTCGGTTTTCCGTCCTCGCGCAGGCGCGCCACTTCCTCCATGCGCTTGATCAGCGCCTCGTTGTCCGGGTCCACGGTCAGCGCGAAGCGGCCGTTGGTGCGCGTGTATTCGTGCGCGCAGTAGATTCGCGTGCGGCCTGGCCAGCTCATCAGCTTCTGCAGCGAGTCCCACATCTGTTCCGGCGAGCCTTCGAACAGCCGCCCGCAGCCCATGGCGAACAGGGTGTCGCCGACGAAGGCCACGTCCTCGTCGGGGAAGTAATAGACGATGTGACCGCTGGTGTGGCCGGGAGTGTCGTAAACGAGGGCTGCGGCATTGCCGAATTCGAGTGTTTCGCCGTCGCCGACCTGGAGGTCGATGCCCGGGATGCGCGCGGCGTCGGCGCTGGGGCCGACGATGATGCAGCCGGTGCGTTCCTTCAGCCACAGGTTGCCGCCGGCGTGGTCGGGATGGTGGTGGGTGTTGAGGATGTGCGTGAGGCGCCAGCCCTTGCGCTTGAGCTCGCGCTGGATGACCTTGGCGTCGGGCGTGTCGATCGTGGCGGTCAGGCCCGACAGGCGCTCGTGGATCAGGAACCCGTAGTTGTCCGACAGGCAGGGGAACTGGTGGATCTGCAAAAGCGCCATTAC
Source organism: Gammaproteobacteria bacterium (assembly GCA_009845905.1). Taxonomy (NCBI): domain Bacteria; kingdom Pseudomonadati; phylum Pseudomonadota; class Gammaproteobacteria; species Gammaproteobacteria bacterium. The sequence continues at coordinate 363,804 of VXYS01000004.1, read as the reverse complement.
GTTTCTCGTAAGCGTGGCCTGAGTTCGGCCAGGTTGCAGGGGCGGGTGCGGGTGTCGAGTTGCGCCTCGATCAGCTTGTCCCAGCCGGTGGCGACGGCGTTGCGCGAGCCGGGCAGGCAGAACACGAAGGTGCCGTTGGCCAGCCCCGCCAGGCAGCGCGACTGCAGCGTGGACGTGCCGATGTCCTCGTACGACAGCACGCGGAACATCTCGCCGAAGCCCTCGATCTGCTTGTCGAGCAGCGGTTCGACCGCCTCGGGCGTGCCGTCGCGTCCGGTCAGCCCCGTGCCGCCGGTGGTTATGATCGCGTCGACGCCTTCATCGGCGATCCACTGCGACACGACCGCGCGTATCCGGTACCGGTGGTCGGGTTCCAGCAGCCGCTCGTGCAGCTTGTGGCCGGCGCCGGCGATGCGCTCCGCCAGCAGCGCACCCGAGTCGTCCGTCTCCAGCGTCCGGCTGTCCGAAATCGTCAGTACGGCGATGTTCAGCGGCAGGAAATTGTCCGATTTCTCACCCAACGTTGTGCGCTCCGTTGCTACGGAGATTTTAGATCAGGTGGGGAGGGCGGGACGCCCTCTTTCCCAGGGGAGGGCGGGACGCCCTCGCGCGCGCGCTTTAGGGTTGGCGTAGGCGATCTTCGCTTCCCATGCAGCGTATGCGTCGTTCTCCAGTTCCTCGGGAGTGCGCAGAAGGTCTTTCCCGATGTTCAGTTGCTTGCACAACCGGTTCATCGCGGCATCGTGCGTCTCGACTTCTCCATCGGCCAGAATGTGATTGACTTTCTTGCCCAAGGCGACCAGCTCGCGGGTGACCAATATGGTTCGGTGGCAGTTGAGAGGGTCCTTTTCCGCGCACATCAGCGCAATGCGCATCTGCTCGCTTCCGTCCAGCACGCGCTTGATGCCGGACCGGAAAAGGCTGGTCGCGGCCAGTTTCCGGAACTGGACGCGCCCGTTCTCATAGCAGTCCGGATCGTTACTTCTGGCGCCTAGTTCCTTGCCGAGAAACACGTACGCAATTCCGCTTGCCTTCAGCGACTCTTTCAGCGTTTCCCGATTGAATTGCGGATTCCGCCGGCTGTAGGGCATCGACCGCACATCCGCCACGGCCTCTATGTCGTGCATATCAAGCAAGTCCACGAACCGCGCCGCTTCATGCGCCGAATGACCTACCGTAAAAATCCCCCCTGATCGCACCGCTTCTGTAGTCATTATTTTTTCACTATAGCGGCAAGCAACTTTACGGTTGTAAGTGTATTCAATATTAGTTATATTGCATACGCTTACTTTCGGAAAAGGCCTATGCCACGCACGACAACAATGACGGTTCGGCTGAGCGGCGCGCTTCGCGACTTTGTGTCGGCAAATGTCGGGGACAGCGGCTCGTACGAAAACGTAAGCGAGTATGTGCGCGATCTGATCCGGCGCGACAAGGAGCGGTCGGAACGCGAGGCCTTTGAGCGATTGAAGGCTGAGCTGACCCGCGCATTTGCTGCTCCGGATGACTCTTATCATCCCCTTTCCGCCTCGGACGTTATTGCCAGGAACAAGGGTCAGGCTGAGCGATGACTGCGGCACGCGTCCAGGGATCGGCCGCACTCCGCATCGACGAAATCTACCGATACTCCAATGAGCATTGGGGAGAAGCGCAGGCAGATGCCTACATCACCGGTCTTTTCAATGCCTTCGATAAGATCGCAGGAGGTGGCGTCATGTCACGCCCGATTCCGGCGGAATTCGGCGTGGACGGCTATTTCTTCCGCTACAAGAAGCACTTCGTGTATTGGAAGTGGCTGACCAACGGAGATGTCGGTATCGTCACGGTGCTGCACGAACGCATGCACCAGTTCGGCCGTTTCCAGGAGGACTTTCCCAAATAGCTTTCCTCCAGAAGTCCTAATCCGGCAATTCTTCGAGTTTTTGATCGGCCGGTTGATTCATCGGTTTATCGGGAATCACGCAGGCTAATTGAGGGATGCGGTCTCGACGAGCGCGCCGTTTTCCCAGAATTCCTCTATAACGGTTCCATCCGGTCTGCGCACGACCCAATCCCCGAACTTGTTTCCTTCCCGGTAGAAGCCCTCACTCCCGGTGCCGTCCGGCAGCGTGGTGGTCCATTTTCCGTGCCTGATGCCGCCCAGCAGGGATACTGTCTCGATCTTCCCGTCCGGATAACGGTAGATCCATTCGCCGTTCGGTCTGTCGCCGCGGTAGTCGCCTTCCACCACGCGCCCGTCGGCTTCCTTCATCATCCATTTGCCGTTACGAACGCCGCCCTCGTAGGGGCCTTCGTGCACGGCGCCATCGTCGTATCGAACCACCCAGTCGCCGTGCTTGTATTGGCCCAGATAGGTTCCCTGCGCGGAGCTCCTGCCGTGGTCGATCTCGACCCATTCTCCTGTCGGGCGGTTGTCTTGGTAACGCCCGCTGCGGACCGTTCCGCCGGGATCGCGGAAGGTCCATTCTCCCTGCATGACTCCGTGGGCGAATTGCCCTTCGGCTTCGATCCCATCAAAGTAGTGCTTGCTTGCGTCACTCCCGGCCGCAAGGCGCAGCCTGTAGCGTCCCGTCAGCCCGCCGTCGGGAAACGGCCGGTCGACCGGTTCTTCATCCGATTCGGCGGGCCCCCAGGCGACGACTTTGCTGTTCTCGACAAACAACTCCTTTCGGGTTTCTCCGTCAGTGCCCGGCACAAGCCGGAAGCCATGCCGGTACCCTTCGTGGTACGGCCAATCCTCGTCGTAGCGCTGCTCCCACGGAGGGATGATTCTTTCGCCATCCGGTCCGTACCGGATCGGGGCATCGCTTTGCCGGCCCAGGATGTAGGGAATTTCGTCGAATTCTCTGTTCCTGTGGCCGACCCAGCGGATTCCATGCCGATACCCGTATAAATACGGCTGCTCCGCCTCCCTGCCGCCTAAGTACCGGGAGTACCAATCGCCCTGCCGCTTGCCCCTGGCTAGCGTTCCTTCGTGCCTGCCGTCGAGCAGCGAGAGGACGAAAACGGACAAATCGAGGTGCGAACGCGATTCCAAAACGCCCCGTCCTTCCGTCAGGCCATTGGGGCATTCGCCGGACCAATAGAATTCCTGGTCCGGCGAATCCACGTAGACCCATGTGTAACACCCCGGCCGATTTACAACTTCCGTCCAGCAATGGCGCCGGAAGCTGTCTTCGCGGCAAACGTTTTTCTGAGTGATGCTTTCCGGTAGCGGAAACGTTGCGGTTTCCCCCGGCTGGGTCTCGAGCCGGGCAATTCCCGTGTAACCCAGGACCAGCAGTGCGCCTAGCACGATGACAAACGCCCACAGCGCGAGTTTCATCGAGCGTCACCCGTTGTCATGATTTGCTCCCACCCTACCACAGCGGTTCTCTTGTAAAGCGGAAAGAGGGCGAGACGCCCTCGCTCCCAGGGGGTGGGCGCGGGGGGCTTGGGCTGGTAGGGTACCGGGGCATGGATACGAGCAAGAGTGTGATGACGGGCCTGCCGGATTTGCAGGCGTACTGGATGCCGTTCACGGCCAACCGGCAGTTCAAGCGCGACCCGCGTTTCGTGGTGGACGCCGAGGGCATGTATTACACGACGCACGAGGGCGAGCAGATGCTCGACGGCGTGTCGGGCATGTGGTGCTGCAATGCGGGTCACTGCAATCCGCACATCGTGGCCGCGATCCAGGAACAGGCGGCGAAGCTGGATTACTACACCGCGTTTCAGATGGGCTATCCGCGCACCTTCGAGCTGGCCAACCGGCTGGCCGCGATGGCGCCCGAGGGCCTGTCGAGCGTGTTCTTCACCAATTCCGGCTCCGAATCGGTCGATACGGCGCTGAAGATCGCGCTCGGCTGGCACCGGGTGCGCGGCGAAGGGCAGCGGGTGCGGCTGATCGGGCGCCAGAAGGGCTATCACGGCGTGGGATTCGGCGGCATTTCGGTGGGCGGAATTTCGTCGAACCGCAAGCTGTTCGGAGCGATGCTGGCGGGCGTAGACCACCTTGGGCACACGCAGGATCTCGAGCGCCAGGCCTACAGCCGCGGACAGCCGGAGTGGGGCGCCCACCTGGCCGACGAACTTGAGGAGATCGTGGCGCTGCACGACGCCTCGACCATCGCAGCGGTGATCGTTGAGCCGATCGCCTGTTCAGGCGGCGTTCTGGTCCCGCCGAAGGGCTACCTGGAACGGATTCGCGAGATCTGCGACGAGCACGGACTGCTGCTGATCTTCGACGAGGTCATCACGGGCTTCGGGCGCACCGGCGAGGCGTTCGCTTCGCAGACTTTCGGCGTGACGCCCGACATCATCACGCTCGCCAAGGGCCTGACCAGCGGTTCGGTGCCGATGGGCGCGGTGCTCGTGCGGCGCGACATCTACGACGATTTCATGCACGGACCCGAGCAGCTCATCGAGTTCGCCCATGGCTACACGTATTCGGGGCATCCGCTGGCGGTGGCTGCCGCGCACGCGGCGCTGGACGTGTATCAGGACCAGGGCCTGTTCGAGCGCGGGAAAGAAACCGGCAAGCTGCTGGGCGACGCGCTTCAGGCGCTTAAAGGCAAGCCCTACGTGATCGACATCCGCGATTTCGGGATGCTGGGCGCGGTGGAGCTGGAGCCGGTGCCGGACAAGCCCACGGCCCGCGCGCAGGAGGCGTTCCGGCATTGCTTCGACAACGGCCTGCTGGTGCGCACGACGGGCGACACGATCGCGCTCTGTCCCGCGCTGATCGCGGAAGAGTCGCACATCGCCGAACTCGTGGAGAAACTCGCGAAGGTTCTCGACTCCCTCTCCTAATCCCTGGGGGCGAGGGCGTCCCGCCCTCGTGGAAGGCGAGACGCCGCGAGGGACATGCCCTCGCTCCCAGGGTCAGTCGGCGCGTTCGACGCTTTCTTGCACTTCCTTGCTGGGCGGGCGGGGCTGAGTCGCGCGTAACTCGGCGGCGCCTTCTTCGTCCACGATGCCGGCGGCCAGCGCGAAGTCGATGTACTCGTCGATGTTCTGCGCGCCCAGCGCGACCGGGCGGTTCTCGCCCAGCACCGGCGGCGCCGGCGGCCCGTCGTAGCCGCTCAGCTGGTAGCCGGCGCTGTCCTCGGAGTGATAGGCGCCCAGCGTGGGGATGTCGTCCTTGTCCGGATACAGCACCGACACGGCGCCGCCGTATCCGGCGAACCTGCCCGCGTTACGGTAGATGAACCAGACCGCGCCGTCGCGCGTGATCGTGGTCTTGAGCGAGTCGGAACGCGTCGGGATGGGGTAGTGGGTGAACGTGTCGGCTTCCTGGTCGTACTTCGACAGGTAGTTGTCGTTGGCGGCCCAGATGTTGTCGTCGGGATCGGCCTCCGCGTTATAGGAGGCCGCATACGGAACGTCCATCCTGCGGCGGAACACCTCGCCCGTTTCCGGATTGAGACGATAAAGGATGGCATTGTCGAACGCCCGGTTGCCCCACGTGGACGTCCAGATCATCCCCCTGGAATCGACGCCCAGCCGGCGTATCGAAGTGGTGGCGTCGTCCTCGACCACCGGGTAGTGGCGGAACTCCTCGGTTTCGGGATCGAAGCGCGACACGCCGCCGTTGTGGTAGTCGGAGAACCACACCTTGTCCTTGTGATCGACGATGATTCCGTACGGACGGCTGCGCATCACCGGGACCTCCCAGTAAACGATGGAGTCCGTGGCCCGGTCCCATTTCCCCAGCGCGCCCGCGGCGATCAGCGAGAGCCAGAGATTGCCTTTCGAGTCGAAGATCTGGGTGTTGCTGCCCAGCATCGGGTCGGGGGCCACCCAATGGTCCACCTTGCCCGTGGCCGGATCGAGGCGGCGCACGACGTCGCCCGAATACCAGACCGTACCATCGGTCTGGTCCACCACGATGCCGTGGCCGCCGCCGTGCCCTTCGAAAGCCGTCTGCTCGCCGGTGCGCGGGTCGAACCTGACGATGCAGCAGGCGGTATAGGCGATCCAGACGTTGCCGTCGAGGTCGAAGTCCACCTGGTGCGGCCAGGGCCAGACCTCGTATTCGTCGGACTCGCGGTAGATGTACTCGACGAACATCGCTTTCTTGAGCGCTTCGTAGTCCAGCTCGGGCTCGCGCGTGAGCTGCACCACCACCGGCGGCCGGTCCGCGGGGAAGGTCTCGGCCAGGTAGTCGACCAGGATGTCGCGGTCCTCAGGCGGCAGGAACTTCGGATCGAACAGCGACGCCTTGCCGGCGCGGCCGAACGCGGGCGCCTCGTACATCCGGTCCACGACCATTTCCCACGCCTCCCGGGTCTTCGGTCCGCGCGAGCCGGGATACGCGCGCGAGGCGTCGTTGTAGGAGAACAACTGGATCGTGTGGCAGCCGTGGCAGGCGCGCTCGAGGATGTCGCGGCCCGGCCCCGGCGGATAAACCTCGTCGTAGGGGAGGATCTCGGCGTTGGGGTAGTTCATGCCGCCCGCGTAATCGACCACCGGGCCCACGCCCGTCAACGAGAAATCGAGCTCGACCGCATCGCCGGGCCCGATTTCGATGCTGACCGTCTGGGAATCGAAGCCCTCGAGCTGATCGACCGCCCGGCGTATCGTCACGTCGTAGCCGCCGGGGATCATCTTCACGGCCCGGTATTCGCCGTCCACGACGAACACGGTGTAGGCGAGGTCCTTGTCGGTGTTGTAGGCGTAGACGACCGGAAGCAGTCCTTCGACGGTTCCCTCAACCTTGCCGGACAACTGACCGAGGCCGTCGTCTTCGGAGGAAGGAGGCGCGCCGGGACCGGTCGATTCCCCGGCACAGCCAATCATCAGCAGCAGGCACAGGCCCGCAATCGCCGCGCTTCTCATGTCTCTCCTCCCTTTACCGAGCGGGGAAATCAATTGTGCCAGCGGAAGATGCGGGCGGCGTAGCCGGCGGGGAAGCGGGTGCGGTTGGCGGGGAGTTGGGCGAAGCCGTCGGTTTGCGCCAGCGAGGCGAAGTCGCCTGAAGTGTTGGTTTGGCGCGGGTGGGCGAGGAGCCGGCCGTCGCGGTCGGTGGACAGGCGAACGGGGAGGAACCAGGTGAGGATGGGCTTGAAGCCGACCTCGTCGGTCAGAGCCGCGTATTCGGGAGCGGGGGCCTGCGCGCCTTGCGCCATGTTGAGCGCGGGGATGACGTAGCGGCGCAGGCACACGAGGCTGGAGACGGGGTTGCCGGGCAGGCCGAAGACGGGTTTCGCGGCGTGCATGCCGAACCACAGCGGGAAACCGGGACGCTGGCGGATGCGGTGCAGGATCGGCCGTGCGCCGAGCTTGGCCAGCACGCCGGGCACGTAGTCCTTCGCGCCCCTGGAGACGCCGCCGCTCAGGATCATCGCGTCGCTGTCGGACAGCGCTTTGCGGATGCGTTCCGCGAGCACGTCCGGGTCGTCCGGCGCATGCAGGGCGGCGACCTTGCCGAAGCCGTTGCGCTTGAGCAGTGCCGCCATGGCGGGCCCGTTGCTGGAACGCACCTGCCAGCTCTCGGGGCGGGAGTCCAGGCCGACGAGTTCGTCGCCGGTGGACACCAGCGCGATGCGGGGATCGGGGCCGACGCGCGGTTGCGCCACGCCGTTGGCGCTCAGCAGCGCCATTTCCACGCCGCCGATGCGCTGGCCTTCCTTCAGCAGCAGGGCGCCGGCCCGGCGGTCCGACCCCTGCCTGTGGATGAATTGGCCGCGTTTGGGGCGGTAGTCGTCGTCCATACGGACTCCGCCGTTCGTTTCGCTGATCCTCTCGACGGGCACTACGGTGTCGGCGCCCTGCGGGATCGGCGCGCCGGTGGCGATGCGCCATGCGGCAGCTGCGTTCGACAGCGCGCCGGGCGCCTGTCCCGCGCTTTGCATTCCTTCCAGGGGAAATTCCCTTTCTCCGGAAGACCAGGAGCGCCAGACCAGCGCGATTCCGTCCATCGTGGCGCGGTCGTAGGGGGGCAGGTCGCGTTCGGCGAGCACGTTCTGGCGCAGCACGCGGCCGGCCGCGGCGTCCAGCGCGACCTGCTCGGCCGGCCACGCCGGAACCGTTTCCCGAATCAGGCGCTCGGCCTGCGCGACGTTGAGCTCGGTTTGCATGGGTCAGGGTAGGTTACGCGCCGTCATGGCCTTGCGGTAGATCGGCAGCAGGCGCCACAGGAAGAACAGGCCCAGCAGGCCGCTGATCGTGCCGACGATCGCCATCGAGTAATGCAGCATCATGTCGTTGGCGAAAACGAAGTCGGTGATCAGCGCCACCGACGTGCTGCCGAAGCCCATGCTGACAAGCGACACGATGAACAGGTATATCGCGCTGGTCTGGGCGCGCATGGAAGGGGGCGTGAACAGTTGCAGCGTCATCACCGCGGGAGGGAACACCCAGCTTCCGAAGAACAGCAGCGGCGCATACATGAGCAGCGAGTAATTCGGATCGGGTATGAGCGAAGTGACCGCGGCCAACGGCACCAGTGCAATAGTGGCGACGATGGAGGAGCGGATGGTGCCGCCGCGATCGCCCTGGCGGTGGAGGTAGTCGGCGTACAGGCCTCCGACGACGGAGCCGACGCAGCCGAACGTTCCCACGATCAGGCCCAGCCTGAGTCCCACGGTGGCGCGGGGCATTTCGTGGATCCGGATGAAGTATTCCGCACCCCACACGAGGACCGCGTTGAACAGCAGCGAGATCATGCAGAATGCGGCCACCAGGTTGCCGTAAACCGCGATATTTTTCTTTAGAAAATTAATCAGTTCGGGGACCGGAACGCCGCCTTCCACGGCGCCGCGGCGGATCGGCTCGCGGAACGTGAGGCACAGCAGCGCAACTACCAGGCCGGGCAGGCCGACGATGACCAGCGTCGCCCGCCAGGCCGAGAGTTCGCCGAGCAGCGGGAATTCCAGGGGTGGGCGCTGTTCCAGCGTTCCGACCAGCCAGCCTCCGAGTATCACGCTCAGCCCGTAGCCCAGGAACAGGCCCATCTGGTAGGCGCCGATCGCGCGGCCGACCTCGTTGCGGGGAAAGAGGTCGGTGATCAACGAGAAGGCCGCCGGCGCCAGCGCGGCCTCGCCCACGCCCACGCCCACCCTGGCCAGGAACAGTTGCCCGAAATTGCGAGCCAGCCCGCACAGCGCGGTCATCAGGCTCCACAGGGCGATTCCGGCGGCGACGATATTGCGCCGGTTGGAGCGGTCGGCCAGTCGGGCGATGGGGATGCCCACGGTGCAGTAGAACAGGGCGAAGGCGATACCCTGCAGGAGGCTGAATTGCGTGTCGTTGAGGCCGAGGTCGGCCTTGATCGGACCCACCATCAGGCCGATGATCCAGCGGTCGATCAGCGCGAAGGTGTAAGCGACGGTGAGCAGGGTCACCGCGTACCACGCCCCCCATTTCTTCAGCCGGTCGATCTTCCCCGTCCTCCCGTAGGTCCGCGGCGTAGCTTACGCGATGAGTCCCTGGGAGCGAAGGCGTCCCGCCTTCGCACGAGGGCGGGACGCCGCGAGGGACATGCCCTCGCTCCCAGGGCGTTATTCCGAAAAGTGGAGGAGGACGCCGGGAGCCTGCACGGCAAGCCTGCCGGCGTCGCGCTCGAAGGGCTTGCCGGCGGCGGCGAGCGTGTCGGCGGTCCGGTCCAGGCTGCGGGTGCGGAGGTGCAGGGCGGTGAAGCCGCTTCGGCCAATTTCAGCCGGGCGGATGTCGACGTATTCCGGCGCGTCCGCCCGGCCCAGCAGCCCGTAACGGCGCCCGGCGTCGTCTGCGTTCGCGGCGTGCAGCGTCATGCCGGTCAGTTCGACCGCGCCGTTGGGGTGCGCGTTCATCTCCTGCCAGAACACTAGCTCCGGCGTCAGGTGCTGGACGTAGCCGCACAGCGCTTCCGGGAAGCTCTTCGGCGGCAGCGCCAGCCACTTAAAGCGCGCTGTCGCGCCGTCGGCGTAGTGCAGCGCGCGGCTGGCCTCGCCCACCGGCGTGGGGTCCTGTCCGGCAGCCAATGCCTGCTCGCGGACGGCGTCGATGTCCGTGGCGCGAAGTATCAGGATGCGGATGGCCGGACCGTCGCCCAGCCAGGCGCCCAGGTGATGGTCCGGTCCGGGGCGCGTGACCTCGCTGATCTCCACGTAGGTCGAGCCGAAGATGAAATGCGCGCTTTGCTGATCGAGGCTTTTCTCCTGTCCGTCAGGCCCGGTGCCCATCAGTTCGACGGGGTCGGTGACCCGAAAGCCCAGCGCCCGGAACTCATCTACGGTGCGCAGAATGTCCGGCCCCACCAGGCCGACGTGGTCGATATCCAGCGCAATCCGGCTCACGACACGCTTTCGCCTGCCAGTTCCCGCTCGCGCGCGTCCATTTCGCGGCGGTAGATGGCGAGCAGCCGCCACAGCAGAATGATGCTCACCAGCCCGCTGAGTCCGGCGGTCAGGGCGATCGAGTAATGCAGCATGTCGTCGTCGCGGAAGACGAAATCCGTGATCAGCGCCACCGCGGTGCCGCCGAAGCCGATTCCCGTGAGGTTCACGACGAACAGGTAGACGGCGGAGAACTGCGCCCGCATGGATGGCGGCGTGAACAGTTGCAAAGCCGTGGTGGCCGGCGCGAAGCACCAGCTCGAGAAGAACAGCAGCGGCGCGCACAGCACCAGCGACATCCCGGCGTTCGGCATCAGCGTGGCGGTGGCGCCGAACGGAAGCAGCACGGCGGCCGCCAGCAGCGCCGAGCGGATTGCGCCGCCGTTGTCGCCGCGGCGCTTCAGGTAGTCGGCGTGGAGCCCGCCGCAGATGATGCCGCCGCCGCCAAAGAAGGTCACGATCAGGCCGATATACCAGCCGGCCGCGCCCCGGTCCATGTCGTGAATGCGGATCAGGTACTCGGCGAACCAGGCCATGACCGCGTTGAACAGCAGCGTGAGCATGGAGAAGGCGATGAAGTGCAGCGCGTAGAGGCTGAAATTGCTGCTGAAGAAGCGCCCGACATCGCCCAGCGGGACGCCGCCTTTCGCGGCCCCGAGGCGGGCGGGCTCCCGGAAGGTGAAGCACAGCGCCGCGATCGCCAGGCCGGGAATGCCCAGCACGATGAGCGTCAGCCGCCAGGGCGTCAGTTCGCCCACCACCGGGAGCGTCACCGTGTCCAGCGCGCCGATCAGTTCGGCCACCAGGATGAAGCTGAGACCGATGCCGATGAACACGCCGGACGAGTAGATGCCCAGCGCCCGACCGAGCTGCTCGCGCGGGAACAGGTCGGCGATCATCGAGTAGGCGGCCGGCGACAGCGCCGCTTCTCCCACGCCCACGCCCACGCGGGCCATGAACATCGCGCCGAAGGTGCGCGCCAGGCCGCACAGCGCGGTCATCAGGCTCCACACGGCGATGCCGGCGGCGATGATGTTGCGCCGGCTGGCGCGGTCAGCCAGCCAGGCGATGGGGATGCCCAGCAGCGTGTAGAAGATCGCGAAGGCGAAGCCGTGCAGCAGGCTGAACTGGGTGTCGCTTATGCCCAGCTCGGAGCGGATCGGGCCCACCATCAGGCCCAGCACCGAGCGGTCGATGAACGAGCAGATGTAGGCGACCGTAAGGACGCCTACGACGTACCAGCTCCTGCGGTTCATGGGTTGGTTAGAGGGGGGAGGGCGAGACGCTGTGAGGGCAGTGCCCTCACTCCCAGGTCAGGCGCCCTCCCTCCCGGGGTGGGCGCCCTGTCTCCAGGGCGCCCTCGCCAATCAAAAGCCCATGTGCAGTTGCAGCGCCATCGAGCGGCCTTCGCCGGGGTAGCCCAGGGCCGCGCCGATGCCGGTGAGGTCCTTGCTGCGGTCGTTCAGCGACGTGAACCGCACCGAGTTCTGGTAATACTCCTCGTCCAGCAGGTTGCGCACGACGAACGAGACTTCCACGCCGTTCAGGAACGTGATACCGGCGCGAACGTTGGCCAGCGTGACGCTGTCCTGCCCGACCTCGGCCTCGTTGAACTGGCTGTGGAAAACCTCCGAGCGGTAGGCGATCTGGGCCAGGGCCGTGAACGTTCCGGGGCCGATTTCGTTGCTGTAACTCAAGGTGGATGTGAGCGAGACTTCCGGCGCGTTGATCAGCTTGTTGCCCTCGACGTCGAGCACGGTGCCGGCGCCGCCGCCGAAGCGCGTCACGAACTGATCGTATTCGGCGTTGAGCAGCATCGCCGACGTGTCCCATGTGAACTGGTCGGAGATCACCGTGGAGACGTCCAGCTCAAGGCCCACCACCGTGGCTTCCGCCGCGTTCGTTACGCGGACCGTTCCTTCGGTGAAGGTCGAGACCTGCAGGTCGGTGTAGTCGTAGTAGAAGGCCGAGGCGTTCGCGATCGCCCTGCCGTCCGCCAGCGTGGACTTGCTGCCCACCTCCAGGCTCCACAGATACTCGGGATCGAACGCCGGGTCGCCGCTCAGCGAGTTGGTGCCGCCGGACTTGAACCCGCGCGTGAGCGTGCCGTAGAGCATGATGTCGTCGCTGTAGTCGTACTTCAGACCCAGCTTGGGCGTGAAGGCGTTCCAGTCGTCGGTGGTATTGCGTGGCGGGAAGGAGAACGAGAAGGCCCTGGGATCGCTGGCGCCGAACAGGCCGTCGAAGTTGCCGCCGGTGAGCCCGCGAAGGTTCCAGTCTTCCTTCTCCTCGTTGCTGTAGCGCACGCCCACGATGCCGTCGAGGCGGTCGCTGAAGTGCCAGGTCAGCTCGCCGAAGCCGGCCCAGGCATCGGTCTTGTTGGTGGCGAAGATGTTGAATGCGCCGCCGAAGTTGATGGCCGGCAGGCCGAGGGCCTCTTCCTTGTCCTCGGTGAAGTAGTAGAGGCCGGCGATCCATTCATAGGCCTCGCAGTCGCAGGCCAGGCGGATCTCTTCGGAGAACTGGTCCGTATCGCGCTCGAAATGCGTTTGCGTGACGAAGATCTCGGTGCCGTCGGTGTTGAAGCGGAAGCTGTCCTCGAACTGGCGGTAGCCGGTAATGGAAGTAAGGCTCAGGCCGCCGCCCAGGTCCGCGGTCACCTCGGCCGTAATGCCGGAGATGGTCCACTTCTGGAAGCTGTCCACTTCGTTGCGCGTCTGGTCGAAGTCCGGCAGCGCCTGGGCACCTTCCGCCGCCGAGCGATGCAGGTCGCCGCGCGGGCGGATGGTGCGGTTGTCGCCGTCGAAGTCGGTGTAATCGCCGATGATCTTGGCGTTGACCGCGTCGGAAAGCGCGAAGGTCAGCGTCGCGCGGGCGGCCATGGTCTCGCCGCCATCCACTTCGTCGCCGCCCCGCGGATCGAGGTCCTCCGTGAAGCCGCCGTCGCTGCCGTAGCGCACTGCCAGGCGGAAGCCGGCGCTGTCGCCGATCGGGCCGCCGTAGGCCGCTTCGCCGTCGTAGCGGTTGAAGTTGCCGAGCTTGAGGTTCACATAGCCTTCGGGTTCGTCGCCCGGCGCGCGGTGAATGATGTTGATCACGCCGGCGGTGGCGTTACGGCCGTAGAGCGTGCCCTGCGGTCCGCGCAGCACCTCGACGCGTTCCACGTCGAGGAACTGGGTCAGGCCCATCTGCGCGCGGCCCTGATAGACGCCGTCCTGGTGCACGGCCACGGACGAGTCCTGGCCGATGCCGAACAGGTTGGTGCCCACGCCACGGATATAGAGTTGCGCCTCGCCGCCGGCCCTGCTGAACACCAGCGAGGGCACGTCGAGGCTCAGGTCCTCGATTTCGTCGAGGCCGCCGTTCTCCAGCAAGTCGCCGCTGACGGCGGTGATGGCCAGCGCCGTGTCCTGGATCGACGCCTCGCGCTTCTCGGCGGTGACGATGATCTCTTCGAAGACGTTTTCCTGTGCCGTCACGTTTGCCGCAACCATCATGCAGCCGACGGTAAGTGCGGCCAGCGATAGCCGCAGTAAACGAGTTTTCATGCGAACTTCTCCTGTTAGGTGGTTCTTGGGGGATCCGGCGGCTCCCTTAGCCGCCGGGGGTCGCGAATAATAACGGATTGCGCGTGGATTACCTAACGAGGGTGACGTTGCCGTGCTTGAGGAAGGCGGCCGCGACCTGGTCGAACACGACGCCCACGCGGATCACGCTGAAGTCGCGGAAGTCGATGATGGTGCTGGAGTGCCCGAGCGGGTTGGCGTATTTCGAAAGCCCGTAGTCGAAATGCACGCTGGCCGCCTCGCGCACCGGCGCCTCGATGTCCTCGTAGCGGTACTTGGAGCCCTGCAGCGAGGTGTTAGCCGACGAGCCGAACACCGGCATGCCGCGCTCCCATGACTGGCGGGCGATCTCGTTGTGAAACTGTCCGGCGTTGAGCAGCATGTCCATGGTCTCGGCCTTGGTGGACGACTGCATCACGAAGGGATCGACGTTGGAGAAGAACTCGTGCCCGACGCGAAACGGCGCGACGATGGAGAAGGGGATGTCCTCCTCGCGCACGATGGTCTCGGCCAGGTCGTGCTTCCAGTCGTCCATGACGTGAATTGCACGGCTCATCGTGTTGTTGGCGAACAGCCCGCCCGGTTTCTCGTAGCTGCGTTTCTTGGCGGCGTAGATGCGCCGGATGCCCGGCTCGGTGCAGGCGTTGATCGCGTAGGCGACGTCCAGCGGCGCGATCGCCACGTCGCCGGCGGCGATGGTGTCGAGCAGCAGGGCCACGTCGGCCTGCAACTGCTCCTGCGGGACCGGATCGGCGGTCGTGCGTTCGTTGGGCATGGGTTTTGCAATCATCCTTTTAGGTGTATTTACTTGCAGAAGGGTGCAAGAAGTGGGCCAATTAGACGCATTTGGTGTATTTGATCGAGTGTGGCGGCGGTCTCGGCGCCGTCGATGCCGTTGTCGTCGGCGGTCAGCGAATCGAACTTCGCGATCAGGTCGGCGCGGCGCATCGGGTTGGCGGGAGTGCCCAGGCTGTCGAGCACGTCCGAGCGGCGGGTGTCGCCGTTGCGGTCCTTCAGTTCCAGCCAGCTTCCGAAGTGCGCCGGGAAGGCCGACTGCATGTCCGGGTCCGCGACCGCGTCCACCCGATCGGCGATCGCAAGCGTGCGGCGGTCCTCCAGCGCCTCGCCCATGAATCCGGCCACCGAAGCCGGCCCGTAATAGAGCGCCGCGCCCAGCGTGAACGGCAGGCTGTACTGCGCGGCCATCTCCGAGGTCGGCCGGCGCAGCATGTGCTGGGTGACCATGATGTCCGGCCCGCCCACGACGATGGATTCGATTTCTTCCGGGTCCAGGCTGAAGTCGTCCGTGACCTCGGCCAGCGCGTCGAGGGTGGAGTGGAACAGGCGGCAGCAGGGGTAGGGCTTGTAGCTGATGCGGTGGATCTCCGGGCCGTCCGGGTGCGGTCGGTTGAGACGCTCGGGATCGGAATCGGCGCCGAAATTGTGGATCAGGCCGTAGCGGCCCTCCAGCGCCTGCTCGGGGCCGGCGATGCCGAGCCCGGCGTGCTCGGCGGCCATCACGCCATGCAGCGCTGCGTATCCGCCGTGCAGGCGCTTGACGGTCGTGCCTTCCGGCTCCTGGCTGAACTGCATCGAGCCGCCGGCCATCGACAGCACCAGGCCCCAGCCGCGCGCCAGTTCCCTGGGCGAGAGGTTCAGCAGCACGGCCGCCGCGGCGGCGGCGCCGAAGCCCACGAACAGGCTGGTGGGATGAAAGCCCAGTTCGATGGTCTCGGCGGCGTTGGTGGCCGCTCCCACGCGCCCGACCGCTTCGTAGCCGGCATGGATCGCGGCGGCCAGCCGTTCGCCGCTCAAACCGTGGTGGGCCGCCAGCGCCAGGCTGGACGCGATGACCGCCGCGCCCGGGTGGCTGACCGATTCGTCGTGGGTGTCGTCGAGTTCAAGGCCGTGGGCGGCGGTGGCGTTCACGAACGCCGCCAGGCCGGGCGCCAGGCGCGTTTGCGAAGCCAAAAGCGGCGCGTTGCCCGAGCCCGCGTGCGGCGCGGCCCACTCGTGCATGCGCCGGCCCCAGGCCAGCAGCGAGCCGGCGTAGCAGCAGCCGAGGTGATCCAGGATCAGGTTCCGGATCTGCTTCAGGTCGCGCTCGCCGAGCGGCGCGTCGCCCACGGCCAGCAGTTCCTCGGCCAGCGCCAGGCTGCGCCCGTTCTCCGCCACGCTCATGCCCTGTCCGCCCAGCTGGAGCCGTTTCCCGCCTTGTTCCTGCGGGAGTATGTGAGCCAGGGATGGCGGAACCAAGCCCCATGGATGGGTTCATGCGTCTCCCGCAGGAACAAGGCGGGAAACGGCGCAATCGAAGCGGGGCTGGCGCCACTCATGCTGTCTCACCGGCTTGTTTGCGTCGCAGGGACTCCGTAGCTGCAAGGTCCGGCGCGCCGGTTTCCGGGTCGATCACGACGCCGTACTGTTCGCGCGCCTGTTCGCTCGACAGCAGCCCGTCGAGCACGTTGTCGGCCACGAGCCGGGGATCGCGCTCAAGCGGGTCGCCGTAGCCGCCGCCGGACACCAGCGTGATCTCCAGCCGGTCGCCGGCCTCGAAACGGGCGTGCGACACCTTGGCCGGCAGTTCCTGTTCGCGGGGAGTGCCCGGATTGACCTTCACCTGGCCGGGCAGTCCGTCGCCGCCGCCGAAGATGCCGCGCGGCGGATCGCCGGAGCGGTTGTCGCCGGTGGAACTGACCGCCGCGCCCTCGAGAAAGCGCCAGGTCTTGACCGCCCCCATGCCGCCGCGCCAGCGTCCGGGGGCCGGGGCTTCGTCGCGCAGTTCGTAGCGCTCGCACAGCATCGGCGCCGACAGCTCCATCTCCTCCAGCGGGTTGTTGCGGGTATTGGCCATCAGCGTGTCCACCGTGTCGAGGCCGTCGCGGCCGTGGCGGCCGCCGTACGAGCCCTCGTTGATCTCGACGTTGATCTGGTACTTGCCCCGGTACGACTCGAACGAGTACACGAAGCAGGAAACGTTGGCCGAGTTGCCCCCGGTGACGCGCTGCGGCAGCGCCTCGCTCAGCGCCGCCAGGACCTGGTCGGGAATCCGGTTGATCTGGGTGAAGCGCGCCTCGCAGCCACGCGGGTAGATCGGGTTGAAGATGCTGCCCTTGGGCGCGTGGGCATAAACGGGGCGGAAAACGCCGTCGTTCTGCGGCACGCCCGCGCCCTCGGCGGTCTCGTCCAGCAGCAGGGCCCGCACCGCGAAGTTCACGGCCGGCAGCACGCTGCCTTCGAACGGGCAGTTGAAGCCGGTCGCGGTCTGCGGCGTGGAGCCGGTCAGGTCCACGCAGATGTCGCCGCCGCGCACCAGCACCTTCGTCGCGATCTTCAGCGGCTTGCCGAAGTGCTTGCCGTCGTCCTCCAGCCAGGCGTCCGGCGCCGGGTATTCGCCGTCGGGCAGTTCCTCGATCCGTGCGCGCATCCGCCGCTCGGCGTAGTTCATCCAGTCTTCGGCTGCGCTCATCACGCGGTCAAGGCCGTGCCGCGCGACGAGACCGGCGAAACGCTGCTCGCCCAGCCGGCAGCAGGCGATCATCGCCTCGAGGTCGCCGGCGTTGGCTTCGGGCGTGCGCACGTTGTCCATGATCAGCGACCAGAGGCCCTCGCTTCGTTCGCCGGCGGCGTGCAGCTTCACCGCGTCCAGGATCTGGCCCTCGGCGAAGAAGTCCGGCACGTCCACGGAAAATCCCGGATCGGCGGCGCCGATGTCCACCATGTGGCCGGTGCAGCCGGCGAAACCGACGTGCAGATCGCCCACGAACAGCGGCAGCAGCACGCCGTAGTCGGGACTGTGCGAAGCGCCGTGGTACGGATGGTTGTGGAGATAGACGTCGCCGGGCCGGTAGCGCCCGCGGTGCTTGCGGTCGATGCCGCGCACGTAGGCGGGCAGGGAGCCGCAGTGCATGGGCGTGGAGTCGCTCTCGCACAACTGCCGCCCGTCGAAGTCCAGCAGCGCCGCGCCGATGTCGCGCGACTCGCGCATCACGCTGGAATACGCCATGCGCACCAGGAGTTCGGCCATTTCGTGGGCGATGGAGTGCAGCGCGCCGCCGATCACCTGCAGCGAGACGGGGTCGACCTCGACGCGGTTCCAGCGGCGTTCGGCGTGCGCACCCAGTCCGGTGCTGCGCGCCTGGTCGAGTCCGGGCCAGAGTTCGGCGGCGTTCATGTCCCGGGGGTGAGACGGAGGTTGGAGAAGCGGTCCACGCGCGCCTGCCAGCCCGGAGGGATCGCGGTGGTGGTGTCGGGCTGCTCGACGATCGCGGGACCTTCGATACGATGGCCCGGCCAGAGAGCGGAGCGGCGGTAGAACGACGTGTCCTGCGCTTCGGTCGCGCCGGGGAAGCGGCAGGGCGCGGTCAGCAGCGGCTCGGCGTCGCCGGAAGACTCCGCCTCGGCCTGCGCCGAGACCAGCGGCGTGCCGGGCACGTACGCGGACACTCCGAGGTTGATGACCCGCACGGGCATGTCCGGGTAGGCGCGCAGATAGGCGCGCTCGTGCTCTGTGTCGAAGCGCTCGCGCAGCGCCGCGGCCCACTCTGCATCGATGTTGCCGGCCGGCGCGTTCACCGCCAGTTCGTTGCCCTGGCCTGCGTAGCGGCACTCGGCCCAGAGTTTCAGGCGCACTTCGTCCGCGCCGAACCCGTCGCCGGCCAGCCGTTGGGTGGCTTCTTGCGTCATCTCATCGAACCGGCCGGAAACGGCCCCGTAATCCAGGTCTTCCAGATCGCCCCAAAGCGTTGCCTTGAATTCGTAGCGCACCTGCGCGCACAGGAGCCCGCCGGCCGCGCCCACGCCGGGGTGCGGCGGGATCAGCACTTCGCCGATGGCCAGCGCTTCGGCCACCGGCGCGGCGAAGGCCCCGCCCGCGCCGCCATAGGCTACCAGCGTGAATTCGCGCGGGTCAAAGCCCTTGGACACGCTGGCCAGGCGCATCGCCTCGACCATGTTGTTGACCGCGATATCGAAGATGCCGCCGGCGGCGTCCTCCAGCGTCAGGCCCAGCGGCTCGGAGACGTGCCGTCGGATGGCGTCGCGCGCCTTCTCGGGCGTCAGCGTGGGGACGGCGTCCGCCAGGTGGTCGGCGCGGTACCAGCCGCTGACCAGCAGCGCATCGGTAACGGTCGGCCGTTCGCCGCCCTTGCCGTAGCAGGCCGGGCCGGGATCGGCGCCGGCGCTCTGCGGGCCCACGCGGAACATGCCCTCGGGGTCCAGCCAGGCGATCGAGCCGCCGCCGGCGCCCAGCGTGGCGATATCGACCATCGGCGTCATTACGTCATAGTCGCCGACGCGCGTATCGAGCAGGCTGCGCATGCGCATTTCGCCTTCCGGGGCCACGCCGATGTCCGCGGACGTGCCGCCCACGTCCAGCGTGATCACGTTCCCGCGGCCGATTTCGGCGCCGGCCTCGATGCCCGCGATCAGCGCGCCGACCGGCCCGGAAAGCAGGAGATTGACCGGGCGCCGCCAGGCTTCGGCCGGGGCGACCATTCCGCCGCTGGAAGTCATCAGGCGCAGTTGCGCCGGCACGCCCGCCTCCTCGAGCGCGGCGGCGAACCGGCGCACGTAGCGGCCGGTCACCGGGCCCACGTAGGCGTTCATCGCGGTGGTGGAGAAACGCTCGTATTCGCGCACCAGCGGCGCGATCTCGTGGCTGGCGGTGACATAGGCCTCGGGCAACTCGCGCCGGGCGATGTCCGCGATGCGCCGCTCGTGTTCCGGGTTGAGGAAGGAGAACAGGCAGCAGATCGCGATGGATTCGACGCCCTGGTCCCTGAGAAGCGCAACGGCTTCGAGCACGTCGTCCTCGTTAAGCGGCACTTCGACCTCGCCGTCGGGCGCGCGGACCCGTTCGCGCACCGTCGTCCGCCAGCGGCGCGGCGCCAGGGGACGGCTCTGGCGGGCGATTTCCTGGTAGTGCGAGAAGTTGTACGGCCGGTCCTTGCGCCCGATGTGCAGGACGTCGCGGAACCCGCGGGTGGTGATCAGACCGGTCCTGGCGCCCTTGCGTTCCAGCAGCGCATTGGTGGCCACGGTGGTGCCGTGGCAGCAGAACTCGACATCGGCGAAATCGAGGCCGGCCTTGCGCAGCAGTTCCTCCGCGCCCTGCATGGCGGCGCGGGACGGGTCGTCCGGGGTGGAGGCGAGCTTGTGGGTGGCCAGCACCTGGCCGTCGCGGCCGGCGGCGATGAGGTCGGTGAACGTTCCGCCGATGTCGATGCCGATACGCGCCAAGTTGCCCGCGCCCCTTCGCGCGCCTGGAAAGACCGCGAATTTTCGCACACCGCGGGTCGTGTATGGTTCGTGCGGCCATGGGTGCGTTGACCGAATCGGTTCTCGATTTTCTTTGCGGCGATCTTCCGGCGCGCGCGCCGGAGAAAGCCCGGCGGATTGCCGTGACCGGGTTCATCGACTGTATCGGCGTGGCCCTGGCCGGGGCGGACCAGCCAGTGGTGCGCAATCTGCTGAAGTCCGACGGCGGGGGCAAACCGGAAGCGCGGCTGCTGCTGAGCGGCGAGCGCATGCCGGCCGCCGCCGCGGCGCTGATCGGGTCCGCCGCCGCCCACGCGCTCGATCTCGACGACTACGCTTTCGGCAACCACACCAGCGCGGTCCTTGTACCGCCGATCCTTGCGGAAGCCGAGGTGGTGGGCGCTTCCGGCGCCCGCATGATCGAAGCCTACCTGGCGGGATTCGAGGTATGGAGCGTCCTGGCGGGGCGTGAGCGGGACTACATGCAGGGGGCGGGCTGGCATCCGACCGGCGTCTATGGCCCGGTGGCGGCGGCGGCCGCGCTCAGCCGGCTGCGCGGCATGTCAATGGACGAAACGCGCAATGCGCTGGGCCTCGCCGTGGCCGCCGGGGCCGGCGTGATGGACAACTTCGGGACCCAGGCCAAGCCCTACCAGGCCGCGCGCGCGGCCGAGGCCGGCGTCACGGCCGTGCGCCGTGCGCTGGCCGGCCTGGACGCGGGGCCGGATGCGCTGGACGGGGCAGGGGGCTTCCTGAAGGTAATCTCGCCGTCGGGCCGCGTGGACCGTGCGTCAGCCGCGTCGGATCTCGGAGAAGACTGGTACATGGCCGAGCATGGGCTGAACATCAAGCGCTACCCGGTCGTGGGCGCGGCCCAGCGCTGCGTGGATGCGGCCCTGCAGCTGCACGCCGACCACGGTCCGGATGTCGCGGCGATCGAGCACGTGACTGCGCGGATCAGCCGGGATCACTCGTCGGTCATGCAGTTCCGGATGCCCGCCGATGCCATGCAGGCCAAGTTCAGCCTGGAGTTCGCGGTCGCGGCGCCGCTGATCTTCGGGCGCCTGGGCTTCGCGGAAATGCGCGACGATTGCGTGCGGCGAGACGACCTGCAGGCGCTGATGAGGAAGGTGGAGCGGGAAGAAGGCCCGGACGACGATCCGGTTTACCCGGTGGGGGCGCGCCATGACACGGTCGGCGTCGTGCTTGACGACGGGACCGCGCTGAAAAGCGAGCCGGTCCATCGCTACCGGGGGCATGGACAGAACCCGCTTTCACAGGACGAACTGCGCGCCAAGTTCATGAATTGCGCGACGGTGACCGGCGCAGTGCCTGAGGATGCGGCTGCAGATCTGTACGAGTGTCTGTGGCGCCTTGAGGAATTGAGCGGCGTCGTGGAAATACCAGAAATATCTATCTTATCAGGATATTAGTAGTAATTACTCTAAATTAAATAAATTTACAAATCAGTCGCCGGCCAGCAAGTCTTCGAGCACGGAGGCCGCGGCCAGCACCCGCATGTCGGCGAACCGAGCGCCCACGAGCTGCACGCCAACCGGGAGGCCCGACGGCCCCGCAAGACCCGGAATCGTCACGCACGGCAACTGCAGCGCCGTAAACAGCCGGTTGAACGTGGCCTCGCCGTTGCCGTCCCTGCGCGGGATCGCTTCACCCGGCACCGAGGCCGTCAGCCAGGCGTCGTAATCGGCAAGGCCCCGGTCGAACACCGGGCGCAGGCCGCCGATGCCGTCGTAGGCTTCGGCCATCGCGCGCGGCGTGATCCCGCGGTTGACCTCGACCTCCTCGATAATGTCTTCGTGCAAGCCCTGCTTGCCGGCGCCGTACTCGGCCAGAAGCGATATCCGCGCCTCGCCGTGCATGATCACGTCCTGCCACTCGTTCAGGTTCTCCGCGCCCGGTACCTCGTCCACCTCCTCGACGCCGTGGCCGGATGAGGCGAACTTTTCGGCGACGGTCTCCACGGCCGAACGGCTGGCCGGCTCGGCGTCGGGCCAGTAGGGCGTTCGGTAGAGTCCGATCCGCAGGCTCCGGCCTGCCTCGGGCGCCTGCCATTCGCCCAGGTTCAGGACTTCCCCGGTACGCGCCAGGAGTTCCACGTCCTCGGCCATCCAGCCGACCGTATCGAGGCTGGGCGCATGCAGCCACAGTCCCTGCACCGGCACCCGGCCGTAGGTGGGCTTGAAGCCGGCCACGCCGCAGAACGAAGCCGGCCGGATCACCGAACCGCCGGTTTGCGTTCCCAGCGCCATGGGCGCCATGCCGGTGGCCACGGCGGCGCCCGAACCCGCCGACGAGCCGCCCGGGGTGCGCTTGGGATCGTGCGGGTGGGCGGTGGGCGGGTCGCGGCCGATGCCGGCGAATTCGACGGTGTCCGCCTTGCCCAGCAGCACGCATCCCGCCTGGCGCAGCAGTCGTACGCAGGCCGCGTCCTGCTCGGCGCGCCGGCCCTCGTAGCGCGGCGAACCGCGCTGCGTAGGCAGGTCCACCGTATCGATCACGTCCTTCACCGCGAACGGCAATCCGTGCAGCGGCCCGCGGGGCCCGCGCAGTTCGCGCTCGCGGTCCCGGGCCCGCGCCTCGCCCAGCGCCCGCTCGGCATCGAACGCCGCGAACGCCTGCACGTTCCTCTCGCGTTCCTCGTAGCGCGCGATGCAGCGCTCGACCGCCTGCTCGCTCGAGACCTCCCCGCGCGCCAGCCTCGCCCACAAGCCCCGCGACCGGAAGCCGGAGCCCGGATTGCGCTTCATGGATTTGGTCTGGCCATAGTCGGGTCCGACGCCTTGACGCCGACCATTATGGCCGCTCCCCGGGAGGCGGTTTGCCCTCAGCCGGTCTCGTCGACGATGTGCAGGTTGACGCCCTGGTTGGCCAGTTGTCGGGCGATGTCGGAGGGAATGCCCGCGTCCGTCACCAGCGTGTCGATCCGGTCGAACTTGCAGATGATGTGCGAGCAGCGCTTGCCGAATTTAGACGAGTCCGAAACCAGGATGATCTCGCTGGCCATGTTGCACATCCGGCGGTTCAGGCTGGCCTCCTGCGCGAAGTGGGTGGTTACTCCAACCCCGGTATCGATCCCATCCGCACCCAGAACCAGCTTGTCGAAATGCATGTGGCGCAGGCCTTCCTCGGCATGCTTGCCGTAGAAGCTCAGCGACCGGGTGCGCAGGATTCCGCCCGTGACGAGAATTTCAAGGTGCTGGGCCCGGGCCAGCGCCGACGCTACGTTCAGCCCGTTGGTGACGACCGTCAGGTCGTGATGGTCCAGCAGGCAAAGAGCCACTTCCTCGGTCGTCGTGCCGGAGTCCAGGGCTATCGTGTGGACGTCGCTGCCGATCATTCCCGCAACCGCGCGCCCGAGGCGCCGCTTGACGGACAGGTTGTCCTTGTGCCGCTCCTGCATGGAAAGCTCGCGGGTCAGCCGGTTGCTGGCGACGGCGCCGCCGCGGGCGCGCACGACCAGCCCCTTGCTGTTCAGCGCGTTCAGATCGTTGCGTATCGTGACTTGCGAAACATTGAGCATCCGGGCCAGTTCTTCCACCCCTACCTTGCCCTTGGACTCAGTCTGGCGCACGATTTCGGAGCGCCTTTCGATCAGGCTCAACATGAATTCCCCCCGGCTCAATGTGAATTCCCCCCGGTTGAGGCGAAATCCTAATCACTTGCATTGATTTTCACAACCGGCGCCCGCAGCCGCAGCAACGGCATTGCGACGCGCAAGCGCTGCGCGCGCGATGGCCCGGATCCGCGCGTTCGCCGCAACGCTTGCGGTTACGATAGCGCCCGAATCCGTTTCCGGTCCGCAACGATGGAGATCAGGGGAGAACAAAGCCTGGCGCACCCGCGCGAAGACGTGTGGGCGGCGCTGATCGACCCCGATGTGCTGGGCGCCTGCGTGCCCGGCTGCAAGTCCTTCGAGCGGGTTTCCGAGGATCACTACCGCGCCGCCATGCAGGCCGATATCGGTCCGGTGAGCGCAGGATTCGAAGTCGAGATACGGATAGCCGATCCGGATCCGCCGCACTCCTACCGCCTGGAGGGCAATGCCAAGGCGGCCGTCGGCTTCGGCCGCGGCCAGGCCGACGTTCGCCTGGAGGAAGACGGCCGGGGCGGAACGAAGCTCAGCTACGTGGCGAATCTGCAACTGGGCGGAAAACTGGCGCAGGTCGGATCGCGCCTGTTGTCGGGCATTACGCGCAAGATCGCGGCCAACTTCTTCGAGCGCTTCGCGCAGGTGCTGGAGGGCAAGCGGCCGGTGGGCGCGGCGGGGGCGAAACGGCCGGGAGTCGGGCTCCAGGCGGCCCTGGGCCGGGTCTTCGGGAACCGGGTATTGCGCTGGGCCGTTCCGGTCGTGCTGATTGTCCTGGGAGCGCTTGCCGTTTTCCTGTTGTTGGCTTAGTGATTGGCGTTATTATCGGAACCGGTGTGGTCGGAAGGCACGCCAGGGTCCGGCGCTAGCCGGATGAGGACAATCGCAAGTTAAGGAGGGGCGGGAATGGACGCTACGGTTTCGTTCACGCTGAACGGCAAGAATGTCAGCGCCGAAACGACCGGCGCGACGCTGCTGGTGGATCTGCTTCGCAACCATTTCGGACTGACCGGGGCTCACGTGGGCTGCGACACCAGCCAGTGCGGCGCCTGCGTGATTCACGTCGATGGCGTCTCGGTCAAGAGTTGCACGATGCTGGCGGCGCAGGCCGACGGCAGCACGGTGGAGACGATCGAGGGCCTGGCCGCGAACGGCGAACTGCATCCCGTTCAGCAGGCGTTTCATGAGCATCACGCCCTGCAATGCGGGTTCTGCACGCCCGGCATGATCATGAGCGCGGTCGATCTGCTGCGCCGCAACCCGCGGCCCAGCGAAGTCGAAGTGCGCGACTGGCTGGAAGGCAACATGTGCCGCTGCACGGGCTATCACAACATCGTCAAGGCGGTGCGCGCGGCGGCGGTTGCCATGGGAGAGGAGGCGTCATGAGCGGCGGCATGGGGATCGGCGTATCGGCGCCACGCACCGAGGACCGGCGCTTCATCACCGGCCGGGGCCGGTATGTGGACGACATCAACCTGCGCTCGCAGCAGTACGCCTGGTTCGTGCGCTCGCCCCACCCGCACGCCGAGGTTCGCGGCGTGGATGCGGCGGACGCCCTGAAGATGCCCGGCGTAACGGCGGTGCTTACCGGAGCGGACATGCAGGCCGACGGCGTCGGGCCGCTGCCCGTGGCCTGGGGCATAACCAGCCGGGACGGCTCGCCCGCTTTCGAGCCTGAGTACCCAGCGCTGGCCACCGACCGGGTGCGCTACGTGGGCAACCCGGTGGCGGTGGTCGTGGCCGAATCGCGGACCCAGGCCCGGGACGCCGCAGAGATGGTGAACGTGGACTACGAGGAACTGGAGTCCGTGTCCAGCGCGACGGCCGCGATGGAGGAGGGCGCGCCGCTGATCCATGAGGGCGCGCCCGGCAACGTGTGCTTCGACTGGGAGTGGCTGCCGGCGGCCATGGCGCCGGACGCCAGGAGCAACACGGACAAGGCTTTCGAGGAGGCCGCGCACGTCGTGTCGCTGGAACTGGTGAATAACCGGCTGGTCCCGAACGCGATGGAACCGCGCGCCAGCCTGGCGGACTTCAATCCGGCCACCGGCCAGCTCACGCTCTACACGACCAGCCAGAACCCGCACGTCAACCGACTGTTGCTGTGCACCGCCACGCTGAAGATGCCCGAGCACAAGGTTCGCGTGGTGGCGCCGGACGTCGGCGGCGGATTCGGGTCGAAGATTTACCACTATGCCGAGGAACTGACCGTTTGCTGGGCTTCGCGGCGGCTGGGGGTCCCGGTCAAGTGGACCGCCGAACGCAGCGAGTCGTTCCTGGCCGACGCGCAGGGCCGCGACCACGTGACCCGCGTGGAACTGGCGCTGGACGCCGATGCGCACTTTACCGGCATGCGGGTGGACACCGTCGCCAATCTGGGCGGATGGCTGTCGGCTTTCGGCCCGGCCATTCCCACCGTGTTCTATGCGCCTCTGCTCGCGGGGGTCTACCGGACGCCCAACATCTACGTGACCGTCAAGGGCGTGTTCACCAACACCACGCCCACCGACGCCTACCGGGGCGCCGGGCGCCCCGAGGCCTGTTACGCGGTGGAGCGGGCCGTGGACGAGGCCGCGGTTCAGATCGGCATGGATCCGGCCGAATTGCGCCGGCGCAATTTCATTCCGCCCGACGAGTTTCCCTACCAGTCGCCGGTGGGACAACTCTACGACTCCGGCGATTTCGAAGGCTGCCTGAACCTGGCCAGGGAACTGAACTCGTATGAAAGATTCGAGGAACGTCGCCGGCAGAGCCAGGCCGCGGGCAAGCTGCGCGGCCGCGGCATGTGCTTCTATATCGAAGCCTGCGGGGCCGCGCCTTCGCAGGCCGCCGGGCAACTGGGCGCGCGCGCCGGGCTCTACGAGGTGGCCACCGTCCGGGTGCATCCCTCCGGCAGCGTGCAGGTACTGACGGGGTCCCACAGCCACGGGCAAAGCCACGAGACCACCTTTGCGCAGATCGTCGCCGAGCGGCTGGGCATTGATTTCGGCAACGTGGAAATCGTGCACGGCGATACCGGCGAGATCCCGTTCGGAATGGGCACCTACGGTTCGCGTTCGCTGGCCGTGGGCGGAACCGCGCTGTACAAGGCCCTCGACAAGGTGGAGGAGAAGGGTCGCAAGATCGCCGCGCATCTGCTCGAGGCGGAGGCGGCCGATATCGAGTTCACCGACGGCCAGTTCCGGGTGGCCGGCACCGATCGCGCGGTGTCCTTCGGGGATGTCGCGCTGTCGGCCTACGTGCCGCACAACTATCCGTTGCAGGAACTGGAGCCGGGACTGGAGGAGACCGCGTTCTTCGATCCGGAGAATTTCACCTTCCCGTCGGGCTGCTACATCTGCGAGGTCGAAGTGGACCGGCAAACGGGCGAAGTCGAGTTGTGCGATTTCGTTGCCGCCGACGATTTCGGCAACATCATCAATCCCATGGTGGTGGAAGGCCAGGTGCACGGAGGGCTGGCGCAGGGCATCGGGCAGGCGCTGCTGGAGCACTGCCTGTACACGCCCGAAGGCCAGTTGCTGAGCGGTTCGTACATGGATTACTGCATGCCGCGGGCGGACGATCTGCCGAATTTCGTCGTGGCCACGCGCTGCACGCCCACGCCCTTCAACCCGCTGGGCGTCAAGGGCTGCGGGGAAGCCGGCGCGATCGGCGCGCCGCCGGCGGTGATCAACGCCGTTCTCGATGCGCTGCGCCCGCTGGGCGTTACGCATATCGACATGCCGGCCACGCCGCAGGCCGTTTGGCAGGCGATCCAGGCCGCCCAGTCCGGTGATTGAGACCGGCGAGTAGAGGAGGACAGAGCAATGCGCGAATTCAATTACTACCGCGCCGGGTCGGTGCGCGACGCGGCCAAGCGCCTCGGCGCGAGCGGGAATGCTATGCTGCTGGCCGGCGGAATGACCCTGCTGCCGGCGCTCAAGATGCGCCTGAACGAACCCGGGGAACTGATCGACCTGGCCGGGATCGATGAACTCAGGGGCGTCAAGCTGACCCGCAAGGGGGCCCATATCGGCGCCACCACAACGCACGCGGAGGTCGCGGGCAACGTGGAGCTGCGGGCCGCGGTTCCGGTCCTGCCGCATGCCGCCGAGTCGATCGGGGATCCGCAGGTGCGCAATCGCGGCACGCTGGGCGGTTCGCTGGCCAATAACGACCCGGCGGCCGACTATCCGGCGGTGGCCCTGGCCCTGGGCGCGACCATTTTCACCAACAAGCGCAAGATATCCGCGGACGACTTCTTTGTCGGGATGTTCGAGACGGCCCTGGGGCGCGGCGAGATGGTCACGCAGGTCCTTTTCCCGAAACCGCAACGGGCGGGCTACGCGAAATTCCCGAACCCGGCCACGCGTTACGCGCTCGTGGGCGTTTGCGTGGCGCAGTTCAAGACGGGTGTTCGCGTGGCCGTGACCGGCGCCGGCGCATCGGTGTACCGGCTGCCGGAATTCGAGGACGCGCTGGACGCCGACTTCTCCGAAGTTGCGCTGGATGGGCTCACGGCTTCGGCGGCGAACCTGAACGACGACATGCACGCCGGCGCCGACTACCGCGCGCACCTGGTGTGCGTCATGGCCCACCGCGCCGTCTCGCTGGCCCTCGACTGACAGGTTTGACCGCAACACCGGACTCCGTGGAGCAGGTGCGAGGCCTGCTCGAGGGGCAGGACTACATCGCCGGCGACCGCCTGAGCACGTCGGTTTTTCTGGCCCTTAGCCTCAGGCGCCCGCTGTTCCTCGAGGGCGAGGCCGGCGTCGGCAAGACCGAATTGGGCGTCGCGCTGGCCGCGGCGCTGGGGCGCCGGCTCATCCGCCTGCAATGCCACGAGGGACTGGACCTGGCCGGGGCGGCGTACGAGTGGAACCATGCGCGCCAGATCCTCGCCATCCGCCTAGCGGAGGCCGAGGAGCGCGTGGACGAGATGGCGAAGGACCTCTATTCGCGCGAATACCTGATCGAACGTCCGCTGCTCGAGGCGCTTTCGCCCCGTCCCGAGGGACCGCCGGTGCTGCTGGTGGACGAACTCGACCGCGCCGACGAGCCTTTCGAGGCCTATCTGCTTGAATTCCTGTCCGATTTCCGGATGAGCATTCCGGAATTGGGCGAGGTCCGGGCGCCCGAGGCGCCGGTCGTGGTGCTCACGTCCAACCGCACCCGCGAGGTGCATGATGCGCTCAAGCGCCGCTGCCTCTACTGCTGGGTGGACTACCCGACGCAGGCCGCCGAGGAACGCATCCTCCAGGCCCGTGTGCCGGGACTGCCCGAGGTCCTGCACGCGAAGGTGGTCGGTTTCGTCCAGGGTCTGCGCAAGGAAGGCCTGTTCAAGTCGCCGGGCGTGTCGGAAACGCTGGACTGGGCGGAGTCGCTGATGGCCATGGGCGCCCGCGAAGTGGACACGCAAGCTGCCTCGGAGACGCTCGGCGCCCTGCTCAAGTACCAGGAGGACCTGGAGCAGGTCGACGAGTCGGTCGTCGACCGCCTCCTTGCCGCCTCTGCCTGACCCCGGGGGGGAGGGCGTCCCCGGCCTCTCCGAGCGCATCGTCAGTTTCGTGCGCACGCTGCGCGCGGCGGGATTGCCGCTGGGTGTGGGCAGGAGCGCGCTGGCGCTTGAGGCCGCCAGGCGCGTCGACATCGGCAATCGCGCCGAGTTTTCCGCGGCGCTGCGTTCGGTCCTGACCGCCGGTCCCGCCGAGGGCGTGCTGTTCGACTGCGCCTTCGCGATGTTCTTCGGCAACGCCGCGGCGTTTGCAAGGCTCGGTGACCTGCAGGAGCTGGGCCTGCGCTCCATGGGCGAGGCCAGGCCTCCGCCCGGCGCCCTGCGGATGTTGCGGGCCATGGACAGTGCTTCCAACCTGATCGCCGCGCCCGGCGCCGAGCGGGCCGTTGCCGGCGCCGGCTATTCGCCGCAGGAGCGGCTCGCGTCCACCGACTTCGCGCAGATGACGCCGGAGGAACAGGCCCAGGCCCGCGAACTGCTGCGCCGCGGCGTGCTCTGCCCGAAGCGCATCGGCCGGCGCTACAAGGCCGCCGCGCACGGACCGCGGATCGACCTGCAGGCCACGCTGCGGGCGGGGCTGGCATCCGGCGGCGAACTGGTGCGACTGAAGCGCAAGGCGCGGCGCGCCGAGCCCATGTCGCTGGTGCTGCTGTTCGACGTCTCGGGCTCCATGACCACCTATGCGCGCATGGCGATCCATTTTGCCCACGCGCTGTGCAGCGCCCGCCGCAACGTCGAGGCGTTTGTTTTCGCCACCCGCCTGACCCGGGTGACCCGCGAACTGCGGGGGCGGGACGCCGACGTGGCGACGGCCGCGGCGCTCAGGGCCGCTCCCGACTGGGAGGGGGGCACGCGCATCGCGTCGGCCCTGGGCCAGTTCAACCGGCAATGGTCGCGCCGGGTGCTGGCCCGTCCGGGCATGGTGCTGCTGTTCAGCGACGGCCTGGAGCGTGCCTACGTGGAAGAACTGCGGTTCGAGGCGGCGCGCCTGCGCCGGTCGTGCAAGCGCTTGGTGTGGCTGAACCCGCTGCTGGGCTACAAGGACTTCGAGCCCCGCGCCCGCGGCGTGCGGGCGCTGCTGCCCGCGGTGCACGAACATCGCCCGGGCCACAACGTCGACAGCCTGCTCGGGCTTGCCGACGCGTTAGAGTAGGGGACGATGACGGACTTCTCGCTCGACTCGTTCATGGCCGGCGTCGTGCGGCGGAACCCGGGCGAGACGGAGTTCCACCAGGCCGTGCGGGAAGTCGCCATCGACATCATTCCCTTCGAGGGGGAGAACCCCCTGTTCCGGGAGGCGCGAATTTTCGAGCGGCTCGCGGAACCGGACCGGGTCGTTTCCTTCCGCGTGGTATGGGAAACCGACCGCCGCCGGATCCATATCAATCGCGGTTACCGCGTCCAGTGGAACAATGCGATCGGGCCCTACAAGGGCGGCCTGCGCTTCCATCCGTCGGTCAACCAGAGCATCCTGAAATTCCTCGCTTTCGAACAGACCTTCAAGAACAGCCTGACCGGCCTGCCCATAGGGGGCGCCAAGGGCGGCTCCGATTTCGACCCCAAGGGCCGCTCCGACGCCGAGATCATGCGGTTCTGCCAGGCCTTCATGACCGAGCTGCACCGGCACATCGGCCCCAACACCGACGTGCCGGCGGGCGACATCGGAGTGGGCGGGCGCGAAATCGGCTACCTGTTCGGCCAGTACAAGCGCCTCCAGAACGCTTTCGAAGCCGTTCTTACCGGCAAGGCGCTGGAGTTCGGCGGCTCCTACCTGCGCCCGGAAGCCACCGGCTACGGCGTGGTCTACATGATGGAAGAAATGCTGGCGCTGAAGAACGAGGACCTGGACGGCAGGACCTGCGTCGTTTCGGGGTCCGGAAACGTGGCCCTGCATTGCTGCCAGCGGCTGATCCACATGGGTGCGAAGGTCGTTACGCTCTCCGATTCGTCGGGGTTCGTGCATGACCCGGCCGGGATCGACTCGGACAAGTTCGCCTGGGTTTACGACCTGAAGCTGTCGCGGCGTGGCCGAATCGAGGAATATGCGAAGGAATTCGGCTGCGATTTCCATGCCGGGAAACGTCCCTGGGCGGTGCCCTGCGACCTGGCCTTTCCCTGTGCCACGCAGAATGAACTCGACGAGCCGGACGCGCGCAGCCTGGTCGAAGGCGGGTGCCGGGCGGTCGCCGAGGGCGCGAACATGCCCAGCACGCCGGCGGCCATGCAATTCCTGGCGGAGGCCCGCGTGCCCCACATGCCGGGAAAGGCCGCCAACGCGGGCGGCGTCGCCGTTTCGGGTCTGGAGATGAGCCAGAACAGCCAGCGGTTCAGCTGGTCCCGCGGCGAGGTGAACATGAAGCTGCACGACATCATCCGCCACATTCACGAACAGTGTGTCCGCCACGGCGAAGAGTCCGGTTTCACCAACTATTGCCGGGGCGCCAATATCGGCGGCTACACGAAGGTGGCCGAGGCCATGCTGGCCTACGGCGTCGTGTGAACGCAACGGAGGAAAAGCAATTGGCTACGAACGCTCACACCTACCTGGAAACGAATGTCATGCCCTGGGAGGACAATCCCTGGATTCCGGGCTTCAAACGCCGGCTCCTGGTCCATGACGACTCGAAGGGATCCGAGATTCGAATCGACTACGTGCCGCCCGGCTGCATTCCCGACGTGCTTGAGCTACCGCATCGCCATTACCACAACACGGTAACGGAACGGGCCTACACCTTGTACGGCGACTTTCCTCACTGGGAGTTCAGCGAGGCCGAAGACCTTGAAGGTGACATGATTGTGTTTCGGCGCCATCTGTTCATGGACCGGCCGCCCAAGACCATTCATGGGCTGATGCCCGAACCGCTATCCGAGACCGGGTGCGTGCTCCTTTACTGGAACACGGGTCCGGGCACGGGCGTAGCCGAGCCGGAAGCGCCCGTCGAATCGATTGATATCCCTTTCGACGACAGTTTCGACTTTGAGTACCCCGAATTCGGCGATGCCCGGCTTTTCGATACCGGCGAGGTTGCCTGGCAACCGCATTCCATGGTGCCGGGCTGGAAAGTCAAACCATTGGCCGACGCCCATGAAAACTCCGGGGCGGTCAGTCTCGTGCACGTCCCCGCCGACTGGACGGTGTCGCGAGAGGGATTGGCTGTCTCCGCAGACGAACCGGCGCCCTGGCTGTTCGTCATTTCCGGCGACCTTGGAGTTCAGGTCGCAGAGAACGGAGCGCGACACGATCTCGGGCTGCAGGAAGGGGCGTTTCTGATGTGGCGAACTGGGGCATCGCTGCTTATGCCGCGCAAACCCGTCAGCGATGGCGGATGCACGGTGCTCTGCGTCGGTCACGACCTGTCCGGAGCCGGCTGACGCCTGGGAGCGAGGGCGTCCCGCCCTCGGGGAAGGCGAGACGCCGCGAGGGACATGCCCTCGCTCCCAGGGACTATCCTGAACTCAGGCAGGCGGCGTTCAGGTCGGCGCGTGTCGGGAGCGTTTCCGCAGGGCGGCCGCCGATCGAGTCCACGGCGCGCGTGAACAGGTTGGGCAGCACGGCGTCGTCCCACTCCGGCCCGTCCTTTCCGGTGCGCAGGATCACGAGTTCCCGCGACGGGATCATGTAAAGCCGCTGGTCGCCCGCGCCGTCGAGGAAGAACAAGTCGTCGGCCACGAACGGCTCCGAGTGCAGGTTGCCCATGAACTCGATGCTCGGGTCGTACTTGCGCAGGGGCTCATGGGACGTTCCCAGCCACAACTGCATCCCGTAGTTCTCGTTGGCCGCCGATGGCGTGGTCATCTCGTCCACCCACCCGGCCGGAATCACCTGTTGGCCCGCGTAGCAGCCGTTCTGCATCAGCGCCTGCCCGATCAGCGCCCAGTCCTCGATCGCGGTCCACATGCAGCAGTCGGTGTGCACCATGCCGTCCTCGCGGTCCAGCAGGAGCCAGCCGTCGCGCAGCCCCAGCGGCGCCCAGAGCTTTTCGGAAAGGTAGTCGGCGAAGCGCATACCGATCGCGCGCTCCACGACGATCCCGGCCACCTGGCTGTTGGGATTGGCGTGCGAGAACGCCGTTCCCGGGGGCGCGTAGATGCCGACGTCCAGGTTGGCGGTCACGATGTCGGTCCCCATCGTGCGCGCCAGCCGCGCCGATCCCGGATAGAAGGCGAACGTTTCCTCAAGTCCCCCGGCCATGTTCAGGAGGTCCCGAACGGTAATGCCGCGGCGTTCGTCCGTGTCCCATTCCGGAAGAAAATCCGCTGCCGGCTGATCGACCGACTCCATGTGGCCGTCGGCGATGGCGTGACCCACCAGTATCGAAGTCAGGACCTTGGTGAGCGAGTGGGTGCTGAACTCCGACTCGGGGGCCTGGTCGTTGAAATAACTGGCGTGCGCCAGCCGCCCCTTGTAGAGCACCACCAGAGAATCGCTTCTCTGCTGCCCGGCCCACGAGGCGGCTTCCTCGTATACGGCGGGATCGATCGGGTTTTGCCCCTCCAGCCAGGCCTCGAGCGGCATGAAGTCGCTGCCGGCCACCAGTTCCTGCGGGTCATACCAGGCGCGTGCGGGGCTCATGGGATTGCCGGACAGCGAGATGACGTAACGCTTGGCGTAGATGCCGTACCAGCCAAGCCGGGAAGGCAGGTAGACCAGCACGCCGATTACGGCGATGACGATCAGCGTCCACTTGCCGGTCTTGGCAAGTCCTCTGAGTATGCGCTTGAGCATGTTGTCTCCTTCTTGTTTCGGGGCCACGCGCTTATTCGGGCGCGGCTGTCTCGGCGTCGTCCGTGGGCCGTCCGGGAAGAATGCCCCCGTAGAGCACCGCGCCGCCGTACATGGGCGATTGCCACAACTGCTCGGAGAAGCGCGGTATGGCCATGGCTGCGACCGGGAAGCACTGGACGAAGTAATTCGGCCGTATGGGCAGCCCCTGCAGGGCGTAGCAGAAGAAATCGCGTTCGTCGATGTGCCAGAAGCCGTCCACGCCCTCCATGCTGGAGGTGACCGAGCCGTCCTTGTTGTAGTAGGCGTCGAAGACGAATTCCTGCTCGTCGTCCACCCAGCGGTAACGGGTGGTGTTGTGCATGAGATGGTTCCAGAAGCTCGGGAAGCGTTCGGCGGGCGACTCGCCCCTGGGGGATTCGAGCGCGGCGATGTCGATCTCCGGGCGCGGCCAGTCGGCCCCGCCCGTCTCCAGCATCATGAACGAGATCATGGGCAGGCGGTCGCGGTCGGGCACCGGTTCGGGGATCAGCATCGTGTTGCCCGGCAGATAGCTGTCGGGGTTGGCCAGCCAGTCGTCCACGCGGTCCGGCGTCCAGGCGAATTCGGCCTCCCTGAGCGTTTCGGAATAGCTGAATTCCTCCCGGGTGCCCGCAGTCCGGCCGATGACCTCCCACAGGTTGGGGCCGGCCAGGTGCAGGGCGTCTTCGGCGAGCGTGTGGCAGGCGCTGCAGCGTTGCTGAAATGCGAGGCGGCCGCGCACGTAATCGGCCCCGGCCAGCGCCTCGCGGGTCAGGCGCTCCTGGGCGCCGGCGGGCGAGCCGGGCAGACACCAGGCCATCGCGGCCAGGACGGCTAGAGCGGTGACGCGTTTCATGTCGGGACGCTCCCTGTTACCTGCTGATCAAAGGATGCCGCGAATGACGGCGTTCGGGATGACGGCTTCGTCGAAGCCCTTGCCGCGCGGCGGCGGATAGCCCATTCGCAGCACGATCAGGTCCAGCTTGGGGCTGATCCAGACCCGTACCTTGCCGCCGCCGTCCAGGTAGAACAGGTCGTCGACGGCGAATGGCTCCGAGTGATAGTTGGCGAAGTTCGGGGGCATGCTCGGGTAGTAGGGGCGCCGCTCCATGAACACCGTGTCGGTCCAGATCTGAAAACCGTAGTTCGGATTGGGCTCCGAGCCGGCGAGCATTTCGTCCACCCAGCCGTCCGGCAGCAGCTGCGTGCCGTCCGGCAGCTTGCCGTCGTTCATCAGCAAGTGCGCGACCCGCATCCAGTCCGCCGGCGCCGAGAGGAAGCAGCAATACGAGATGACATTGCCCTCCACGCCGTCCAGCCGCATGGCGCCGCGCTGCGCACCCAGCGGCCGCCAGAGTTTCTCGCCCAGGTAATGCGCGAAATTCCTGCCGGTGGCCCGGTGGATGATCATGCCGGCGAGCTGCGTGTTCGGGTTGTTGTGGGCAAAGGTCGTGCCCGGCTCTTCCGTCAACTCGAACGAAAGCACCGTGCCGTAGATGTCGCTGCCCTCCACCAGTTGCATGCTCTTCGCGTACGGCTGCGGGCCCTGGCGAAGCTCGCCGAACGGCAGTTCCAGGCCGGTGGTGTTGTGCAGCACCTGGCGCACCGTGATCTGCCCGCGCGGGTCCCCTTGCCATTCGTGGATGTATTTCTCGACCGGATCGTCCAGGCTGCCGATATCGCCGTCGGCCAGCGCGAATCCGGCGACGATTCCGTGCAGGGTTTTCACCCAGGAATGGGAGCTGATCGGCGAGCTCTCGTGAAATCCGTCCATGAACTCGGCGTGACGGATCTTGCCCTTGTGGTAGATCATGAAGGCCTGCGTTTCCCGCTCCATCGCGTAGGCCGAAGCAACGGCGACGGCCTCGGGATCGATCGTGGGCGATTCTTCGGGGCCGGCGCTGGGAAAGAACGGCTGCGAAACGCCCCCGTCCACCAGGATCATCGGGTTGTACCAGGTCTGGGGCTGGCGAAACGCGGTCTGGTCCGGCTGGTCTCGCCAGCGGCGCCAGAAATGGAAGTCCTGAGCTTCCACTTCGTTGACCCAGTCCACCCGGTCCTGGATTTCCTCGGGCGTCATCTGCGTGTTCGGCTGCTCCTGCGCAGCCACGGCTCCGGCAGCGAGCATCATCGCAAACGCAATCCTGTGTGCTGTCTTCATGATTCGTTCTCCTTTCAGCGCAGCCCGGCCAGCAACAGGTTGGGCAGATGGGAATCGTCCCAGTCCGTCGCAAGCGCGCCGGTGCGCACGATCACCATGTCGGCGCTCGGAATGATATAGACGCGCTGTCCGCCGAAGCCGTCGAAATAGGTCACGTCATCGGCTGCAAATGCTTCGGAGTGGTAGGCGCGCAGCGAGGCCTTTGAATTGTAGGCACGCTGTTCCACGTGTTCCGTGCCCAGCCAGGTCAGAAAACCGTAGTTCGGATTGTTCGGGCCGGGCGTGCGGACAGCCGCGATCCAGTCCTCCGGCACGATCTGGCGGCCGTTCGCGCGGCCGTTGTCAAGGTGCAGCAAGCCGAACCGCAGCCAGCCGCGCGCCGGTATGTCCAGGCAGCAGTAGCTGCGCGCCATGCCGCCTTCGGTGTCCATCTGCACCCAGCCGTCGCCCGCCCCCAGCGGCTTCCACAGCGCTTCGGACAGGTATTCCGCGTACGGCCGACCGGTGGCGTTCTCGATGACCAGGCCCAGCACCAGCGGGTTGATGCTGTTGTATTCAAAACTGGTGACCGGCGGTTCCACCGCCTTTTGCTCGAACGTGATCGGCCGCATGTCCTGGCCGATCAGCAGGCCCATCATCGGCCCCAGGCTGCCGAAGGCGAAGGTCGGGAAGTCGATTCCGCTGCTTTGCCATAGCGCCTGGCGAATCGTGATTGCGGCGCGCTCGTCGCCGGCCCATTCGGGCAGATAAAGGCTGATCGGATCGTCGGCGGAGCCGATGTGTCCATCGGAGATCGCAACGCCCACCAGCAGGGCGACCACCGACTTGTGCATGGACTGGGTTGACGTGAGCGTGTTTTCGTCGGCGCCCTCGTAATAGTGCTCGAGCTGAATACTGCCGCCGCGCCAGACGATCAGAGCGTCGGAACCGGTTTCGGCGCCGTAATCCATGGCCGCCTGCAGGCTTTCGACAGACAGGGCCCGTTCGCCGAAAGAGGCCTTGGGAAGCGGCTGCTCCGGTGCGCCGGGGACCCGTTGCATATGACCGGGACGGTTTCCGGCGAACTGGCCGAGCAGGCGAATGGTCTCGGTCGGCTTGGCCGCCAGGAAGCCCAGCACGACCAGGAGGACCAGCCCCACGACTCCGCCCACCGCCCAGGCGACGGTCAGTCCCAAGATGCGCAGCAATCTCTTCACGAATCCGTTTGCAACCCCTGCCGAGCGCGTAATCATATCCCCCAATTCGCCGATCGCCGGTGCTCCGGCGCGCCGGAGCGCCACGCATTCTCCAGGGCTGCGCGGGCTAGAATCTACGCCTCACGCCAATACGCAAACGACGATGACCGCCCGTTCATACGCCAGCAACCGCGACGCACTGCGCGCACTGGTCCGGCCCGACGCCGTGCATCGCGACCTGTACATATCCGAGGAGCTGTACGAGTTGGAACTGGAACGCCTGTGGCGCAACACCTGGATCTACATGGGTCACGACAGCCAGGTGCCGAAGCCGGGCGACTTCTACACGGCGGACATCGCCGGATCGCCGCTGGTGATGCTGCGGGGCCGCGACGACGAGGTGCGGGTGTTCCTCAATCGCTGCGCGCACAAGGGCACCCGGGTGGTCAGCGCGGTGGAAGGGAACTGCGGGAGCACGCTGCGTTGCCCGTACCACGGCTGGACCTATCGCCTCGACGGCAGCCTCAGGACCGTTCCGATGAAGGGCGGCTACGGCGGAACGGACATTTCCGAAACGGCCCACTGGCAGGGGCTTACGCCGGTGCCCAATCAGGAAATCTACCGGGGCTTCGTGTTCGTGCGGCTGAGCAACGAGGGGCCGGACTTTCACGACTATTTCGGCGATTCCCTGAGTTCGATCGACAACATGGCCGACCGCTCGCCGGAGGGCCGGCTGGAGATCGCCGGCGGCGTGCTGCGCTACGACCACGACTGCAACTGGAAGATGTTCGTGGAGAACCTGAACGACGCGATGCACCCGATGGTGGCGCACCAGTCGTCGGCCGGCATCGCCAAGCGGCTCTGGGAGGAAGAGGGCGACGGCGGGGAGCCGCCGATGGTGGTGCAGCAGTTCGCGCCCTTCGTCAACGACTACGACTTCTTCGACAACATGGGCGTGAAGATCTACGAGAACGGCCACTCCTATACCGGCGTGAAGTTCTCGATTCACTCGAAGTATTCGGCAGAGCCGGAATACGAGCGGCGGATGGTCGAAGCCTACGGCGAGGAACGCGCGCATGCGATCCTCGGCGAGAACCGCCACAACACGGTCTATTTCCCCAGCCTCACGATCAAGGGCGCGATCCAGGCGATCCGCGTCGCGCGGCCGCTGGCGGCCAACAGGACGGTGCTGGAGAGCTGGACTTTCCGCCTGGCGGGCGCTCCGGAGGAACTGCTCAAGCGCACGATGACGTATTCGCGGCTGATCAATGCGCCGACCTCGGTGGTGGGGCACGACGACCTGCACTGCTACAGCGAGATCCAGCAGGGACTGCACGCGCAGGGCAACGAGTGGGTGAGCCTGCACCGCAACTACGATCCCTCCGAGCGTGACGGCATCGCGGGCGTTTACAACGGCACCAGCGAAGTCTCGATGCGCGGCCAGTTCCGCGCCTGGCTCAAGTACATGCTTCCCCATGGCGAGGCCGTCGAATGATCTCGCCTGCTTTCTGTCCCTCCTGTACCGGGAGCCGCATGAACCCATCCATGGGGCTTGGCGGCGACATCCCTGTCGCCGACACTCCCGGTACAGGAGGGACAGAAAGCAGGCTTCCCTTTCCGCAATCCCATGAGTAAGGCGCCTCCAACGACGGGGGAGTTGGCGCGGTTCGTGTACCGGGAGGCGCGGCTGATCGACGAGAAGCGGCTGGACGAGTGGTACGAGCTGTTCGCGGAGGACGCGCTGTACTGGATGCCGCTGGTGCGCGGGCAGACGGACCCGCACAGCCATACTTCGCTGTTCTGCGAGGACCGGTTTCTGCTGAAGGTGCGAATCGAGCGGTTGAAGAACCCGCTGTCGCACTCGCAGCAGCAACCGAGCTTCTGCCAGCACGTGCTGCAGCGCCCGGAACTCGTCGGGAGGGACGACGATGCCGGCGAATATGCAATGCGCACGCCGTTCATCTATCTCGAAACGCGGCTGGACGAGCAGTTCATGCTGGGCGGCGTGGCGCACCACGATCTTCGCCTTGAGGATGGAGGTCTGAAGATTGCCGTCAAGCGCATCGAATTGCTGAACCGCGACGCGGCGCTGCCTTCCATACAGCTTTTCCTGTGAGCGTCGCAGCCCCGGGCACCGTGGCCGGCGTCCTGGAGGGCGCGGCGCAGCGGCACGGCAGGAAGCCGTTTCTTCGAATTACGCGCGACACGGCCGAGCGGACGGGCATCGAGGCGGGCGACTTGAGCTATGCCGAAGCCTGGGAACGCACGCAGGCGCTGATCGCCGGATTCTCCGGAATCGCAGACGGCGGTTCGCAACGCGTCGCGCTGCTGCTGGAGAACCGCCCGGAAATGTTCCTGCATTGGCTGGCGCTGAATGCGCTGGGAATATCAGCCGCGCCGCTGAATCCGGCCTGGCGGTCGGCCGAGCTTGGCTACGCGCTGGCGCACAGCGAAGCACGGCTCGTGATCGCGTTGCCGGAACGGGTGGACGCACTGCGGGAGGTGTTGCGAGCGGAAGGACTGAAGGTGCCGGTATGCGCGCCGGGCGAGGACATACCAAAGCTGCCGTCGCGGCCCGGGGGCGGGCGGCAGCCCGAGAATCCGGCCGATCGCGAATGCGCGCTCCTGTATACCTCGGGGACCACCGGCAGGCCCAAGGGCTGCATGCTCAGCAACCGCTATTTCACGATGATCGGGGACTGGTACACGGCGCTGGGCGGTTTGTGCGCGCTGGACGCGGGCGGCGACTGCCTGATCACGCCACTGCCGATGCACCACATGAATGCGATGGCCTGCTCGACCATGGTCATGCTGGTCAACGGCGGCTGCATCGTGCC
The DNA here is from genome assembly GCA_009845905.1 of Gammaproteobacteria bacterium. Lineage (NCBI taxonomy): Bacteria > Pseudomonadati > Pseudomonadota > Gammaproteobacteria > Gammaproteobacteria bacterium. Next base: position 323,664 of record VXYS01000004.1, on the reverse strand, counting down.
GCTGGACCGTTTCCATCCGCGAAGCTGGTGGCGGGAAGTCAGGGAATCCGGTGCGACGATCGTCCATTACCTGGGCGTGATGCCGGCGATCCTGCTCAAGCTGGACGAGGACCCGGCCGAGCGGCGCCACGGCGTGCGTTTCGGGTTCGGCGCCGGCGTGGGCAGCCGCCAGCACGTGCCGTTCGAGGAGCGCTTCGGGTTTCCGCTTGTGGAGGCCTGGGCGATGACCGAGACGGGCGCGAGCGCCGCGATCATCGCAAACCGGGAGCCGCGCAAGCAGGGAACCGCCTGCTTCGGCCGTCCCTTGCCGGCGGTGGACGTGCGCATCGTGGATGACCGGGCCAACGAAGTGGACGTGGATCAACCGGGCGAGTTGTGGGTGCGCCATGCGGGCGACGATCCGCGGGGGGGCTTTTTCTCGGGTTATTTCAGGGACGCCGCGGCCACCGATGCCGCCTGGGAGGGCGGATGGTTCCATACCGGCGACATCGTGGCGCGCGACGCCGACGGCGACATGCATTTCATCGACCGCAAGAGCAACATGATCCGGCGCAGCGGCGAGAACATCGCCGCCGTGGAGGTCGAAGGGGTGCTGGCCGAGAATGATGCCGTCGCCGAAGCGGGCGTCGTGGCGGCGCCCGACGAAATCCGCGGAGACGAGGTGTTTGCCTGCATCCGGCTGAAGGGCGGGAGCGCGGACTCCGGCGATGCGCGGGCGCTGGCGGAAGAGCTGGTGCGCTACTGCCTGAAGCGGCTCGCCTACTTCAAGGCGCCCGGGTACGTCGCGTTTGCGGATGCCTTGCCCCACACCGCAACGGAAAAGCTCGACCGGGCGGCGCTGAAATCACTGGCCGCGGACCTGCTGGACCGCGGCGACTGCGTGGACACGCGCAAGTTGAAACGCCCAGTTCCGTCGAGGGCCGCATGATCGGCCCCCTGGGAAGCGAGGGCATGACCCCCGCGGCGTCCCGCCCTTGGGGAAGGCGAGAGGCCTACCCTCCTGGGGCCGCATGAGCCGGCACGATTACGAAGGCGTTGCGCTGGTCGCGCCGGTGACGGTTCCGTACCGGCGCTACTCCACGCGCGACGCGCACTGGTGGATCGCCCGGGCGCTGGCGGCGCTGCTGAAGGACAGCGGGCTGAAGAAAGACGACATTGACGGCCTGGGCATATCCAGCTTCACGCTGGGCCCCGACACCGCCGTGGGCCTGACGCAGCACCTGGGCATGTCGTTGCGCTGGCTGGACCACGTGCCCATGGGAGGCGCCTCCGGCGTCGTCTGTCTTCGGCGGGCGGCCCGCGCGGTGCAGGCGGGCGACGCGGAGATCGTCGCCTGTATCGCCGGCGACACCAATCACGTGGACACGTTCCGGCGCACGCTTTCCACCTTCAGCCGGTTCGCCCAGGACGCCGTCTATCCGTACGGATCGGGCGGCCCCAACGCCAGCTTCGCCTTCATCACCGACTGGTGGATGCGGCAGTACGGCGTCGAGCGGGAGGACTTCGGCAAGCTGTGCGTGGCCCAGCGGCGCAACGCCATGGACAACCCTTATGCGCTGCTGCGCAAGCCGCTCGATCTTGAGGACTACCTCGGCGCGCGGGTCATAGCCGAACCGCTGCACCTGTTCGACTGCGTCATGCCCTGCGCGGGGGCCGACGGCTACCTGGTCATGACGGCGGAGCGCGCCGAGGCTCTGGGTCTGGACTCCGTGCGGCTGCTCGGCGCGATCGAGCGGCACAACGCCTTTCCCGACGACCCGGTGCAGGTGTGCGGGGGTTGGGCGCTGGACCGCGACGAACTCTGGGCGCAGGCGGGCGTGGGCCCGGGCGACATGGATTTCTTCCAGGCTTATGACGACTACCCGGTGATCACGCTGATGCAGATCGAGGAACTGGGCTTCTGTCCGTCCGGCGAGGGCGCGGCTTTCATTCGCGCGCATGAATTCGCTCATGACGGCGACTGTCCGCTGAACACCTGCGGCGGCCAGTTGTCGATGGGCCAGGCGGGCGCCGCCGGCGGGTTCCTTGGGCTGGTGGAGGCATTGCGCCAGCTCCTTGGACGCCCGCTGGGGAAGCAGGTTGCCGACGCCAGGCATGGCGCGGTTTCCGGTTTCGGCATGATCAACTACGACCGCGGCCTGTGCAGCGCCGCCGCGGTCCTTGCCCGCTCCTGAGCCATGCGCGCCAGACCCCGCCTCAAGAACCCCATCCTGCGCACGCGGCAGCCGCTGACGCCGCCGATGCCGCGCAGCCGCACGGCACTGGGCCTGACGGCGCAGGCGGCGGAGGGGCGGTTTGCGCTGCAGCGTTGCGAGTCCTGCGGCCAGGTGCAGTACCCGCCGGCGGACAGTTGCCGGGCGTGCCTCTCCGAGGAGCTGCTCTGGACGCCGATGTCGGGCCGCGGCGAGCTGCTGGCGCACACGACCCTGCACCACAGCAACGATCCTTTCTATCGCGAGCGCCTGCCCTGGAGACTGGGATTGACACGGCTCGCGGAAGGGCCGGTGGTCGTCGCGCACCTGCACCGCGATTGCCCGCCGCCGCCCGCCGCCGTCCGCGTTACGGCTAAACTGGACAAGGCGGGCCGAGGCGTGCTGGTGGCGCTCCCCGCGGACGAACTGGGAGACATGAGCACGGATCCACGTCACGGGGAATTTTCCTGCGACCCCGAACACCGCAAGGTGCTGGTGACCGACGGCAAGAGCCGGGTCGGCCAGGCTCTGGTCCGGGAGCTCGCGGCGGCCGGCGCGTCCGTCATCTGGGTGGGCCAGGCCGAGCCCTGGAAGAAGTATGCGGGCCAGGATGCCATCGAGAAGCTGGATCAGGTCACCGTAATACCTCTGGACCTGACCGACGAACGCGGCATCAAGCGCATCGGCGCGGAGATCGGCGGGCGGGTGGACATTCTCATCAACAATGCCGAGGTGCACCGGACCCAGGGCATTGAAGGCAGTGGCGGGGCGGAGCTGGCCCGGCGCGAAATGGAAGTCAATTACCTGGGGCTGTTGCGCCTGGCCCAGGCTTTCGGCCCGGCAATGCGCTCGCGCGGCGCGGACGGCGGCGCGGCGGCCACGGCATGGGTAAACGTGCTGAGCGTCTATGCGCTGAGCAACTACCCGCCGCAGGGCACGTATTCGGCCTCGAAGGCGGCGGCGCTGTCGCTGTCCCAGTGCCTGCGCGCGGAGATGCAGGACGCCGGAATCCGGGTCGTGAACGTTTTCCCCGGCCCCATCGACGAGGAATGGAACCAGACGCTGCCGCCCCCAAAGCTGGCGCCGGAACGGCTGGCGAGGGACGTCGTTCAGGGACTGCGCGACGGCGTCGAGGACCTGTTTCCGGGGGACGTGGCGAAGGAATGGCTGGAGCGATGGAAGGACAACCCCAAGGTGCTGGAGCGCGAACTGGCGCTGGAGTCGCAAACCGCATGAGCGGGGACCGGGTGTGGCTGACGGGCGCGAGCTCCGGCATTGGCGCCTGTCTCGTGGACATGCTGGTGGAACAGGGCAGCGAAGTGATCTGCTTCTCTCGCCGGCCCGCCGCGACCGACTCGGCCGCGGTGAAATCGATAGCGGTCGATCTCACCGATCCCGAAGCGACCCGGCAGGCCTTCGATGAAGCCGCAGGCAGCGTTCCGGCAAACCGCCTGGTGCACAACGCGGGCGTGATCCGCGAGCGGCCGCTGCCGGAAGTCACGCAGGAAGACATGGACGCGCTGGCGCGCCTGCACATGGGCGCCGCGGTAGCGATGGTGCAGGCCAGTCTCGACTGCATGCGCGACGCCGGCTGGGGCCGGATCGTGCTGATGTCCAGCCGCGCGGTCGTGGGGCTGGCCAAACGCACCGCCTACGCGTCCACCAAGGCGGGCATGCTGGGCCTGGCGCGCACCTGGGCGCTGGAACTGGCGCCGCTGAAAGTAACGGCCAACGCCATTCTGCCGGGGCCGATCGCCGAGACCGAAATGTTCGACGACGTCGTGCGTCCGGGCAGCGAACGCGCCGGCAAGGTGGCTTCGTCGATTCCGATCGGGCGGCTGGGCCGTCCCGATGACGTCGCCCGCGCCGCCCTGTTCTTCCTCGACCGCGGCAATGGCTTCGTGACCGGGCAGGCGCTCTACGTTTGCGGCGGCACCTCGGTAGGTTCACTGACGCTGTGAACGGACTGCTCCAGGACCTGCTGGCGGGAATCGCCGACGACAAGCTCAGGGTCGTCGACCTTACGCACACGCTGAGTCCCTCCTTTCCGCAGCTCAGCCTGCCGCCGGAAATGGGCCAGGCGCTGCCGTACCGGAGCGAGGAGATTTCCCGCTACGACGGCCGCGGCCCCGCCTGGTACTGGAACAACTTCACGCTGTGCGAGCACACCGGTACGCACTTCGATGCGCCGATCCACTGGGTTTCCGGGCGCGAGTTGCCGAACAATTCGGTGGATACGATTCCGCCCGAGCACATGATCGCACCGGCCTGCGTGGTGGATTGCACCGCGGACGCGGAGCGCGACGCCGACTTCCTGCTGACCCGCGAGCGGCTGGAGGAATGGGAGGCCGGTCACGGCCGGATACCGGCGGGCGCCTGGGTGCTGATGCGCACCGGCTGGGCGCGCCGGGTCAACGATCCGGTGGCGTTTCAGAACTACGACGAGATCGGCCAGCACACGCCGGGTCCCGGCGTGGATTGCGTGCGCTTCCTGGTCGACGAGCGCGACGTGCTGGGTTTCGGCACCGAGACCATCGGCACCGACAGCGGCCAGGCGCAACGCCTGAACCCGCCCTACCCGTGCCATTACTACATGCACGGCGCCGGCAAGTACGGCCTGCAGTGCCTGAACAACCTGGACCGGCTGCCGCCCACCGGCGCCGTCCTGTTCACGGCGCCGCTCAAGCTGGAAGAAGGTTCCGGCAGCCCCCTGCGTGTTCTCGCCCTCATCCCCGCTCCCGCATAACGCGCGGCTTGCGCCGCCAATTCCACCGACGGAGGAAACCCTGTCCATGCGTCCTCAATTTCTCAGCGCATTCGTTTTCATGGCGCTTCTTTCGGCGCCCGTTTACGCACCGGCCCAGGTTGAAATCATCGAGCCCGAAGACCGCTCGCCGGGCATCGTCAAAATTGCCCGGGGCACGACCGAATGCCGGGAGCCGTCGCGGGACAACGCCCGCTGCGCCACCGAATACTGGACCATGTATTTCCACGGCGACGGCAGCCGCTACATGCACGTGGTGTCCGACAACATGCGCTTCGGCCAGGCCCGCCACGCCATGGTGTGGGTCGATCCGCAGGGCGAAACGCGGGAGGCCTATCTCAACACCTGGACCCGGGACGGCGTGATCGGCTCGGCCTATGTCGTGAAGCGCGAAGACAGCGTGGACGTGGCGGCTTCCGATCTCGAGTTCGAACGGGCGGGCGAGGGCATGATCCGGGAAGAAGTAAAGGCCCTCGCCCGGCTGGATTCCATCGGCGTCGGTCCCGCCTCGGCCGACGGGCTGCATTTCCTCCACTACGACTTCGATGTGTCCGGCAAGCAGCCTCACGGTATCTACTGGATGGGCGGCACCCTGCACGGCACGATGGTCGGCGTGATCGCCCTGTCTCAATACACGTATCTCGGCGAGGAGGAGATCACCCTCGCCGACGGCAAGACCTTCATGGCCGACAAGTTCGAGATGGTGAGCGGCACCAAGGTGTGGCTGACCAAGGAGGACCGTATCCTGCTGCGCATGGACCTGGTTTTCGGCGCGGCCTACGGCTCGATCTTCGAAACGGTCAGCCTGGACATCACCGAGACGGGGTCCTGAAACGTGGTTACACGGCGGGACGCGACGGCGTTGATTGCCGCCGTGGGCCTGGGGCCCGCGGTTCTGCCCTGGCGGGAGGCCCACGCCGCCGGGAGCGCGCCGGAGTTGCCGACGGATCCGGTCCAACAGAACGCCGCCAAGGTGCGCATTCTCGGGCGCACCGACCGGGGGGAGAGTTACTGGCAGGGGGGCAGCCGTATATTCGCCCTGACCCCCGAAGGCGTGACGCCGTTGCTCGAAAGCCGCGGCGGCCAGCGATCCTGGTGGCGGCCCGACGGGGAGGGAGTCTACCGCTGCTTTCCCTCGTCCATCAATTTCTTCGTCGATCCCGGCACCGGCGCTTTCATCGATGCCTTTGAAAATCCGCTGACGGGTCGGACCGTCCCGCTTGAGCCGACCGTTCAGCGGCGCCGGGACGGCGAGGTATTCACTCCCAACGGCAGCTACTTCCCGTTCAGCCGGGAGCGCTTTCCGGAAATGTACGACGACCGGCCGCTGGAACTGGAATGGCGGGTGGACAACGGTTCGATACGCCTGTTCGAAATCGACAAGTTCGCGCCGCTTGCGCCACAGCCCATATTCGAAACCCACACTTACTTCGCACCCGCCGACGTGGCCCTGGACGGCAGCGCCGTCCAGTCTCCGGCCGTGCGCACCGGCTGGTTCGTCGGCAGCTTCAGCCGCTGGCTCGACATGGCCGACGTGGAGGGCTACATGGTCTGGCACTTCGAGAGCACCAAGGTGTTCTCGCTCGAAGACCTCGGCGAGGACTACATCGCCCACGCCCGGGCGAGGAGCGCTCTTTTCGACGTCTCGCCCGAGTTCGACCGGGGGCCGGGCTATCTCGATACGGTGCAGGAGCGCCGCGTCACGGAAGACTGACCCGGGCCTGTTTCAACGCGAACGCAACCGTCTTGCGATTTGCGGCATCCATAGAGCGAGACGGGCCGTTACGGCCATGACCTGAAGAAGGGAGACAGACCGATGAGGAAGATTCTGACCACGTCCGCCGCCATGTTCCTGGCGCTCGGCGCCACGGCCGCCCAGGCCCACGATCCTGCCGCCCAGCGGACCGAGTGGCTCGGCGAGAGGCTGGAGTTGAATGACGAGCAGAAGGCGCAGGTCAACGAGATCTTCGCCGAGGCGCAGGAGCAGCGCGAGGCACTCAGGAAGCAGGCCAGGGAAGAGCGAAAGGCCGCCATCGAGCAACGCCGGGCCCGGTCGCAGCAGATCAGGTCGCTCAACGAGGCGACCCGGGAACGGCTGTCCGCCGTGCTGACCGAAGAACAGAACGCCGAGCTCTCCGGTATGCGCGAAGGCATGAGAGAGCGCGCGACCATGCGGCGCGGCGCCGAGCGAAGAGGCTGGGGCCGCGGCATGGAGCGCAGAAGGGACATGGCCCGGCGCATGATGCGGCATCGCTACAAACAGGAACAATCCGAAAACCCCGCCGCCGACGAATAGATAGACCCCTCCCTCCCCCCTGAAGCGGCGGGGGATCCCGGGGCCCCATGACGCAGGGGCCCGAGCGAGCGCCGGCGCAGCCAAAGGAACGAGCTGCGCCGGCGCACCGGCGTACAATCGCCGGATGCCGGAAATAACGCTTCCCGACGGCAGCCGCCGCTCCTACGACGAGCCTCCCAGCGTGGCCGACGTGGCCGCCGATATCGGCCCCGGCCTGGCGCGCGCGGCGCTGGCCGGAAGGGTGGGCGGGCAGCTCGTGGACACCGATTTCCGGATCGTAAACGACGCCGACGTCGCGATCGTGACGGCCCGCGACGCCGACGGCCTGGAAGTGCTGCGCCACTCGACCGCGCACCTGCTGGCGCAGGCCGTCCAGGAGCTGTTCCCCGGCGCCCAGGTCACGATCGGCCCGGTGATCGAGGACGGCTTTTACTACGATTTTTCCTACGAGCGCGGGTTCACTCCCGAAGACCTCGTGAGCATCGAAAAGCGCATGAAGGAACTGGCGAAGGCCGACCTGCCCGTGTCCCGGGAGACTCTGGCCCGGGACGACGCGGTGGAGTTCTTCAGGTCCATCGGCGAACACTACAAGGCCGAGATCATCGCCGGCATTCCGGAGGACGAGGCCATCACGCTGTACGGCCAGGGCGAATGGAAGGACCTCTGCCGCGGCCCTCACGTGCCGTCCACCGGGCACCTCAAGGCGTTCAAGCTGACCCGCACCGCCGGCGCCTACTGGCGCGGGGATTCGTCGAACGAGCAGCTGCGCCGCATCTACGGCACCGCCTGGGCCGATTCGAAGTCGCTCAAGGCCTACCTCAGGCGCCTGGAGGAAGCGGCAAAGCGCGACCACCGGCGCATCGGGACCGATCTCGACCTGTTCAGCATCCAGGAGGACGCCGGCGGCGGCCTGGTCTTCTGGCATCCGAAAGGCGCCCGCATCCGCCGGGTGATCGAGGATTTCTGGCGCGAGCGGCATGAGCAGGCCGGCTACGAGCTGCTGTACACGCCGCACATCGCGCTGGAGGACCTCTGGGACCGCTCCGGCCACACCGACTTCTACCGCGAGTCGATGTATTCGCCGGTGGAGGAGGAGGGCAGGGGCTACCAGTTACGGCCCATGAACTGCCCGTTTCATATCCTCATCTACCGCAACCGGCTGCGCTCGCACCGCGAACTGCCGATGCGCTGGGCGGAACTGGGTACCGTTTACCGGCGCGAGATGTCCGGTGCGCTGCACGGACTGATGCGGGTGCGCGGCTTCACCCAGGACGACGCCCACATTTTCTGCACCGAGGACCAGATTGCCGACGAGATCCTGCGGATCCTGGACCTGGCGCTGGAGCTGTTCGGGGCGTTCGGTTTCGAGGAACTCAACGTCGTGCTGGCGACCCGGCCCGAGAAGGCCGTCGGCACGCCGGAAATCTGGGACCGGGCGACCGCCGCGCTGGAATCGGCCCTCAACGAGAAGGGGATGGGCTACGAGGTCGATCCGGGCGGAGGCGCCTTCTACGGACCCAAGATCGACATCAAGATTCGCGACGCCATCGGCCGCGAGTGGCAGTGCTCGACCGTGCAGCTCGACTTCAATCTGCCGGAGCGCTTCGAACTGGAATACGTCGCCGCCGACGGAGCGCGGCGCAGGCCGATCATGATTCACCGGGCCCTGCTGGGATCGCTGGAGCGCTTCTTCGGCATCCTGATCGAGCATTACGCGGGCAAGTTTCCGTTCTGGCTGGCGCCGGTGCAGACGGTCGTGCTGGCCATTACCGAGCGCCAGGAGGCCTATGCCCGGCAGGTGCTGAATGCCTTGCAGGACGCGGGATTGCGCGCCGATGCCGACTTGAGAAGCGAAACGATAGGCTATAAAATCCGCGACCACACTTTGCAGGGTGTTCCCTACCTCCTGGTGATCGGTGATCGTGAGGCCAGGGAGGGCACCGTAGCCGTGCGGTCCCGCGAGGACGGCGATCTCGGCGCCATGTCTCTAGATGATTTCATGGCCAGGACAGCGGCTTGAGGACCGGGCGCTCCGCAAGGCGTTGATGAGAACTTAGCTGCCCGGAGGATATCAATATCGCTCAAAAGAAGCGGATTCTTCGCAACGAGGAGATCGAAGCCTACGAGCTTCGCGTAATCGGCGAGGATTCCAAGCAGATCGGCGTCATGAATCGCGAGGATGCGCTTCGTACCGCCCAGGAGCGAGGTCTCGACCTCGTTGAAGTGGACCCCAACGCCACCCCTCCCGTTTGCAAGATACTCGACTACGGACGCTACGTATTCGAGCAGAACAAGCGGGCGCACGCGGCAAGGAAGCGGCAGAAGCAGATTCAGGTCAAGGAGATCAAGCTGCGTCCCGGCACGGACAAGGGTGATTACGACGTCAAGTTGCGCAACGTGTTGCGGTTTCTGGAGCACGGCGACAAGACCAAGATCACCCTGCGCTTCCGTGGACGGGAAATGGTGCACCAGGACCTGGGCGCGAAGTTGCTGGAGCGGGTGCGCGAGGACCTGAGCGAAGTCGCGCTGGTGGAACAGGAGCCGAAACTGGAAGGGCGGCAGCTCACGATGGTGATGGCGCCGCGCAAGAAGAATTGAGCCGATAGAGAGCCCGAGAGACGATATGCCAAAGCAGAAAACCAATCGCGGCGCGGCCAAGCGCCTGAGGCGCACCGGGGGCGGCTCGTTCAAGCGCGCCCGCTCGCACCTCAACCACATCCTCACCAAGAAGAGCAGCAAGCGCAAGCGCAAGCTGGGCTCTCCCGCCACGGTGGCGAAAGCGGACGTGGAGAACGCCAAGCGGCTTCTCCCCTACGCATAAGCCGGAGAAATTCACTATGGCCAGGGTCAAACGTGGCGTCACGACGCATGCAAGGCACAAGAAAGTCCTGAAGAAGGCCAAGGGCTATCAGGGCGCGCGCAGCCGCTCCTACCGGGTGGCGCGCCAGGCCGTCACCAAGGCCGGCCAGTACGCCTACCGGGACCGGCGTCAGCGCAAGCGCAATTTCCGCGCGCTGTGGATCATGCGCATCAACGCCGCGGCGCGGCAGCACGGGATGTCGTACAGCCGTTTCATGAGCGGATTGCGAAAGGCGGAAATCGAACTGGACCGGAAGGTCCTGGCCCATATCGCGGTGCATTACCGGGAGGCGTTTGCCGATTTGGCGAAGCGCGCGGCGGCGGCCTGATCCGCTGCTGATGTCCGGATAGCCGTTGGGTACGGCCGTCATGGGGGATCTTCAGGACAGGGCGCGCGAAGCGCTGGCGGAGATCGAATCCGCCGCCACGCCGGAGGCGCTGGAAGAGCTCCGGGTCCGGCTGCTGGGGCGCAAGGGCGAGATCACCGCGCAACTGAAGGCGCTGGGTTCGCTGCCGCCGCAGGAGCGTCCCGCGGCGGGCAAGGCGGTCAACGAAGCCAAGAACGCGATCAGCGCCGCGATCGCGGGGCGCAAGCGGGCCCTGAGCGAGCGCCGGCTTGACGAGGAACTGAGCGAGGGCGGCATCGACGTGACGCTGCCGGGCCGCGGCATTCCGCCCGGCGCCCGTCATCCGGTCACGCGCACGATCCGGAGGATGCGGGACATCCTTACCGGCGCCGGTTTCTCCGCCCGGTCGGGTCCGGAGGTGGAAGACGAGTTCCACAATTTCACGGCCCTGAACATGCCCGAGAACCATCCGGCCCGGGCCATGCACGACACCTTCTACCTGCCGTCCGGCATGCTGCTCAGGACGCACACCTCGCCGGTGCAGATACGGTCGATGCTGGCCGAGGGCGCGCCGCTGAAGATCATCTCGCTGGGACGGGTGTTCCGGCGCGACTCGGACCAGACGCATACGCCGGTTTTCCACCAGGTCGAGGGACTTGCGGTGGACGAGGGCGTGAGCCTGGCGAACCTGAAGTCGCTGCTGCACGAGTTCGCCGAGCGCTTCTTCGAGCGCAAGGTGGAGGTGCGGTTCCGCGCCTCGTACTTTCCCTTCACCGAACCTTCCGCGGAAATGGACGTGCGCTGGGGCGACGGCGGCTGGCTGGAGATCCTGGGCTGCGGAATGGTGCACCCGGAGGTATTGCGCCACGGCGGCGTGGACCCCGAGCGTTATACGGGTTACGCGTTCGGCATGGGCGTGGAGCGCATGGCCATGCTGCGCTATGGCGTCAAAGACATCCGCCGCTTCTTCGAGAACGACATCCGCTTCCTGGGGCAGTTCGCGCCATGAAGATCGATATGGCATGGCTGCGCGAGTGGTGCGATCCGGGGGTCGGCGACGAGGCCCTGGCGCACCAGCTCACGATGGCCGGCGTGGAAGTCGACGACCTGGTATCCGGTGCCGACGGTTCCGCCGTCCTGGAACTGGCGTTGACGCCCAACCGGGCCGACTGCTTCTCGGTTCGCGGCGTGGCGCGCGAAGTTTCGGCATTGTTTTCCGCGCCGCTGTCGGCGCGGGACGTGGCGGAGACGACGGCCGCGATCGATGTTCGGAGAGAACTGGGGCTGGTTGCGCCCGAGGCCTGCCCGCGTTTCGCCGGCCGCGTGATCGAGGGCCTCGACCCCGGGGCGGAGACGCCCGATTTCATCAGGAGGCGTCTTGCCGCCGCCGGCGAACGGCCGCAGCACCTGCTCGTGGACGTGACCAACTACGTGATGCTCGAGATGGGCCAGCCGATGCATGCCTACGACCTTGAACGGCTGAACGGCGATCTTTGCGCGCGCTGGGCGAAACCGGGCGAATCGCTGACCCTGCTGGACGGGACCGAACTGAAGCTGGAATCCGACGTGCTGGTGATCGCCGACGAAAAGCAGGCGGTCGCCGCCGCCGGGATCATGGGCGAGCTCGCCAGCGCGGTGGGCGACGGGACGACCGGCGTTCTGCTGGAATCGGCGTTCTTTGCTCCCGGCGCCGTGGCGGGCAGGGCCCGCAGGCTGGGGCTGCAAACTGAAGCTTCGCTGCGGTTCGAACGCGGCGTGGACCCGTCCGGCCAGGTCGAGGCGATCGAGCGGGCGACCGAACTGATCATTGCGGCGGCGGGCGGAAAGCCGGGGCCGGTGATCGATTCGGTCTCCGCGAAACACCTGCCGGAACGCGGGGCGATCGACCTGAGGCGCGGGCGGCTGTCAGCGCTGCTGGGAGTCGAGTTGCCCGACGGGGACGTGTCCGCCATGCTGCGGCGGCTGACCATGGCCGTGGAGGAGACCGAAGCGGGCTGGCGGGTCAAGCCGCCGTCGTTCCGGTTCGACCTGGCCGAGGAGGCGGACCTGGTGGAGGAAATCGCGCGCGTTCACGGCTACGAGAACATTCCCGAGACGCCGGCGAACTGGAGCGCGCATCCCTCCGCGTCCACCGAGCGGCAGGTCGATCCCGACCGGGTGCGGGCGCTGCTGGTCGATCGCGGCTACCACGAGTGCCTGAACTACAGCTTCCTCGACGAGGAATCGCACAAACCGTTTCATTCCGGCGGGCAGGAAATCGAATTGGCCAATCCGCTGTCCGGAGAACTTTCGGTGCTGCGCCGGTCGCTGTGGCCGGGGCTGCTGCGCAACTACCGGACCAATCGCGACCGCGGGACGACGGACGCCCGGCTGTTCGAAATCGGCGTCTGCTTTTCCGGCAAGCCCGTCGACATCCGCGAGGAAACCTGGCTGGCGGGATTGCTGGCCGGCGGCGCGATGCCGGAACAGTGGGGCGCACGCCGGCGCGATGCGGACTTCTTCGATGCCCGCGGCGACGTCGAGTCCATCCTGGCCCTGGACGGCCCGGACCGCGAGTTCGATTTCCGGGCCGCCGGGCATCCCGGCCTTCGTCCCGGACGTTCGGTGCGGGTCCTTCGCGGCGAGGACGAAGTGGGCTGGGTGGGCGAGCTGCATCCGGAGCTTGCCGACGGGGGACCGGCGCCCCAACTGTTTGCGCTGCGCCTGGACGCGGCGCTCGATTCCGATGCGGCCCGGGTGACCGAGGTTTCCCGTTTCCCCGCCGTGCGCCGAGACCTTTCCCTGGTTGCGCCGCCGTCGGTGCAAGTCGGCGACCTGCTCGGCGCGATCCGCTCGCAAGCGGGCGAATGGATGCGCGAAGTGATCGTTTTTGATGTTTACGAGGATCGCAAGAGTTTGAACTCTGATGCAAGAAGCGTGGGTTTAGGCTTGATTTTTCAGTCAATTTCGCGCACACTAACGGACGCGGAAGTGGACCGGGCCGTTGCGGACGCCGTTTCGCTTCTGGTGGAGAAGTTTGGGGTCAGCGTTCGGCAATGAAACGAAACATGCTTACCCGGGCCGGGATTGTCAGCTCCCTGCACGCCAATATCGGCATGAGCAAGCAGGAAAGCGCGATGGTCGTCAACGCGGTTTTCGAGAGCATCAGCGATGCGCTGGTGGGCGGCAACCGCGTGAAGATCTCGGGTTTCGGCAACTTCGATCTGCGCGACAAGGGCGAGCGGCCGGGGCGCAATCCGCGCACCGGGGAAAGCATTCCGATCAGCGTGCGCAGGGTAGTGACCTTTTCCGCGGGCCAGAAACTGAGGCAACTGGTGGAAGCGGGTGCTGGACCAGATTGACCGGGACCTGAAGCTGCCGCCGATTCCGGCGAAACGCCTCTTCACCATCGGCGAGGCCAGCGCGCTGTGCCAGGTGGAACAACATGTGCTGCGTTACTGGGAAAAGGAATTTCCGCAACTCAACCCCACCAAGCGACGCGGCGGACGCCGCTACTACCAGCCGCAGGACATCATGCTGATCCGCCAGATCCGGCATCTGCTGCAGGTCGAGGGCTATACGCTGGCCGGCGCCCGGCAGCGCCTGGAGGGCGAGGATTCGCGCCAGGACCAGAGTCACATGAAGCAATTCGTTCGCCAGATGCGGGTCGAACTGGAGGAGTTGCACCGTTTGCTGCGATAGCGCGGCCGCCACGCGATAGAATCTGCACCCGGTCCGGGGCGTGGCGCAGTCTGGTAGCGCACCTGCATGGGGTGCAGGTGGTCGGAGGTTCAAATCCTCTCGCCCCGACCATTTTCGTTTTGCCGACCTAGTTCACCAGTTCCAGTCATGGGCCAGACCCTTCAGCGCAGTTCCCTGTTATTGCTGGTCGCCGCGGTCACCGCGGCGTTCATCCTGCTGCTCGCCGACCTCCTGCTGGCGGTCTTCTGGGCGGTGGTGCTGGCGATTCTCTTCCACGGCCTGTATGCGCGCTTGATACCACGGCTCTGGAACCGGCGATCGCTGGCCGCGGCTGCGGTTCTCCTGGTCGTGCTGGCCGGCGTTGTGGCGCCGGTGCTGCTGCTGGGATGGGCTGTGGTGCGCGAATCCAGCGAGTTCTACGCCGCTGTCGAAGGGGGCGCGCTGGACCCCGGAGCGGTCCTGGATACGGTCGGCGCCTGGCTGCCCTGGGTGCGCGAGATCCTGGACAACTTCGGCCTGGACTTCGAGAAGATGCGTTCCGGGCTGACTTCGATGGTGGGCAACGCGGCCCGCTTCGCGGCCACCGGCCTGGTGGCCGCCGGACAAGGTGCGCTGAAGCTGCTGCTGCAACTGGCGGTAATGCTGTACCTGCTGTTTTTCTTCCTGCGCGACGGCGAAAAGCTCGTCGATACGCTGGTCCGCATCCTGCCGCTGGGCGACGAGCGCGAATACGAACTGCTCGGTCAGTTCGCGACCGTGTCCAGGGTGAGCGTGACCTCGCTGATCGTGATCGGCGCCGTGCAGGGCGGACTCGGGGGCGTCACGCTGGCGCTGCTGGGCATCGGCAGCCCGGTTCTGCTCGGCGTGCTGATGGGCGTGCTGTCGGTTATTCCGGCGGTCGGCCCCGGCCTGGTGTGGGCGCCGATTGCCATCTGGCTGTTCGCATCCGGCATGTGGATCCAGGGCCTGATCCTCGTGATCGTCGGCGTGCTGGTCGTAGGTCTGGCGGACAACCTGCTGCGGCCGATACTGGTGGGCCGGACCGCGCGGCTGCCCGACTACCTGGTGCTGCTGGCCACGCTGGGCGGGCTGTCGGTGTTCGGGTTCTCCGGGCTGGTCATCGGGCCGGTCCTGGCGGCGCTGTTCCTTGTTTCCTGGCGGCTTTTCGAAGAGGAATTCTCGCCGGCGGAAAACCGGGATGAGCCATGAACACGCGCACCGTCCATCAGGAGCTTGCCTCGATCGTCGGCGGGCGGAACTGCGTCGCCGACGCTGCACTGCTTGAGCCGTATCTCGAGGAGCCGCGCGGGCGCTACCACGGCGAGTCGCGGCTGCTGGTTGCTCCGGGCAGCGCCGGTGAAACTGCCGCCGTTCTGGCCTGCTGCAACAGGCGGGGCGTCGGCGTGGTGCCGGTGGGCGGCCGCACCGGTCTTTGCGGCGGCACCCATTCGCAAGCGAACGAGATACTGCTGAGCCTGCATCGCCAGAGGCGGGTGCGCGACCTGGGCGCCGGCTGCCTGACCGCCGAGGCCGGCTGCGTGCTGGCCACGCTGCAGGAACGAGCCGACGAGGCGGGCTACCTCTTTCCGCTGAGCCTGGGTTCGGAAGGCAGTTGCCAGCTGGGCGGGGTGCTGTCCACCAACGCCGGCGGCATTCACGTGCTGCGCTACGGCATGGCGCGCGAGATGGTGCTGGGGCTGGAGGTCGCGCTGCCGGACGGGCGGGTGCTGTCGGACCTGAAGCCGCTGGCCAAGGACAACACCGGTTACGACATCAAGCAGCTCTTCATCGGCTCGGAAGGCACGCTGGGCGTGATCACCGCGGCCGCGCTGCGCCTGTACCCGCGGCCGCAGGTCCGGATTACCGCGCTTCTGGGCGTGTCCGGGGCCGATCAGGCGGTTGAGCTCTTTCGCGGCGCGCAGTCGGCGCTGGGCGAGGAGCTCAACGCCTTCGAGCTGATATCACGCGGCGCGGCGCAATTGTGCGGGGTGCACCTGGACGGGGTTCCGATTCCGGGGGACATCGATGCGCCCTGGCTGCTCTGCGTCGAGGCGGCCGGAGCGGGACCGGAAGAATTGCTGGCCGAGCGCCTGGCCGGGTTCCTGGAAGACGCCCGCGAGCGGGGCGAGCTGCTCGATGCCGTATGCGCGGTCAGCGAGGCGCAGCGCGAGGCGATCTGGCGCCTGCGCCATGGCGTTCCCGAGGCGGTGCGCCTGTCCGGACCGGCGCTGCGCCATGACCTGGCCGTGCCGCCCGAACGCATTGCCGGCTTCCTCGATTCGGCGCTGGAGGTGTGCCGCAAGCACTTCCCGGGCGCCGAGCCCGTTCCGTTCGGACACGTGGGCGACGGCAACCTGCATTACTCCGTTCCCTGTCCGCCGGACGTCGATCCGGAGCGGTTCCTGGAGCAGGGCCGGCCGCTCAGCGCCGAACTCCGGGAACTGGCATGGTCGATGGACGGCAGCTTCAGCGCCGAGCACGGCGTGGGCCTGATGCTGAAGGACGAACTGGAACGGCTTGGCGATCCCGTCAAGCTTGAGTTGATGCGCGCGCTCAAGCGCGCCATGGATCCGCGCGGGATCATGAATCCCGGCAAGGTATTGAGCGCATGAGCGCGTCCTGGGTAGTGCTGAAGTTCGGCGGGGCCAGCGTGGCGACGGCGGCCGGCTGGGACACGGTCGCGCGCCTCGTGCATCGCCGCCTCAAGCAGGGGGTGCGGCCCATCGTCGTGCACTCGGCCGTGGCCGGCGTTACCGACCAGTTGGAAGCCCTGATCGAACTGGCGCGCCGCAACGAGCACGCCGGCCTCGAGCGGGAGCTGGGCGACCACCACCGCGAACTGGCCCGGGAAATGAATATCGAAGACCCGGACGGCTGCCTGCGACCGGAACTGGAGAACCTGGCGCAGTTGCTTCGCGGCATCGCCCTGACCGGCGAGGCAGGCTACCGGGCCCGGGTCAAGGTGCTGGCGCTGGGCGAGCGGCTGGCCGGGCGGTTTGGGGCCGCCGCGCTGGAGCTCAAGGGCATCTCGATATCCCCGGTGAATCCCGCGAAGTTGTTGCGGGCCGAGGCGCGGGACTGGGCCAGCGAACGCGACTCCATGCTGCACGCGGTGTGCGCACACGATCCCGATCCCGAAGCGGCCGCATTGCTCGAAAGCCTTCCGGGCGTGCCGCTGACGCAGGGATTCATAGCCCGCAATGCCGAGGGCGAGGAAGTGCTGCTGGGCCGGGGGGGTTCCGACGTATCGGCGGCCGCGCTGGCCGCGTCCATTGGCGCCCTGCGGCTGGAAATGTGGACCGACGTGCCCGGGATATTCAGCGCCGATCCGCGGGAAATCAGCGGCGCCAGGCTGTTGCGCAGGCTCAGCTACGCCGAAGCGCAGGAGATCGCCACATCCGGCGGCGGCGTGCTGCACCCGCTGTCGATCGCCCCGCTGCGCGAAAGCCGGATCGGCATGACCGTGCGTTCGACGCTGCACCCCGAACTGCCCGGCACCGCCGTGGGGCCGGCCGAGGAGTCCGACAGCGCGCAGGTCAAGGCGGTCATGCTGCACGGCGGCGTGCCGCTGGTCTCGCTGGAAACGCTGGGGATGTGGCGCCGTGTCGGGTTTCTCAAGGAGGTATTCACCTGCTTCGGCGACCTCGGGCTTTCGGTGGACCTGGTTTCCACGTCCGAGAGCAACGTGACGGTCACGCTGGACACCGACCCCGAAGTGCTGACGCCGGCGCTGATGGACCGTCTGCGGTCGCAACTGGAGCGCATCGGCCAGGTGACCATCACGACCAATACCAGCGTCGTGACCCTGGTCGGAAGGCGCATCCGCGCGGTGCTGCACGAGGTTGGGCCGGCGCTGGAAGCGTTTCGCGAGCAGCCCATTCATCTCTTGAGCCAGGCGGCCAGCGACCTGAACATCAGCTTCGTCGTGGAGCCGGCGCAGGCCCGCCGCCTTGCGCAGCGTTTGCACGGGCGGCTGATCGTGCCGGATGACGGCGACGAGCTGTTCGGCCCCGCCTGGGAGGAACTGACGCAGGCGACTCCGGTTGCGCCCGCCGGCGCCGATGCGCCCTGGTGGGCCGAACGGCGCGGCGAATTGCTCAAGCTGGCCGAAGAGCGCGGCGCGACCTACGCCTACAGCCTCGAGCGGGTCGCGGCGCAGGCGCAGCGGCTCAATGGGCTTGAATCGATAGACCGCGTCTATTACGCGATCAAGGCCAACTCGAACCCCGGCGTGCTGCGGCGCGTTCGCGACAGCGGTCTGGAGTTCGAGTGCGTATCGCCCGGCGAGGTCCGGCTGCTGCGCGAGCTGTTCCCGGATCACGACCCCGGTCGCATCCTGTTCACGCCGAATTTCGCGGCTCGGTCCGAGTACGCCGAAGCGCTGGAGGCCGGCGTTCAGTTGACCGTGGACAACCTGGGCGTGCTGCGCGACTGGCCGCAACTTTTCGCCGGAAGGGACCTGTTCCTTCGACTGGACCCCGGCGTGGGGCGCGGACTGCACCGGCATGTGCGCACGGCCGGCGTGCATTCCAAGTTCGGCGTGCCGCTGTTTGAAGTGCAGCGGGCCGCCAGGGCCGCCGCCGATGCGGGCGCACGGGTCATCGGGCTGCACGCCCACATGGGAAGCGGCGTGATGGATCCCGGCGCATGGGCCCCGATAGCCGAGACGCTGCTGGAGTGCCTGGAGCACTTTCCGGATGCACGCGTGGTGAATCTCGGCGGCGGGCTGGGCGTGCCCCAGCACGGCGGCGAGCAGGGCCTGGACCTCGCGGAGCTGGACGCCAACCTGGCGCGCTGCCGCGAAGGCGCGCCCCGGGAACTGGAGTTCTGGCTCGAGCCCGGCCGCTACGTCGTGGCCGAGGCCGGCGTGCTGCTGGCGCGCGTGACCCAGGTCAAGGGCAAGAGCGGCGCCCGATATGTGGGCGTGGAGACCGGAATGAACTCGCTGATACGACCGGCGCTGTATGGGTCCTATCACGAGGTGCACAACCTCACCCGGCTGGACGAGCCGGCGACGCGGCTGGTCAACGTGGTGGGCCCGATCTGCGAGAGCGGCGACGTGCTGGCCCGCGACCGCATGCTGCCCGAGTGCCGCGAGGGCGACGTGCTGCTGTTCGCCAACGCCGGCGCCTACGGCCGTGTGATGGCCTCGAATTACAACCTGAGGGAACCCGCGGCGGAGGAGGTGATCGCGTGAGCAATGAAGGAAACGGGGCATCGGCGGATTTCCTGCTGGAGCTGGAGGCGGTAATCCGGTCGCGCGCGGAGGCCGCGCCGCAGGAAAGCTACACCGCGAGGCTGCTGGGCGAGGGCATTCAGCGGGTGGCCCAGAAATTCGGCGAGGAATCGGTGGAACTGGCGCTCGCGGCCGCCGCCGGCGACCCGCGGGCGGTGCGCGCGGAGGCGGCGGACGTGCTCTATCACCTGCTGGTCCTGCTCGAAGGCGCCGGCGTGTCGCTGGCCGAAGTCCTGGAGGAACTGCGCTCCCGCCGCTGACCCCCTGGGAAAGAGGGCCTCGCCGTTACCCTGGGAGCGAGGGCGTCCCGCCCTCGACGAAGGCGAGACGCCTTCGCTCCCAGGAAGCGAAATCGTCAGTCGCGCACGGCTACGTTGCGGGCAGCCAGATAGTTCTTGAGGTCGGGGATTGCGATCTGACCGGAGTGAAACACGGTCGCGGCGAGCGCGCCGTCCACCCGCGCCCGGCGAAAGACTTCGACGAAGTGTTCCGGCGCTCCCGCGCCGCCGGAGGCGATCAGCGGAACGCGGCAGCTTTCGCGGACCGCGCAAAGCTGCTCGATGTCATAGCCCTGGCGCACGCCGTCCATGTTCATGCAGTTGAGCACGATTTCGCCCGCGCCGCGGTCCTGCACTTCGCGGACCCAGTCCAGCGTGTCGCGGCCCGCTTCGCGGCTGAGCGAGGGGTCGCCGGTCAGCTCGTGCACGCGCCAGCGGCCGTTGCCGCCGCTGCTGTCGATTCCCACCACCACGCACTGCGAGCCGAACCGCCGGGCCAGTTCGCCGATCAGGTCGGGGTCGGCCAGCGCGGGACTGTTGACGGAAATCTTGTCGGCGCCGTTCATCAGCACTTCCTCGGCCCCGGCGACGTCGCGAATGCCGCCGGCCACGCAGAAGGGAATGTCCAGGACGTCGGCCACGCGCAGGATCCAGCTCCGGTCCACGGAACGGCCGTGCGGGCTTGCGGTGATGTCGTAGAACACGACCTCGTCGGCGTGTTCCTCGCGGTAGCGGCGCGCCAGCTCCATGATCTCGCCCATCACGCGGTGCTCGCGGAAACGCACGCCCTTGACCACCTGGCCGTCGCGCACGTCGAGGCAGGGGATTATCCGCCGCGCCAGCACCGCTCCGCTTCCTCGGCGCTGATGCGCCCTTCCAGCAAGGCCTTGCCGGAGACCGCGGCCGCCACCCCCGTGCCGGCCAGCGCCTCAAGGTCGTCCGCGCGCGATACGCCGCCGGAGGCGATGAACGAGGCCTGGGGCGCCCTGCGGACGCACTCCGCGTACAGGTCCGTGTTCGGGCCGCTCAGCATGCCGTCGCGATCGACATCGGTGCAAAGAAACCACCGGTAGCCCTGGTCCAGCAGCAGTTCCAGCAGTTCCCACAGCGAGCGGCCGCTCTCCCGGACCCAACCCCGGGTCAGCACTTCGGGCTCGCTGCCGGAGCGCACATCGAGCGCCGCCACCAGCCGGTCCGGCCCATACCGCTCCACCCAGCGCCCGGCCCGCGCCGGATCTTCCGCCAGCGCACTGCCGCATACGGCCCGCCGGACGCCGCTTTCGTAGACCGCTTCGAGTGATTCGTCGTCGCGAATACCGCCGCCGACCTGTACTGAAAGCGTTGTCGCTTCCACCACGCGCGCAATGGTGTCGGCGTTTTCCCGGCGGCCGGAGCGGGCGCCGTCCAGATCGACCACGTGCAGGCTGCGCGCGCCCAGGCTGGACCAGGTTCGGGCCAGCCCCAGTGCTTCCCTCGAATAGAACACCGCGTCATCGAAGCGCCCGCGATGCAGCCGCACCACCTGGCCGCCCATCAGGTCGATGGAAGGGATCAGTTCCACGGAAGCTCAAGAAAGTTCTTCAGCAGCCGCTGGCCGTGTTGCCCGGACCGTTCCGGATGGAACTGCACACCGAAGAAATTGTCCTTGTTCACGACCGAGGCGAAGCGGCGGCCGTGCTCGGTATCGCCGATGCAATGTTCACCGGGCGGGGCGGCGTAACTGTGCACGAAGTAGAACCAGGACCCGTCCGGGATTCCGTCGAACAGGCGCGATTCCGCTCGCCGTCCCACCTGGTTCCATCCCATGTGCGGGATCGTATGCTCGGGGGAGGCTTCGAGCAGGTCAACCTGTCCGGGAATGACGCCAAGACAGGGCGTATCGTCCTCGCTGGACACTTCATAGAGCAACTGCATTCCCAGGCAGATGCCCAGCACCGGTTGCGTCAGTCGGGGTATGAGCTCCAGGAGGTGCGCGCCGGCCAGCCTGCCCATGCCGGCCCCGGCGGCGCCGACGCCCGGCAGGAGCACGCGTTCCGCGGCTTTGATCCGGCCGGCGTCCCGCGTGAAGTGCCCTTCCACGCCCAGACGCTGAAGGGCGAATCGAAGCGATGCAATGTTGGCCCCGCCGCAGTCAACCAGGGCCACGTCCGTGTTCACAGGACGCCCTTGGTGCTGGGAATGTCGCCTCCCTCGCGCGCGATCGCCTGGCGCAACGCCCTCCCGACGCCCTTGAAGCAGGACTCGATCATGTGGTGCGTGTTCTCGCCGCGCACCCGGATATGCAGCGTGGCGCCGCTGGCTTCCGCCAGCGAACGGAAGAAATGCTCGACCAGCTCGGTCGGCAGTCCTCCGACGCGTTCGCGCTCGAATTTGCCCTTGAACTTGAGCCACGGGCGTCCGGACAGGTCCAGCAGCACCTTGACGTCGGCCTCGTCCATGGGCAGCTCGAAGGCGAAGCGGCCGATACCCCGCCGGTCGCCGAGCGCCTCCTTCAGCGCCGCGCCCAGCGCCAGCGCGCTGTCCTCCACGGTGTGGTGTTCATCGACCTCAAGGTCGCCGTCACAACTGAGCTTCAGCCCGAAGCCGCCGTGCTTGGCAAGCTGCTCCAGCATGTGATCGAAGAAGCCGATGCCGGTGGCCACTTCCGCCGATCCCGGTGCGTCCAGATCCACGTCCACCCGAATATCGGTCTCGCGGGTCGCCCGGCGCGCGCGCCCGACCCGGGGCGCGTCCACGATTTCGCGCACTACCTGCTTCCAGCTCTCCGGATCGGCGGCATCGACACGGAAACCGCGCACTCCCAGGTTCTCGGCGAACTGCAGATCGGTCTCGCGGTCGCCGATCATGACGCTGGCGGCCCGGTCCACGGGCCGCTCGCGCATGAATGCGTTCACCAGGCCCGTGAGCGGCTTGCGGCAATCGCAGCCGTCCCCGGACCGGTGCGGACATACGAACACTTCGGCAAACCCGATACCCTGTGATTCCAGCAGCGCCAACAGGAATTCGTGCGGCCCG
Organism: Gammaproteobacteria bacterium; assembly: GCA_009845905.1. Lineage (NCBI taxonomy): Bacteria > Pseudomonadati > Pseudomonadota > Gammaproteobacteria > Gammaproteobacteria bacterium. The sequence goes on along the minus strand of VXYS01000004.1, from coordinate 300,996 downwards.
TCGAAGTCCTCCTGCGGGAAGCTGTCGGTGCCAAGCCCATCCTGGTTGCTGACCATCACCAGCTCGAAGCCGGCGTCCTGCAATCGCCGCAGCGCCGGCACCACGCCCTGCGCCAGCTTGAGCTTTGCAAGGCTGTCAACCTGGAAGTCGGACGGTTCCTCGATCAGGGTGCCGTCACGGTCCACGAAGGCGACCCGGGCGCTCATGCCGCTGCCCTCAGTGTCGCCAACAGGCCGTCGTTCTGCTCAGGCGTGCCCAGCGTGATGCGCACGCAGGATTCCAGGCCCGGCTCGTCGGGGATTCTGCGCAGCAGGTAGCCGCCGTCGCGGGCCGCGGCGTTGAAGCCGTCGGCGTCGGCGACTTTCAGCAACACGAAGTTGGTGCGGCTGGGATACACGGTCTTTACCTGGGGAAGTTCCGTCAGAAGTGCGCTGACGCGCTCGCGCTCCTCGATGACAAGTGCTATGCGGCCCTGCATCCTGGCCAGACTTTCCGGTTTCATGGCCTCGAGCACGGTGTGTTCGCACAGCGCGGAAAAGCTGTACGGAGATTGTACGCGGCGCATCAGCCCGATAATTTCCTCGCAGGCAAGCAGCGCGCCGCAGCGCACGCCCGCCAGCCCCAGGGCCTTCGATACCGTGCGCAGGACCACGACGTGCGGGTGCGCCGCGATCCATTCGGCGCCCGGGTTCAGGCCCGCGAACTCGGCGTAGGCGGCATCCAGCACCACAATGGTCCTGTCGCGCGCGTATTCCACCAGTTCCAGGAGATCGTCGGGGTCCATCAGGTTGCCCGTGGGGTTGTTCGGCGAACAGAGGATCAGCAGCTTCACATCGTCGGACCAGGCGGCCTTGATGGCCGGCACGTCGAGCGAGAAGCCGTCTTCGGCCCGCAGCGGAACTTCAAGGACCCGCGCGCCCTGCAGGCGGCCGTACCAGCGGAACATCTCGAACGACGGGGGACAGAAGATCGCGCTGTCCCGGCCCGATTCGCAAA